>CAIOOA010000242.1 GCA_903859815.1 uncultured Methylococcaceae bacterium | reverse complement strand
TCCCTATTTTCAAAAGGCTTGCTTAAGTATTCACTGACATTTAGGTTAACCGCATCCCTGATTGTATCTGGGCATCCATAGCCTGTGAGGATGACAACAATGACTTTATCGTCATTTTTTCGGATATTTTGCAAAGTCTCGATCCCATCCATTCCAGGCATACGCAGATCAAGAACAATTAAGTCTGGGTTTATTGTTTCATTGAGCAAAATTCCGTCTGCACCGTTGGAAGCGCAGAATACCTCATACCCTTCTTCTTCCAAGACATCTTTTATCAGATCCCGAAGATCAGTTTCATCATCAATTATGAGTATTTTATTACCCTTGCGTTCGTGATTCATGTGTCGTTCACCACTGATCAATGACATGCTTCGCTTTCGCCGAGGATTTCCCGGCCCATTCTATATGGCAGCAAAATCGTAATTTTAGCCCCTTTCCCCTCGCCTTGGCTTTCAGCCCTTATTTCCCCCCCGTGGGTTTCGATTATACCACGGCTGATGCTTAGGCCGAGTCCGTTACCCCGGCCATCGCCCCATTCGGAATGGAATGGCTGAAATAGTTCGCTTAATTGTGCTTCGTTCATGCCAACGCCGGTGTCCTCGATTTCTATGGCTAGTTGGGCTTTATCCTGCGCTGCCACGGTAATGCGAAGGCTGCCCTTATCATTGATGGACTGCGTGGCATTGCAGAAAATATTGATAAAGACGGAAAGCAAGAAATGCTTGTTGCCTACAACTTCAACATTGCTTATATGGTAGTTAGTCACTATGTCAATGGAACTCATGTCAAATTGGAAACGGGCATGACCAATTGCCTCGGTTAATAAATAGGGGATATTGATGACATCTTTCTTTTCTTCGATGATAGGACGATAGGCAAGTAGATTGCTTAATACGTTTTTGCAGCGTCGGGCAGCTTGCAATACCGATTCAAGCCCTTTCCCTACCGGCGACAGCGGTTGGGCCATTTGGCTAAGCATGAGTTCGACCCTGCCGATAATAATCGCGAGAGGGTTGTTGAGTTCGTGCGCCACATCTGCCAAGATCCGCCCCATGGCTGAAAGCTTTTCACTCAGCAGCAATTGCTCCTGCATGGCTTTCATGGGCGAAACATCCATCATGATGACACCGATAAACTTGTGGTCCCCATCGCTATCTCGGATGGTGAAGAGGGTTTGAGCAACCGGAATTGTGCTGCCGTCAATGCGCCGCAGTAAGTTTTCCCCATTCCATAGGGGTGTAGTATCATCCTCCGCTGTGGACAAATCGTTGGCCGCACTCAAAAAATTTGATAATTGGGTAAACTCAGCTAAGTCTTTGCCCAGTAGCGCATCCGATCCGCTGGCCCCGAGCATCCTACTTCCCCCCTGATTGATGAAGATGAGCCTGAATTCCCTGTCAGCAAGTGCCGCAAAACCCTCAAACGTTTGAATAATGGCTGATTGATTGTGCAGGGTTTGTTCCCTCTCCGTTAGGCTAGTCAAATCGCGGATGACCACCACAATGCCGGTTATTTTGCCATTAGGGTCAAGGATTGGCGCGACAGAATGGCTAATGATGCGGTGGGTGCCATCGCGGGAGACCAACAGCAGGCGAAAATCCACGCTGCATGCTGACTCCGCCTGAAGCACCCCTGCGACAGGAACGCAAACCGGGGTTTGTGTCTTCAAATCATGCAGGCATAGCACCTCATCAATGGGCTTGCCTTGGGCTTCCGCATCGCTCCACCCGCTCAGTTGCGTGGCGACCGGATTCATCAGCGCCACGCAATAGTTGCAATCCAGTGCGATCACCCCATCGCCAATGCTATATAGCGTGGCCCTCAGCTCCGCCTCACGCCGGGCGATCTGGTTCAGCAATTGCCTGCGTTCAGTGATATCGCGCACGATGCCGATCGAACACCAGCCACGCCCCGTCCGCACCGAAGACAGTGAAATTTCCAAGGGGATTTCACTGCCATTCTTGCGCAGCCCGAAGGTCTCGAAGGTTTTGCCAATCAATCTGCCTTCACCAGTTTGCTGAAAATGCTGGAAGTTTTCATGAAAGCTTACCCGGAAGCTATGGGGAACCACGAAGTCGTGCATAGCGTGCCCGAGAATCTCCTCGCGGGTAAAATCGAATATCCGTGCGGCTGCGTCACTCCATAATGCGACCTTGCCGTCTTCGTCGAGCATGAGAATTCCGTCATGTGCCGACGTGCAAATCATATTCAACATATCCTGGCTGATGCGCAGTTCTTCTTCGATCTGCTTGCGTGCTGTGATGTCATCAAACACCCCCACTATTCCACAGACTTTGTGCTCCGCATTTAGGAGCGGTACCTTGGAGGTACGAATCCAAATGGTTTTTCCGCCCGGGCCGGTCAATGGCTCATCATAGGATAGTTTGCCTATGCCAGACTCCATGATGCTCCGGTCATCGGCACGATAACGGTCAGCCAGTGCCGCCCAAGGCATTTGATAATCGTCTTTGCCGACCAACTCTCTGGGGTGGGCCATCCCGGCATCCTGGGCAAAAGCAAGATTACACCCGAGAAAGCGTGAGTTAGCATCCTTCCAAAAAATCCGTATCGGCGTGGTGTCAATAACTGTCAGCAGCAGTTGTTTCGATTGTGCAAGCAATGCCTCCATGCGTTTTTGCTCGGTGATGTCCATAAAGGTGACTACAGCCCCCACCACCACCCCGTCGCGAATTTGTGGATACGACCAATATTCAGCAGGGAAAAACGTGCCGTCAAACCGCCATAACACTTCATCGTCCACATGCATGCGTTCACCGCTGTTGAATGCCATGAAAATTCGGCATTTTTCAAGCGGAAAGATACTCCCATCTGCATATTTCCCGTGAATAAGCCAATGCATGTTTTTGCCGAACAATTCATCAGGGTGTTGGTATCCCAACAGACGGAGGCAAGTGGCATTACAAAAGGTGCAGTCACCCTTCATGTCTATGCCGTAAATCGCTTCGGCAGTGGAGTTCAGCAGAAGATGGATTTTTTCGTCGCTCTCCTGCAACGCTAGTCCATGAAGCCTGATCTCTTCGGTCAGTTGGCTGGCGATGCGGTGGGCATTGGCATGGGTGTTGATTGTCGAACGCAGCAAGCCGAACAGTAGGCCGCTCAGTAAAATGCCACCGGCCAAGGTTGTCCAAGCCGTGGCGTAACTAATGGCTGCGGATTCCTTTCTTCGATCATAGATCAGGAGCCACTGCTGTCCATGGAAGCTAACTTTCCTTGATTGGTGAAGCAGCGAATTCGAATAAGGGAGGATTCCCGGTTGATTTTCAAACAGCAGGTTAGCCGGTATTGCCGCAAGTCCGTCGAAGATTTTCAGATTAATGATTTGGCCTGTGCGGTTCTCCCAGTTGCCGAGAATCCCGAACATGAGATCATCCATGCGATAGGGGCTGCTGACCCAACCGATTAGCGCAGCCCGTCTCTGTGCGACCGTGTACACCGCCGCACCGCTGTGATAGACAGGTTCAAACATCAGCACCCCCGCCTGTTTATCCTCGCCGGTCTCTTGCACCAGCTCGATCTTGCCGGTCAGTGCCGCCTCGCCGGTATCGCGCGCCTGCTCCATGGCGGCCCGCCTGACCGGTTCGGAGTAAGTATCGTAGCCAAAGGCACGCAAGTTGCGGTCGCGGAAGGGTTCGATGAAGACCACGGGGGCATACAAGGCGCGCTTGCCGGACGGCAAAACGGTGTAGTCGGGAAATCCTTCGTCGCGAATCCTCGCAATGTGGGCGGGTAGATCATCTGCTGAAACGAGCACATTAAACCCGAGCCCCTGTGCACCAGGAACACTTCCGCTCACGCGCAGCGTCTCGATGTAGGCCCTCCATTCATTCCGCGAAACCGTGCCTGTCGCTGCAAACAGGGCCGCACCACCACGCAGGACGAGCGCATAAGCGGTAAGTCGATCTTGGATTCTAAGGGTGACCTGATCGCAGGTGAAAGCGAACTCATTTTTCCAATCGCTTTCGATGGCTTCCTTGACCTGAATGCTGACAAAAACAGTTCCAAGCAAACCCAAGAAAAGCATAAGCCACGGAAGTTTTTGGTATATTACCCCCCGTTTTATCTTCGCGTTAGTGTTCATTAACCCTGTCCATCGCCTAGAAACTCCAGTTTGGCATAATTTCCTTCAACGCGATAGCGATGTCCAGCGTGGGAATCACCAGATTCCCCTGACCATCATCACTCTCCGAAAACTCCCAATTAAGCAGTAGAAGGGCGGCATACCCTGCGCTCCCCGCAAGTCACGTCGAACATTGGAAATATTGGCAAATAAACGGCAAGCCAACGAAGTCATTGTGGGGGAGAGCGGCTTTTAGCACCATAACCGGTCTTTTCTTGGTAGCGGTTAAGTCGCTAAAGTAAAATTCACACAGCACAATATCGCCAGTTATTACGTCCATATTTCGTCTTCTTGTTCACTTAACCATTCTTTAATGGTATTGGCCCTGTGATTGGCAAAGCTTATTGTGTCGCTTCCGTCCTTCGCATTTACCCTTAACTGACCATAGCGCTGCCGGATAAACAAAAAGAAATCATAGACTTCCTGCTGGGCCTGCTCAGGAAAGGCTTGCCATTCTTGTTCTTGAATTGCTTTCATAAGTTATTCCTGGTTTACTCGTTGTGCATCCAGTTTATGGCGACTAAGCTACCATGTCCAGACAAAAGAACAGGGAGCCGAAGCTCCCTGTTCTTTTGCCGGTTCGAGGGATAACATCGCTAAAACGATGTTACCCCTGCCGAGTTCATCATCGGCGGTCCGCAGAGATAGTATTCGCAATCTTCGGGAGCCGGATGGTTCTTCAGGTAGTTTTCATACAGAACATTATGGATGAAACCTACATGAATGGTCCAATTGTATTCGGGTTTGGGTTCGGACAAACCAATGTGCCAAGTGAAGTTCTTGTTTTCGGCTTGCAACATGTCGAAGTCCTCGACATAAAACATTTCGCGTAGCGAGCGTGCGCCATACCAGAAGGTCAGCTTGCGGTCAGTTTTGATCCGGCGAAGCTGGTCGAAGATATGCGAACGCATCGGGGCCATACCCGCACCGCCACCGACAAAGATCATTTCATTCTGGGTTTCGCGAGCAAAGAACTCACCAAACGGACCAGAGATAGTGACTTTATCGCCGGGTTTCAGATTGAAAATATACGAAGACATGATGCCCGGAGGTGCGTCGGCGATACGCGGTGGCGGCGTCGAAATACGGACATTGAGCATGATGATGTTATTTTCTTCCGGGTAATTCGCCATGGAGTAGGCACGAATGGCCGGTTCTTTAAACACAGACTGAATCGCCCATAAATTGTACTTGTCCCACTCGTCGCGGAAACGCTCCTCAATGTCAAATTCAGAAAATTTGGCATCGAAAGCAGGCATTCGATTTGAATGTAACCGCCCGCACGAAAGTCGATGGTCTAGCCTTTCGGCAATTCCAGTACCAACTCCTTGATGAAGGTGGCGACATTATTGTTGGAGCGAACTGTAGTTTGCCATTTCTACACGCCAAACCCTTAGTCATGCACATGAATCTTCATGTTCTGCTTGACAGTGACTTGACAGGCCAAACGGTCACCTTCTGCCGCTTCACGCTTGGTGATATTGAAAAATCAATAGCTTAGCCAGTTTAGTCTTTACTTTTGTGCTTGTATAAATGCTACCACACACGTCAAATCATCATCCGATATATTTTTCCATTTCGATGCAAGCTCAGATCTTTTTATACCATCTGTTCTGTATTTTTTTAAATTACATAAGATTTTAAATCCATTTTTTTGGATTAAATCCAAATGCACAGAAACAGGCTGGCGATTTATCAAGTACATTTTCTTACCGACTAAAATTTTCCATAATATTTCATTAATTTTTCTATAGCCGTTCCACTGTTTTGTAAGATTGTGACAGTCAAAATCTATCAGATGAGTCATGATACCATTCGGTTTTAACCATGTATAAAGTGTTTTATAGGTAAAATCAAGTTCTTCGATATGCTCTAGCACTGCATTCGAAAATAACAAATCGACTGATTCTTTCTCTATAACACTACTATTCATGTAAGGTACTTTGTATTCTATTAGTATTTCTCCCTGAGGTGTACCCAGATTTTCAATTGCTTTTCGTATTCGTTGGATTCTATCATTTGCTAATGTAGCAGTTAGAAGTTCTTCAGTTAGTATTTTACTTGGAAATAGATTTTCATCTAAATATTCGTCAATATTGGGAAAACCCTGCCATGGTCTAGGTGCCCTCGCCTTAAACAACTCAACTAGCCCATCAAACACTTTTAAATTTATTTCAGTATTTGCATGACTATATATATCCATGGCGTAATAAACATTTGCACCCGATAGCAAGGCTGCAAAACCCACACCTAAAGAATCACCCGGTCCTAATTCAGCAAATGTATTTGGTATTTTAGTTACACCGTTGCTATATAATATCCCAAGATGTTTAAGCCAATCATAGTAGCAACCCTCTGAGCTGTCAGCACTACCATTTTTTCGCTTTGGTAACAACTCATTAGCGCCTGGAATAAAAGATAACAATCCTCTTACTATTGGTCCTAGCTTCATAAATCTTAACCTCGCATATTACAAAAACAACGAATCCAGTTTGACTATCTTTGGATAACATCGCTCCAAGCGATGTTATCCCCAAGGTATCGCAATTAACCGCCGAAATCGTCTAGCATGATGTTTTCGCGTTCCACACCAAGATCAAGCAACATCTTGATGACTGCCGAGTTCATCATCGGCGGTCCGCAGAGATAGTATTCGCAATCTTCGGGAGCCGGATGGTTCTTCAGGTAGTTTTCATACAGAACATTATGGATGAAACCTACATGACCGGTCCAATTGTCTTCGGGTTTGGGTTCGGACAAACCGATGTGCCAAGTGAAGTTCTTGTTTTCGGCTTGCAACATGTCGAAGTCCTCGACATAAAACATTTCGCGTAGCGAACGTGCGCCATACCAGAAAGTCAACTTGCGGTCAGTTTTGATCCGGCGAAGCTGGTCGAAGATATGCGAGCGCATCGGAGCCATACCCGCACCGCCGCCGACAAAGATCATTTCATTCTGGGTTTCGCGAGCAAAGAACTCACCAAACGGACCAGAAATAGTCACTTTATCGCCCGGTTTCAAGTTAAAAATGTACGAAGACATGATTCCCGGAGGTGCATCGGCAATACGCGGTGGCGGTGTCGCTATACGCACATTGAGCATGATGATGTCATTTTCTTCCGGGTAATTCGCCATGGAGTAGGCACGAATGGCCGGTTCTTTAAACACAGACTGAATCGCCCATAAATTGTACTTGTCCCACTCGTCGCGGAAACGTTCCTCAATGTCAAATTCAGAAAATTTGGCATCGAAAGCAGGGCATTCGATTTGAATGTAACCGCCTGCACGAAAATCAATGCTTTCGCCTTTCGGCAATTCCAGCACCAATTCTTTAATGAAAGTGGCGACATTGTGGTTGGAGCGAACTGTAGTTTGCCATTTCTTTACGCCAAACACTTCATCATGCACATGAATTTTCATGTTTTGCTTGACAGTGACTTGACAGGCCAAACGGTCACCTTCTGCCGCTTCACGCTTGGTGATGTGGTTCAATTCGGTGGGCAGAATATCTCCGCCGCCCTCTGATACCTTCACCTTGCATTGGGCACAGGTTCCGCCGCCGCCACAGGCAGACGACACAAACAGGTTGTTGTCAGCCAGTGCGGTTAGCAGCTTGGAACCGATTGGGACATGAATTTTCTTTTCGTGGTTGATTTCTATCTCAACATTGCCCTCGGCCACCAATTTTGACTTGGCACCCAAAATCACGAACACTAGGGCGATCACGATGACTGTAAAAAATGTGACTCCCAGAATAATTTCCAACATTGTGTTTTATCCTTAGAGTTGTATGCCGGAGAAGGCCATGAAACCCAAAGCCATAAGCCCGGCGGTTATGAAGGTGATGCCTAAGCCACGCAGACCCGGAGGCACGTCGCTATATTTCAGCTTTTCGCGGACACCCGCCATGGCAGTGATGGCTAATGCCCAACCGAAACCTGAAGAAACGCCATACACCACACTTTCGGAGAAGTTGTAGTCACGTTCGATCATGAACAATGAACCTGCCAAAATGGCGCAATTCACTGTGATCAAAGGCAGGAATATGCCCAAGGCGTTGTACAATGCCGGGAAAAAGCGATCCAGCGTCATTTCCAAGATTTGCACCAAAGCCGCAATGACACCGATACAACTCATCAGCGCCAAAAAGCTCAAATCGGTGTCAGTCAACCCGGCCCAAGACAAAGCCCCTTCCTTCAGCAATTTACTGTAAATCAGGTTGTTGGCTGGAACAGTCAGCGTTTGCACAATCATGACCGCAATGCCCAAACCGACTGCCGTGCTGATTTTCTTGGAAACGGCAATGAACGTACACATTCCCAAAAAGAAGGATAACGCCAAGTTTTCGATGAAGATCGACTTGACGGCAAGACTAATTAAGCCTTCCATTAGTGTGCCTCCCCATGTGCTGCGTGGTTAATGCTGAAATCAGGTTTTTCCACTTGCACAGGCTTCCAAGCGCGAACTGCCCAAATCAACAAGCCTATCAAGAAGAAAGCACTCGGCGGCAACAGCAATAAACCATTGGGGACGTACCAGCCGCCATCTTTGACTAAGGGCATCACGTCAAAACCCAAAATCTTGCCGGAACCGAACAGTTCACGGACAAATGCAAGGCTTATCAGTACGGCACTATAGCCCAAGCCATTGCCGATGCCATCCCAGAAGCTTTCCAGAGGGGGATTCTTCATCGCATAGGCTTCGGCGCGTCCCATCACGATGCAGTTGGTGATGATCAAGCCTACAAACACGGACAATTTCTTGCTGATGTCATAAGCGAATGCCTTCAGCAATTGATCCACGACAATCACTAATGACGCGATGATGACCATCTGCGCGATAATGCGGATGCTGCTCGGCACATGGTTGCGGATGAAAGCAATGCCGGCACTGGAGAATGCCGTCACCAAGGTCAATGCCAAACTCATGATGAGTGAGGTGGACATTTGGGAAGTCACCGCCAATGCCGAGCAAATGCCCAGCACCTGCAAGGTGATCGGGTTATTGTCGACCAACGGGTCGAGCAGGACTTTTTTGGTTTCTGCTTGCATCGTATTAGCCTCTTTGTGCTCTGAATTTCGCCAAATAGGGTGCGAAGCCTTCGCTGCCCAACCAGTAACGGATCAAGTTATTCACACCATTGCTGGTCAGGGTGGCACCCGCCAGACCGTCCACCTGATGCTGCGCACCGGGTTTGGACGGGTCGACCGAACCTTTCACTAGAGTCAGCACAGGTTCGCCAACCTCGGTGTGATGTTTGCTTTGGAACTCTTTACCCTCTTCTGAAGACTCTTTGTAGACTTTTTTCCCTTTCCACAAAGCTTTCCATTTCGGGTTGACCACTTCACCACCCAAACCGGGGGTTTCAGCTTGGTCAAACAAGTTCAAACCTATCACGGTCTGACCGTCATGTTCCAAAGCCATGTAACCATGCATCGTGGACCAAAGGCCATAACCACTAACCGGAATGATGACCGCTTTGACTATGCCTTCTTCCTTAACTAAGTAGACCTTGGCGTATTTGGATTTACGCCCGATCTTGGCGATATCTTTGTCGGTGGGTATTTCGACCCCTAAGGCCGGATCTTTGGATGCCTTGCGCTGGTCGAAAGTTTCGGGGTTCATGGAAGTCACATACTCGCCAGTCTCCAAATCGACGATTTTTGGCTCAAACTTCTTGAATGCTTCCTCAACATTGGTTTTTTCTTCCAACATGCCGGCCACTTCCAGTATGTTGGTTTTTTCGTCGGCGGCTTTGTTGCTAACCTGCAAGGGCTTCAGGATCACGGCTGACCCAGAAACCAGTACTGCACCAACTAGGCACAAAGCAAACGCAACCGCGATAGTTTTTTCAAAACTGTCATTGGCTAACGACAGGATATGTTCGGCGTATGCTTTCGCCTTTTCCACCAGTCCGGCAAATTTGTCGGACAACACTTGCGATTGATTGGTATTAGGCATTTCGCTTCACCCTTCTCTTAATGTTCGCCTGAACAACAACATAGTCGATCAAAGGCGCAAAGATGTTGGAGAATAGAATCGCCAACATAATGCCCTCGGGAAAGGCCGGGTTGACCACACGGATGAGTACGGTCATCAGGCCAATGAGGAATCCAAACGCCCAGCGACCCGCTTGCGTCTGTGCCGCGCTGACTGGATCGGTTGCCATGTAAACCATGCCAAAGGCAAACCCACCCAAAGTTAAATGCCAGTAAAACGGCATGGAAAACATCGGATTAGTGGAGCTACCGATAAAGTTGAACAAGGTGGAAGTGGCAACCATCCCCAAAAACACACCCGCAATGATGCGCCATGAGGCAACTCGGGTGTAGATCAGGAAGGCAGCGCCTATCAAACAAGCCAGCACCGAAGTTTCACCCATTGAACCTTGTTCGATGCCGATGAACGTGTTGAACCAAGAAATCCCGGCTTGATTGATGGCGTCCACGCCACCGAGTGCGGCCAAACCCAAGGAAGTCGCACCGCTAAAACCGTCCACCGCCGTCCACACCGAATCACCGGACATGAAAGAGGGATAGGCGAAGTACAGGAAGGCACGGCCTGTCAAAGCGGGGTTCATGAAGTTTTTGCCGGTTCCGCCAAACACTTCCTTACCGATGACCACGCCAAAGGAAATGCCCAACGCGACTTGCCAAAGCGGAATGTTTGGCGGAAGCGTCAGCGCAAACAGAATCGACGACACGAAAAAGCCTTCGTTGACATCATGCTTGCGCACAGTGGCAAACAAAACTTCCCAAAAACCGCCCGCTGCCAAGGTCACAATGTAAACCGGCAGGAAAAACAAGGCTCCGTGTACCAAGTCTGAAATCGGGTTATAGGGGTTGTATCCGAAGATTCCTGAGATGGCACCCCGCCAACCGGGGGCTTCCGTCAACCCCATGGCTTGCATGGCACTATTGGCCTGATAGCCCGTGTTGAAAAAGGCCATCAACATGCACGGTAGCGCAGCTATCCACACGTAAGTCATGACGCGCTTGAGATCAATGGCATCACGCACATGGGTATTGCCAGCAGTGACATCCGCCGGGGAAAAAATAAACGTATCCACCATCTCAAAGACAGGATACAGGACTTCATAACGGCCGCCCTTCGCAAAATGCGGGTGCAGCTTGTCTAAAAATGCTCTAGTGCTTTTGATTGACATTAGCCTTCCTTCTCGATTTGAGTAAGATTCAGCCGAAGCGCGATGCCAAAATCGTGCTTACCTGGATCGACAAAGCTGCACAGCGCCAAGTCTTCTTCATCCAGTTCGAGGATACCCAGCGACTGGGCTTGATCGGTGTCCCCGATCACCAACGCCTTAAGCAATTGCGTCGGCAATATGTCCAGCGGCATGACATCCTCGTAGACACCTACGGGTACGATAGCCCTTGGACTGCCTAATTTACTGGTATTGAGCGAGAATTTCTTGCCCCTTAACTTAGGGAGGCTGGACAGTAATACGTTCATGAAAGAATATTTTTCTTTGCTGGGAATGATCCAGCCAAAGAAATCGCGATGCCGCCCCTCTTCCAATACGGAGACTTGATTATGGAAGAAGCCTAGGTAGGTCGCCCAATCCTCAGCCTTACGGCCATTCAAAATGGACCCTGAAACCACCCGCGCTTCTTTGCTGGTATCGATCTGCCCTTCCACCAAATCACAAAGGTTTGCCCCAACACGGGTACGGACTAAGCGTGGCTTGTTGACCAAAGGACCGGCCAAGGAAACCACACGCTCCACATTCAATCGCCCTGTCGTGAATAGCGCACCAATGGCGATGACGGATTGGTAATCCAAATGCCAAACGGTTTTGGTCGGGCCTACCGGATCGAGGAAATGAATATGGGTCCCCGGCAAACCAGCCGGATGCGGCCCTTCAAACTCAGCGACTTCCACTTTGGCAACATCGCACGACAGGCTGGCCTTGGGTGACTTGCACAGGAAAACCTTGCCTTGGGTCAATTTGGCGAGAACGACCAAGCCATTCCTGAAATCTTGTAGACGCTCTTGAATGATGATTTCCGGGCGTGCAGCCAAAGGATTGGAATCCATAGCCGTTACGAAGATGGACCGTGGAGTCGTCTCAGGATTGGGAACTTTGCTATAGGGTCTGGTGCGGAACGAAGTCCACAAACCAGACGCAAGCAGATTATCCTTGACTTGCTCGGCGGTCAGATTGCCAAACTCAGCCTCGGCATAGGACTGGAATGTCGCCTCATCGCTTCCATCCAGTTCTATCACCAAAGATTGGAATACACGCTTTGCACCACGGTTGATTGCTTTCACCACACCGGCACCCGGTGAAGTAAAGACCACGCTAGGGTATTGCTTGTCGGAAAACAGCACATCGCCCAGCTTGACCCGGTCACCTTCGGCAACCTGCATGGTTGGCTTCAAGCCAACAAAATCCAAGCCAATCAGGGCAACCGACTTGGCAACACCCCCGTCACTATGCACCACCTGCTCGGGTTCCCCGGTAATGGGGACATCCAAGCCTTTTTTCATTTTAATTAGCATAATCGAGCCTGTTGATCAGACAAATGAACGGCCAAAACCACCCCCCTTTCAAGGTGTAAGCGCATCTTGCAACTTGTAGGTTGATGGGTAAATAAATTTGCTTGATCCCTAAGGCTACAGTAACAAGAACGGAGACCAGCAAAGCTTTCAACCGCTCTCGAATCATGAAAACCCTAGAAATCAATGAAAAACCGATGACATATTAGACCATAAAAGAAAAGGTGGGACAACGCAGACTCACGCCAGTCAATGGCTTGCCAAGTGGCTTGATCAGTGAATGAACCATTCACATCCCTGCGTCTACCAGACGGGGAACCTTCGTTTTCATTGCCAATATCGGTTTTTGGGGGCGCGGATCAAGCCCGTAACCCGTCAAATTCAACTTGGAAGCTTTGGATAGAATCGCCAATCGCAATCCAGACATTCCAACACCAAATGAAGCTTTGGAAGAAGTGATTTGCTCCACTTCGCCGGCACAGATCATCCCATGACTCCTGTAGCAAAAAAAATTCTGTCGAAGTTGTGATTGTATTGATTTGAAACGTTTGTTGCATTTGTCCGCAATATTCTCTATGTCTATGACGCAGACTGCAAATACTATCAAACTTGAACCAAGTCCAATTGAAGGATTGGCTTACACCCTATAAACTGCCATGTTCATTGAGCATTTTTCAATGGTGAGCCATGTTTGGTAAAAAGTTGCTTGAATGTTATTAACTGAATCAAATATCTTTGGGAGGTCAAACGGTGAACGACAAACTAATTTTTTGCTACGTATTTATCCTGATCTTTTTTTTCGGCTGTGAATCCTCCGATGAAAATGATCCTTCCAAGTCAAATACAAAATCAAAGCCTTACCAATCACAAAAGGGCAGCGCATCCACACCGCTGACCGCTCCGGCAGCTATAACACCCACCAGCAACAGACCTGCCCCCAGCCCGTTGGCCCCTCCTGGCACGATGCCCGGCCCGGGGATCATCATCACACCCGGCAAGGTGCCTACCCCAGATGTAGTCATCACAGAGGATTCGACGACAACCCAAGATGTCACTGCCCCTCCCGGCACGATGCCCGGTCCAGGGGTCATCATCAGACCCGGCATGATGCCCACCCCCGGAACCATCATCAACCAAGGGTCAATGTCCGCCCCCCAACCCATGGCCGCACCGGGTGAGATGCCAGGACCCGGCATAGTCATCACGCCCGGCATGATGGTTGCGCCGGGTCAACTAGTCGGGCCACAACCCACGCCGCCCAGCGCCAGTTCAGAAGAATCCACACGCTCAACAGTTCCCGCACCCGAGCCTTTTGTCGATCCGGCAGAACTTGCCCAACCCACGCAAAACCCAGTTGCTCCAAAGTCGGCGGTGGTCAATACAGAAAAACCCGGCCAAAAGCCAGCACATTAACCCCGATTATTCGACCACAATGGGACCCTTGGTTCCGGCGTCGGAATCGGACCAACCATCCTCATTTTTCAAATTACGGTCGCCTTGGATGGTAAAGGTAATCTTCCCGTCGTGGAACACCAAGGCTCCGTCACTGCGTTTGGCATTCACTCGCTTACCATTGACCCATACATGCTCTTTCTTGTCGACTCGAATGGTGGCCACCGTTGCTCCGTCTGTGTTTTTGGCAACCCATTGTCCGGCATAAGGGGTCTTGCTCGTGGCAGCACTGCCTTTCGAGGCGGTGGCTTCATTCACGAAACCAGCCTTGGCATTTTGTGCCTTCGTCTTTTTGATATCGCATCCCTGCATCTCGCTGACTTCAGTGCAACCGGAACGCTCTAGTTGTTGCCTGTATTTTGCGCTAATCGCATGGGCGGGAGTGTTTGTGAGCAGAACAGCAACAATGGCAATGCCCAGTGTTTTCTTCATGTGCTTAATCCTATTGATAGAATACAGTTAAATTCGATACACGCACTTTTTCAGAGAAACGTGCAAAGGCGGGAATAGTATCGTGCCAAAAATCTAAGCGTCAAGTCATGCAAATGCAAGGATTCAGCCAAGTTTGCAGACTGCCATGCCAAGCTAACAGAGTCTTCATCACCTCTTGATGACTGATGGGCAGACCTTGCTGATTGCCCTGCCTATCTGATTCAGCAATCAGCGAACTTGGCAAGGCACTCAGCCAAGCCCCATGAGCAATCAGCAGCCCTTGCCGAGCGATCATCGAACCTAACAGCCCTCCATCGAACCCTGCCGACCGCTCGTCAAGATTGGCAAGGCAGTCAACCAGGCTCGCACACTGCCTTGCAAGCTTAGCAGAGCAGTCGAATAGATTGGCCCACCCCTCACCAAGACTTGCTGACCTATTGGCAAGACTTGCTAGGCAGTCAGCTAGACTCGACCATCATTCATCAAGCTTGGCTAGGCAGTCGGCCAGGCTTGCGAAGCACTCACCAGTCCTTGCTGAACACTCAGCGAACATCCATGAGCATTCAGCAGACCCGACGCCAAACACTAATGCAAATACAGCAGTTTTGCCTCATCAAAAAAAATTCAAAAAATCAGATTTTTTCCGATATGTTTTTATATTGGGTCGGCGTAAGCTGTTTTTCAAGTTTTCGGCAATGCGCAGTTTTGGACAACTTGGGACGCACTTTGCGCAAGTTCCTAACTCAACGCTGAAGCTTGGAAGCCGGGTAAGTGTGGGCAACGTCTTTTTGTTGCCCCCCAATTGTGCCGGTTCCGCGTGGGCAAACGGTGAAGCTGTTTACCCACGCGGCTTAGAAGAGCCTTGTACGATAGTCCTGCACACAGGGAGCAGTGAGGAGGCAGTCGGTTAACTGGCTGCTTTACCTCGAATAGTTTTGTCTGGATTTAGATATCCAGATTGGTAATACATGTTTAAAACAACGTTTCCATCTACCTAGATTTCCTAGGTGGATACTTACATACTTAACTTAGGAGAAATTTATGGGCGCCCTATTTTTTGATTTTATTTTTGACTTAATTAAAGATTCATTGACTGATGAAGCAACTGATGCTATTAATAATTTAATTGGAGGTGGGGAAGGAGGCGGGGCCATAACTCAACTTGAAATCAATGATCTTACTACGTTACAAAGCGATGTAACTAACCTGATAGAAATGGTTGCAGGAATACCGGCAGAGACAGATTTCATAGCTGCGGCTAAGAATATGAATAATAGTTTCAATAGTATACTCACTGATATAGGTGCTAACCCTTCTAGCAATTTGCCCAATATTACTATTTGTCAGAACTTGCTAGACTTTGTGAATGCTGAGTCTCCTACCTCGTTTTATAACTTAACCCAGACGCTGTACTCCAGTTGTTTTGGCTGGGAAATTGTAGACTACTTAACTTACCCAGGTTCTAAATTGACAAATGTACCCACTCCCTGGACTCAAAAATATGGTACAAGTACCCAAGACTATGGTTATATTCCTGCGTATAATGGTCTTAGTAATACTCCTTTGCCGATAACTAGCTTTTATGCGCCAGCGGTTTCGACGGCAGCAGCTTTAGCAAGTACCGTCAGTACGGCAGAAACTATCGCTCAGTCAGTTATAAATTATCTGATACAACTATTTGGATATCTTATAACAACCAAAAGCACCCAATTTACAATTCCTTCTACTTATACCTATGTCGCAACGCCTGAAACATATAGTGATATATATGTAAACTTTACTTTGCTCTTGCAAAATCCAATGAATCAGGCGTTTTTAGAATTTACCTGTCAAAACGCTCAATCAACAACAGAACTTGTTGCAGTTACTTATAACCCAGCACCAACTAACGCGGCTCCCAGCTTTGGTATTGCTTACCAATTACAACAATATCTTAATGCTTATCCGCTTGTCTCAGGGGGTACCACTATAGGTGACCTGTATTCTCAAGCACAAGGTCTATCAAATCCAGTAACAAATTGTAATAACATACTAACTGTGCCTGTTTTTGTAGTTTTTCAAGAAGCAACTACTTTCACAAATACATCGTTAACAGAAGGTGTATGGGGATTTGCGACGATGAGCGGGACGTTTGTGGGCATCTCGACCATGAGCTATTCTGAACCCGAATTTTTTACGTTAGTTTTTACGCAAATAAAAACAAGTCAAATATCTATCTCGGGACCTATGGGTGGGTATATGACCACCAACAATGGAATAGGCGCGCTTAAAAATGAAGGTTCTGGTGAATGGCTAGAACTCCCTGTTGTAGTGGTTGCTCCTACTGCTACTTCTATAACATGGAATCTTTACTACGATTCAACCACGAGTACATTATTTCATGTATTTTCTAATGGTTCATTGTACCTTTCCGCTCCGGGTCCGGGTTTTGGGCCTTTGCAGTGGCAAGAAACTCCTATGACATTATGGAGTTTTGTGATGATAAGTTAGTAAGATTGAATCGCCGAAGCTCGGCGGGGTCTGCCGGTTCCCAAACTCCAGAGACCTTGAAACTTTTCGATTTTTGCCCGTTTTAACTATCAAAACTCAATGGGCTGTAATCGAAAAAGGTAGTTTTTGGCAATACTTTCACAGCCCCTCCAGCTTGGGAGCCTTTGCTTTTCAATCTCTAGCTTGCCCTATCGAGGTAAGCAGAGCTTCAAAGACCGCGTCCCCAAGCTGGTGCTTGGGGGTGCGCACAAACAAGGTGAAACAATGAACAGATTTAAACGAATTTTCGGATACTTGTTATTAGTTGCCAGTGGTTGCATTTTCTCGTTAGTATCAATGGCAAATGATCCAACCTATCCGAGTAATGCCACCAGTGTCTTTGTCCCCTTTACCAATTCAACCGCATTACCGTTAAGTGCAAGTCCAAAAATTGGCATCGGATTCCCCAATAATCAAGGCACGACTAGTGGCACGCCTTTTAGTGTCACCATGGATACCGGCTCAGTGGGTATTTACATGGGAGCCAATTATTTCACCCCCCCACAAAATGGAGTGAACGATCCAAGTTATGTTGCTTCATGCTCGGAAACCTTGACTAGCAGCGGCGTCATATACAAGGGACAGTTATATAAATCTTCGGTTAACTTGTATAGTGGCAGTCATATAGTTGCAACTGCCTCCGTACCTGTCTGTGCAATTAGTTTAAGAACTTGCACAACATATGCCAGAGATTGCAATCCCAATGAATCGCCGAATGGAGTTAATTATTTCGGGGTGGGCTTCGGGCAAGAAGAGGCCGGGCAGCCGAATGGAACGCCAGACAAGAATCCCTTTTTAAATATCACCCAAGCGGGTACATTATCGCCATTGCCTTCTTATGGTTACATTATAACCACGCAGCAGGGCCAACCCGGCGTAATCATTGGCTTAACGCCAAGTAACACACAAGGCTATACGCTGATTGGCTTGAGCCCCTATCCTGCATTCCCGCCCGATAATCCTGCGTCAACGGCAATCACCAGCGAGTTTCAGCGTGCGCAAGCAAACATTACCGTCAATGGAACGCAGGGGGCTGGTAGTATTCTTTTCGATACCGGCGTAGGGACTGGGTATTTGTCACCTCCAATCGGTGTCAATGTTTCAACCACCTCAATTCCTAGCGGTGCGCAATGCAGCGCGTCGAGTACCTGTGTAGTTAGCGGAACAACGGTGCAGGTTTCTTTTCTTGGCACGGCTCCGAACTCTAGTACCGACCAGACTGTCATTGCCTCATTTAACTATATCGTTGGTAGCACCGCTAATAATCCGATTGCGCCTGTTGCCGTTACTTTGGTCAAAGGCTCAGCTCCATTTTTAAACACAACCTTAAGCTTTGTAAACGCCTTCAATTATTTTTACGATGGCTCAAACGGTTTCATCGGCTTACAGCAGTTACCGACGGCAACGGCACCATCGGCTGGCATATTGGCTCAATCTACTGCCGCACCGTCGCAATTTGTCAGCACGACACCCAATGCCGTTGGTATTCAACATTTACATCGGTGTTTTTTTTATTGGGTAGAGCAAAACGTTGTCAATGCATCGGATGCCGATAAGGTCACACGCTATTCATCTCCCTACTTCTACCGCTATTACCCTAAGAATAATACTTATGTCGGTGTCTCAACGGGCAAGATTGGTTCCACCCCATCTGAGGTTGGTGTGGTACACATGGGGCCTGCTGATGACAAACCTCAATCCGATGGTTCTTTGTCAGAATGGTTGGCAGCATCAGGTTGTAAGTGAACTGAACTGTTGGAACGCCGAAGCGGCGGGGTTTGCAAACCCGCCGCTTAATCTATTGGTGACTTAGTAAATTAATTTCATACCATGCGTAGGAGCGGATCATGCACATCAATGATCGTAACCTTTGCAATCGTGGTCAGTTTATCATTTTTCTATTCTCGGACAGGCTTCTAGTTACACTCCGATTCAAATAAAAGACTGGAAAGGCTACGGTATAATTGTGGTGTTGTCTGTGTTGACGACAGTGTATAAACGTTATTGTTAGCAATATTTACACCAACATACATTTTTGTATTCGGATAATAACGGTAAATATAAGGCGACGAAACTGACGTAATCACTGAGAAGGGTGCAGTGGCTGGGGATACGACTGGCGGTGATAAAGTAGATGGATAGCTGGCTTCTGCCCAATTTAGCAAACAATTGATGTTAGCTGAATTCATCGGTAGTAAGCTAATTTGTTGTGCGACCAGATCAACACCGATAACAAAATTTCTCAAAAACCCATTGCCTAATATTGCATCATCTTGATTTGAAAAATTTGGCATCTTTGTTACCATTCCTGCTGGAAAAGATTGTACCAAAGGTAAAATATTTCCATTTTGTGCAGTAGCTGTAATAGATAGAGTTGAACTGGAAGTTCCTGACAATGCAGATATCCATGAGCTTGAAAAAAACGTTAAATTATTACCAGCCGTTCCAGTATCCATATTAATATTGCCAGTCAGCGTATTACCTTCATTGGTTGATAGTGCAACGGAGAGCACTGGCTTGTAGGGAGCAGCACCCGTCATAACATAGGGAAAAATATAGCTTCCCTTTGCACTCGATATAACAGGTTCGCCATTAATAACCCATTCGCCGGCAATATTAAACCAGTTTCCACCCTGAGCCACGAGTGTAGGCATTATTATTTGATAACGTTGTATATTGAGTTGTGTGAGTGGACTACCTGGGTTCACTGGTGAACTCAAGGACACCGATTCACCTATGCCCAAACCAAAAGTTCCGTTTTGTGGCATGCCGTTACTCGTATCAAGTAAGAACCATACCGGCTGTGGAGCTAAACCGCCAATGCTCAACATAGTGGAGCAAACTGGTCCCGTTGCTGATTGTCCCCCACTATAGGACATTGTTTTAGTGGTGTTTGTACAGTTACTATATGAAGTTGATGGTATTGAATTGGACTCAATGACCAGAAAAGATGAACCCGTATCAAGGGTAATATTATTAATAGCTTGCCCACCCGCTACAATTGAAATCTTGGCTTTACCCAAACTCGGTGGATAGATACCATTTCCCTGATTAACAATTGTCAGTGGAATACTAAGCTGGGTACCCGCTGGACAGCTTTGTGTGCCTTGACAATCTGCTTTTGCCTCAGTGCTAATAATCTGTAAAATCAAAATAATACTCAACAGATAAAAAGAATTACTATGTTGCATGGTTTAACTCCTTAAAAGATTTAAAATCAAATGATTACTTGTTAAAATGTTCGGCAAGTTCCTGTTCGCGAGGGAGGAAACTGTCCTCGTCACGATCACCCCTCAGACTGGTTCGAACCCGCTTCCAAACCTTTACCGCCTACTTTAGGTTGCGCCTCACGCTGACCACTTTGCCAAACTCCTTTTAAATCTTGGGCTATGGCCTTGGCACTCCTGGTAACCCCGTCGGGACACTCAAGCACCTGCCTCGTCTCGTCCTCAGGTCGGCTTTTCTTGCACCCTGTGCTTCGCGGCCTCAAGAATCCCGTCAACCCGTCTTTCCTGCCACTGATCTACCCAACGCAACATCATAAATATAGGCTTGTTGTGGGTGTTAATCAACCGAAAGACTCTAAAGCCCTGAAAGTGTGGGCAGACGGCTTTATCGTTTGCCCACCCGACTGAATGCTAGGCGAACATCCATGAGCATTCAGCAGACCCAACGCCAAACACTAATGCAAATACAGCAGTTTTGCCTCATCAAAAATATTTCAAAAAATCAGATTTTTTCCGATATGTTTTTTGAATTTTTCGGCCTAGGATAGCGGCAAATATTCGGCTTGGACCCTGCCAACCCCCATTAACTACTTGAGAAGACCATTAAACCATAAACACACCACTCGGAGACAAAACACCATGACCACTTCATCTTACCTGCCCAACGACGACGGCGGCAAAGCCGACCTGCTAGAACACCTTGCCACCACACCCTGCCCAAATATGCCGAACTGCTGGAGATCAAGCCTGAGGACATCGCATCTCTACAAGCCGATGCCTTAGCCTTCCGTCATGCACTGCATGAACAAAGCGACTGGTAAACCTTTAGCCAACATTGGACAGTCTTTAAAAATAATTTGCGGGATGGCGGGAACGGCTCGGCGGAATGGCCGATTGCACCCACGCAAGACCATCCCATGCCGCCAGCCGTCATGCCGGGGATCATCCCGAGAACGACAGCCTTGGTGGCACATATTAAAACCCTTGAAAAGTTCACCACCGCCATCGGGCAGGATTTGTGGATCATCGCCACTCCCCATTTGATCGACCCGACAACCCGGAAACCGATACTGAATGTGCAGATCAAGGCGGGGCATCCGGTGATTCTGTGGACCAAGGGCAAGGCCAGTGCAATCGAAATTTGGGTGGACCGGGGTGACGGCAACGGCTTCGTCTTCATGACCATCAATACCGAACCCAACACCACCGACACCACCCCGCTCCCCGCCCCCGGCACTAGCGCGATGTGGAAATACAAAGCCATCTACCGACTGCACGACGAGCAAGTCGGGCAGTGGAGCGATGTCATCAGCATTTCGGTGGGGGGGTAGTTTCTGCTTTTGTATGCATTATCTCAGAATAAGTAAACATATTTTGCTCCCCGATATGTTTTGACTTTTATTGTAGGGGAGAGTCATTTTTAGAAGGTGAATACAATGAGTCAACTACTAGTTGCGTTAAACAACAAAACGAATGTTCAGATTAGTTTTGCTAACACCGAGGATTCATATAACAATTTAATGTTGAACCCGGGGGAAATGGTGCAAATGGCTAAGCACTTCAATATTCCTGATGATAGTAATCCTTCTGAATATTTTACTGCTCATCATATGTCGCTTGCATCAGTTGACCCTAATTCTGGTGATACCGATGTAATATTCAGTTTTTGGGATAATGATGACGATCATTACAATCTATATTTTTGTCCAGGTTTAAATCCATCAAATGCCGCTTTTATGCCTGGATATTACAATGGAGGTAACAATGCAACAGTGGGGATCACTATATCCGGTAGTCCTGGAAATTATTCCCTAGAAGCTTATCAGGTATCAACTGGTAAATAATTGTCACCCAACAGCGGAGGGGTTTGAAACCCCTCCGCTAAGGTTTCGTGCAAAGTCACAGCTTCCGATGCTGATTGAAAATACGCTAAAAAAGCGAACCTGACGAACGCTGGGGAGGTATGAAATTATATCGGGAGTGCAAGGCTTGCCTTGCGAGGATTCCCAGACTGCTTGCCAATACCGGCAAGGCAAGCCTTGCACTCCAAGAGCAGGCAAGGCCAAACGCTTAACCTAATGGCAGTGAAGCGCCGGCTTGGGAACCCAAAGCCCCTACCGAACATCCCTCAAAGCCGATCCAGCGGACTGACGACCCCTTTCCCGCCCCGGTTTAGCAAATGGGTGTAAATCATCGTCGTCGAAACATCCTTATGGCCTAGCAATTCCTGCACGGTGCGGATGTCATAGCCGCACTCCAACAAATGAGTGGCAAAAGAATGGCGCAAGGTGTGCGGGGACACCGGCTTGGCAATCTTCGCCGCCAACGCCGCCTTGCGCATCGCCCGCTGGACCATCTGTTCCTGCACATGATGCCGCCGCCGCTCCCCCGAAACCGGGTCCACTGAAAACGAACCCGCCGGAAACACATACTGCCACCCCCATTCTTTTGGCGCATTCGGATACTTCACCGCCAATGCGTCCGGCAGCCAGACCGCGCCAAAACCCTCGGCCAAATCCCCCTCATGCAACACCTTCACTTGCACAAGCTGCGACCGCAACGGCTCCACCAAAGCCGCCGGCAGCATCGTCACCCGGTCTTTCGCCCCCTTGCCGTCGCGCACCGTAATTTGCCGCATGTCAAAATCCACATCCTTCACCCGCAGCCGCAAACCTTCCAGCAAACGCATCCCGGTCCCATATAACAATTGAGCGATCAAGCCCAACGTGCCTTCCACCCCCGCCAGCACCGCCCCCACCTCGCGCACCGTCAACACCGTCGGCAAATGCTGGGTCCGCTTGGCCCGCACCATTTCGTCCAGCCAAGGCAGTTGGATGCCCAATACTTCTTTATATAGGAACAGCAATGCCGCCAAGGCTTGGTTTTGCGTGGCAGCCGACACCTTCCGCTTGACCGCCAAATCAGTCAGGAATGCCTCCACCTCCGCCGCCCCCATGTCCCTCGGATGCCTTTTGCCGTGAAACCACACAAACCGCTTAATCCAGCCCAGGTAAACCTCTTCGGTGCGCAGGCTGTAATGTCTTACCCGCAAGCACTCCCTGACTTTTTCCAGCAAGCCGGGGTGACGGGTTTGCGTTGACGCATAATCCGGTGCGTTTGACGGAATAACAGGTTGGGGGTTAACGCTGACAGGCATTGGATCACCTCATTCAAACAATAAACTACAGTAAAAACTTAAAACAGCTTGCATCTTTATGATTTTACTTAAAACATCCTTCAATGAAGAACCAAGCCGAAAAACTGGTTGACAGGATGCGGTATAAATGTATCATAATTCTAACCCTGTTAGAATCCGAGTTTTTGAGGCTAAGCGTCAGAAACGATGATGTCTAACAGGGCAAAGACATCATGCTTGATGTCTAATACAAAGTTAGGCTAGTGTGTTTAGCCTAAATTTGGGCTACGCAATTTATGATCTGAGACAATTAAAATCTATGCTATTGTTTATACTGATAAAATTTAAAAAGCGTTATTCAGACTAAAAAACATAAATGCAACTAAATATAGTTGCAAAACACGAAACAAACAACGATAATGACATGTCAAAGAAAGAAAAACTTATTGACAAATTGGTTTCTTGTCCTTCTAACTTTACATGGGACGAAGCCACAAAGCTAATGAAACAGTGCGGCTTTGAGTTGGTAAAAAATAACGGATCAAGGCGAGTGTTCAGGCATACAACCGGTTTAAAAATATTCTTGCATGAACCACACCCTCAAAATACCTTATTAGAATACGCAATGAAAGATTTGATAGAAGGGTTAAAAACTGTTGGAGAAATAAATGAAACCAGCATTTGAGTATAAAGGCTATTTAGGTTCGGCTGAAGTCAACATAGTTGACAATGTTGTCCATGGAAAGCTTTTGTTTATCACTGACATAGTAACCTACATATCTGATGATATAAAAAAACTAAAGTCTGCGTTTGAAGAGGCGGTAGATGACTACATACAAACTTGTGCTGAACTTGGAGATGAACCTAATATTCCATTCAAGGGAACTTTTAATGTTCGTGTCGGCCCTGATAGGCATAAAAAAGCTGCCTTAGCTTCTACCCAGCAAAACAAATCCCTCAATGACTGGATATGCCAATCTATAGATTCTTATTTAGCTTTGGCACAAGACCGTCCGATAACCAACAATGTTACGGTAAATCTTTATGCCCCACAACAGCACGAACAACGAATTGCTTCAAACAAACAACCCGGATCATGGGAAGGGCAACTTGTTGCCGTCCCATCAATGCATGTTCAGCCTCAAAGAAATCACTGAACATTTGATACGAATAAAAGGTTACCATGAAGGGCTTTACGATATAAGCGTTGAAATTTCTTTTGCTGTTGGTAGTTTTGGCCCAACCAGTGAGCTTATTTTGCCTGGGGCAATGTTTGGTGTTTCTGGTATAGGTCTTGCCAAAACAGAAAAGGTTGGCCCTAATACTGTTGACGCGGCGTTAGTAAACCCCATTAAACCTCCCAATAAGAAAAAATCAGCATCCAAGTAACTGCGATAATTATTCTTGGTGCAGGGTCGTAGGGCGCAATAGCAGTTCTCCGTGTATTGCGCCGAATGAAGAGCAAGAGAAAAAGTCCACTAACCCCCAAGGCCCGTCCCTCGCCCACCAGCCCAACCCGGCGTTCGAGGGGACGCGGGTTGTGTCCTGTGTGTTTTCTTCAGCCATGTTCGCCGCGCCCCTCAACGCGGTCGTTAGGCTTCACTTTTGAAGCCGACTCGGCGTTAGCGGAGGAATATTTCGCCATCCTTGAATTTAGGAAAATTAATTAGCAATTGCTTTGGAGGAAAAATGGCATATCGAAATGGGAATTACGCTGCCTTTTACGTCGCAGAACCGTTTAACGCAAGTGCGCTCGGCGCACATGCCACAGAGGATTTTTGCTACTACAACATGTTGCGAGCTTGGAAAGGGAAAGACGCATCATTTCCTTTTAATGATTCCCATGACAAGACCTACAACGTCCGTGATAACAGCGATTGGGAGATAACCTTGAAGCCAAGGTTGAGAGAGCGCATCAGAAGTTCAAGAAATATCGTACTTTTCCTGAGCGCAAATACGGTAAGTTCAAGGGCGCTACGAGAAGAAATTGACTACGGAATAAATGATCAGGGACTACCTGTTATCGTGATATATCCTGAGTATGACACTAAGGAAAGTCTTCTGATGAATGGGTCACTAAAGCAGTCAGTAAAAAACCTTTGGGGCAAATTGCCTATTTTTAGAGATTCGATGAATAAGGTCCCGACACTTCATATCCCAATCAAAAAGGAAATCATAGAGGCATCTTTGAAAAATAATGACCTTATGTTAGCGACTAAGACAACCCCTAACTTCTATTGGTACAAGTCATGACGAAGATTAGCTTCTTTGATAGGAGGGTGATTGAGAACTTTCTCAAAACCACCTCCGGGATAAGTGCAGCGTTATCTCTGCTTGTGCTGTTTGTTGATATACCAGCAGAATGCAAAACCACTTATGGATGGATTTTTATAGGTCTATTGATCTTAATCTATTTGGTGATTTGGATGTGGTCCAACAATCTTAATAAGATTGATATTAACGTTGAAGGAAGCGAAGTTACGATAAAAGTTGGTGACATTTTCTTGGAGTCGGGATTAAAAGCAATCGCATTTAATGAATACTTCGATACTCTGGTAGATAACAAAATAATCGCAGAAAGCTCGCTTAACGGAATATTCATTAAAAAGTTTCTTGGCGTGCCGGTGTCAGACCTAGATATTTATATCGAAAAATATTCTTTTGAGAACAGCGAAATAATCGAAAGCAATCCGGAGAGAAAATCAGGAAAGAAGGTACGCCATCAGATTGGGACTATTTGCGTCTATAAAGACTTTCTGCTAACCGCGTTTACAAAGTTCGACGATAGCAACAAAGCTACGCTTACAATGCCCGAGTACCTAGAATTTTTAATAAATTTCTGGGATAAGGTAAACAACGTATACGCTCAGCAGAGCGTATCAACCCCAGTATTTGGATCAGGAATTACGCGGATTAAGGGGCACAAAAATATAAGTGATGAAGATCTTTTAAAAATTATGCTGTGGACATTCCGCATTAGTGAAATGCGGTTTAAGTACCCAGCAAGGCTTACTGTTGTAATTCACAAAGATAAAATCGATAAAATTAATCTTCTAGATATTAAATCCGCGAGAAATGGCGTGTAAATATCTTTCGGGTTGTACTTATGGGTAATTATCTGAGTGCCGATGCCCCTAACAAGTCGTTCAAGCGGACTGCTCTACTCACAGATGATTAACTCCAGCGTTGGGCATCGCGCTTTCACTTTTTGTCACATCTGTTCCGCATTATATGGCTGAATATGTTAACAAAGGTTTATATAACAAAATCATGAAAATTTTTATCAGCTGGTCTGGAAAACAAAGTATGGATATAGCAAAGGAGCTTAAAGTTTTCGTTAAAAACGTAATTCAGGTAACAGAGCCTTTTGTTTCAACCGAAATTGAAAAAGGCTCTCAATGGTTCATCGAAATTGCAACGCACCTAGCGAAATCAAAATTTGGAATAATATGCCTTACAAAAGAAAACTTATCTGCACCTTGGATATTGTTTGAGACTGGAGCTTTATTTAAGGGGTTATCTGAAAGTAGAGTATGTACTTTGTTATTTGGCGTAGATCAAAAGGATATTTCAGATCCTTTGGCATTATTTAATGGAACTAAATTTGCAGAAGACCAAGTTTTTAAATTAGTAGAAACTATTAATTCTACGCTAGACGAAAATCGTTTAAGCACTAATGAGCTAAAAGATTCTTTCAATGCACATTACCGTAGATTTGCAAAAAAAATAGACAATATTGCAATCAAATACGCATTAGATACGCGCGCTCAATCATTATCAAAACTTGTTTTATCTTCTAATAAAGAAATAGCTTTAATGCAAGAAAAAAATTATGACTCAATGATTGTTAGACATAATAAATATATTGCTGATTTGAATATAGGGAAATTTTTGATAAGTTGTCATCCTGCTGACTTTATGAATCTTTATTTGAACCTAATTGAAAATAATTCTATCGTGACCCCAGAAAAAGTTTGTGTATTTACTTGCTTGACGACATTAGCAGTTGTAGAAAAGCAAGGTGGCGTTTGGTCACCAACTTTGCTCAATAGATACAAAAAAATAGTTAAAGATAAAAAAATTCCATTGGAATATGTTTTTTATTTTAATAACGATGAAGACAGACGAAATTATCAAAAAGTGATTAACGATTACAAATCATATGTAAAAGATATTTACATTCTAATACATTCATCTGGTTGTGAAATTCCTATTGAAGCTCCAACTCATTCAATTGTGTTGCTATATAACCGAAAATGGATTATGACCCATAGGTGGAATCGATTTTATGGAACTATGGAAGAATCGATGCTTTCCACTAACATAGATGATTGGAATATTCAAGAAGAAGCATACCTTCGATATAAGACTCTTTCCACTCAATTGATAGATTAACAAAGTAACGCGGTAAGGCGCAATAGCGGAACTCCGCGTATTGCGCCAAATGGATAAAAGGAGCAAAATCAATGAAACCCCGGCATTGCTTCCGTGCCCACCCGCCTAACCCGCCGTTCCAGCCGTCCCGCGCCCATCGCTTGCCGTCGAGTTCGGGTTCCGTGGGGGCGCGGGCGGCTGAACGGGGTTGTTAGGCACGGCAAATCGACAGCCTTGTAGGTTGGATAGCAGACAAATCGCTATCCAATATTCTCATATGATAAATTCATTAGACCTACTGGACTCAGGTAATTTAGCATGGAATTTATATTTATTTTAATTCGGGTCCCAGTTTTCTTGATTGGGCTTATTTTGTGTTTAGTAGTTCTTCCTTTTGATCTTGTATTCCGGTTAATAGCAGTGACCGGAATTCACATAATTATTATATTTTTTAGGTTGGTAGGTACCCCTTTTGTTATTGTTGGATCGGCTTTATTTGATCGAGCATGGTGGCCACGATATTTGAAGGAATGGGAAGAAGCACATGCTTCGTTAAAGCTAAATCTACATATACCTTTCAAAAGATTTCCTCAGCTTATGACATGGTTAGGGGAAGGTCGTTGAGGGCCATAGAAAACGAAAAGAAGGGATCAGGTCTTGAAACTTGCATATATGATGCGGTAAGGCGCAATAGCGGTACTCCACTTATTGCGCCGAATGGATAAAAAGAGCAAAATACATGAACCCCCGGCAATTGACCACTGCCAACCAGCCTAACCCGCCGTTCCAGCCGACCCGCGCCGACGTTTGGCGTGTTCATTCTGGCTTTCCCTGCGCGGGCGGCTGAACGGGGTCGTTAGGCATTTTTTCAAACAAAGGATACGCATATGAAGGCTAATATATTATCAATAGTAATATTATTGTTTTGTGCCATTACCGCATCTTCCGTTAACGCCGCCACAATCTACAACTATATCGGGAATCCATTTACAAGTTCAAGAAACGGAACGGAATTTATCGGGGATTGGCTTACAGCGTCTATCACAATTTTTAATCCCATAAGTTCAGATTTCACGGGCGATATTTTTTCTAATGGTATTTCCCAATGGACAATACAGGTAGCTCAAGTACCTAATACGAGATTAGACAGTAACAATGCTGTTTTGAGATTGGAATGGCCATTATGGTTTCATCTCGAAAATGGGCAAATTACGGCATGGCAGATGCTGGCTGTCCCTTCTTTCCCTCAAAGTGGAAGCTTTCAAATATCAGAAATATACACTACTCGCCTTAGTCCTTATGGGAGTATAAATTCTACTTCTGATGAGTTTGTTCTTTCCGTCCCAGAAATGGCACAATCTGTCTCATATAACAATCCTGGCAACTGGACAAGAGTGCAAACATCTGTTCCAGAACCTAACACTTTATTACTATTTATTTACGGTTCGTTAATGTTTTTAATAAAACGAAAAAAAGCCACTTAACGTGGGTGCAATAGCGTACTCGTGTATTGCGCCGAAAGGAAAAAAAGAGCAAAATCCATGAAACACCAGCATTGTCGCACTGCCCACCCGCCTAACCCGCCGTTCCAGCCGTCCCGCGTAGACGTTTGGCATCATTTTTCGGGTTCATTCCGCGCGGGCGGCTGAACGGGGTCGTTAGGCTTCAAAACCAGACCTTTTTGCATGCTTCACAACGAAATTTTTCGTAAAGGAAATTTATGAAACCTTGGAAAAAAGATAAAACGACAACAAGATCCGCGCCAATCGGAATTGATTTCCTTGTTGAACAAGGAATGTGTGCGCAGATGAATGGCATAGATATTGAGAACTTTAATAGATCACAAAATCGAAAACCTGTTTTCGGTACGGATGGTCTTGGAACCTGCGTCGGTTTAATTGTAGTGTATAACGATGGTGCTGTCTTCTGCGGTCATATGGACGCTAAATCTTCTCCGAGGATCGAACTAGAAAAGAATTCAATGATAGCAAATGTAGGTAATATAATTGACAGGCTGGTATCAAAACAGGACGTAAAATCGATTAAATATGCGAGCACATCTAAAGATTCTTCAACCGCGTGTATTGAAGCTGCGATAAAAAGTCGGTTCAGTGGGGCTATTAAAGCTGAAGGTACACTAATATATTTTGATGGTAAAGATATCATCGTATCCAACGAGAATATCACGGGCGGTGAGAGGGTAGGGCTGTTTTCATTCAGCGCGTAAATCTGGCGCAATAACGCGGTAAGCCGGGTAGCCAGGTAGGGTGGGCAGACAGCCCTATCGTCTGCCCACGCGCAACAAACTTGCCGCGTATTGCGCCTAATGAAAAAAAGAGCAAAATCCATGAAACCACGGCATTGTCGCTCTGCCCACCCGCCTAACCCGCCGTTCCAGCCGACCCGCGAAGACGTTTGGCGTGTTAATTCTAGCTCCTTCCGCGCGGGCGGCTGAACGGGGTCGTTAGGTTTGGGCGCGTGGAGAAGCTTTTGGCATGGCCTGGATTGAACGCATCCGGCAATAGGCGAGGCGGTTCAGGCCAGCGCCAGCAGCGAAGTGTCTGCTTCGCTGCGCCGGGGTTTGGATACGGCGACCGGCCAGCGCGTCGGCTTCGGTTGGCCGAAGTTTTCGGTTGGCCGAAGTTTTCGGGCCGTTTCGCGTGGGCGCGCCTGGGGTTGGGCCGGGGGTGTTTGGCTGCGGTTTCCGGCAGGGCTTCCTCCGGTCTGGGCCGGGTTTCGCGTCGGTTCGCCGGGCATCGCCCGCGTGGTCGCGCGCACCCAAGCCTAACACTGCGCTCAAGGGGACGCGGGGGAAGCAACCGCCTCCGTAGCCAATCATCCCGCCGCGCCCCTTAGCTCTGGCGTTAGGCTTTTTCCATAGCAACTTGAGAGGCTAATAGTGAAACTTACGAACTACCTCATCGCGCTACTATTGAGTGCAATGGCCCACACATGTAGTGCCCAGTGCATTGCTGCACTCAATGCAAATGACGACCTTGTTGC
>CAIOOA010000241.1 GCA_903859815.1 uncultured Methylococcaceae bacterium | reverse complement strand
GCTTCGATTCCAACATCTACACCACCGAGATTTACACGGGCGGTGCGCCAAAGATACTGGACTGCACCGAGGCGTGGGTGGCCTTGGACAGCTACGTCAGGAACATGGCGGTTCCGGAAGTCGAGAACGTCCTGAAGGAAGTCCTTAAAGTGACAACGCCAGCGGACGTGGAACCCCGCATCGACGAAGCCTTGAACGCACTGACCGGGGGCAGCGTCAGCGCTGTGGATTACATGCTGGCTTCGCTTGTCACGCCGATGTTCGAAAAGGGAATCGTCGGGCGGCACGAGGACGGCATGAAATGGAACAAGGCCGCAATGGTCGAACAGGCCATCCAGCAACGCAACAGCCAATGGGCCTCCGAGCAAACCCTGTTCACCCGCATCGTCAGGCCGATGATGACGTGGATAGAGGGTTTCAGCTACGCGATCACCCCATTGATGGCCTTTGCCGTGATGTTGGGTGCAAGGGGCATCCAGATCACCGGGCAGTATTTCCTGATGCTGCTGTGGATACAGCTTTGGATGCCGATCTTGGCCGTGGTGAACCTGTACATCACGATGGCAGCGGCCGGCAAAATGGAGGCGTTAAACGCAGCCCAGTTCAACTTGCCCTCGATGTACGGGCTATACCAGATGGACATGGCAATCCAAGAATGGCTGGCTATCGGCGGCATGTTGGCTTCCTCGACCCCGGCCATCGCGCTGATGCTGGTCTACGGCGGGTCTGTCACGGCAACCCATTTCTTGGGCAGGATGCAGGGCGGCGATTTCGTCAACGAAAAGATCAATTCCCCGGACATCGTAAGCCCAGCGCCTATCTTGAATCTGCAACCCAACTACCAACATGCCCCGTTGACAGGCACAACCCAATTCGGTGCCGAAAAAGTTTTACCTTCTTTCCAGGCTGGAAAAGACCTCAGTGCATCGGTATCGTCCGCCTCCGCCGCCATGCAACAGGCTACCAGCAGCTTCATGGACAGCCTGTCGAACTCAGCATCCCACTCCAGCGGCATTTCGCAGGAAGGCTTCGACGCGCATTCCGCCAGCAACCGGATTGCCAGCAGCAGCAGCGAGACCGACAAGTTCATGCGGGCAACCGGGGAGGATTTTGCCCAACGCTACCGGGACACTGGGATGTCGGGGGATGATTTTGCGGCGGTGGTGGGGGGCGCGGCGACTTTGGGCAGGGGTTCGGCTAAGGACAAAAATAAAGACAAGGAAAACGAAAAGGAGTCGATGTTTAAACTGAGAGGCAATCTTTCGGGGCAACTCCAGAACCAGTTCCATGTTGGAACCAGCCGTGCGGACGAAATCGCGGCGGACATTTCCAACAGGGTAGTCAAAGATCACGGATGGCAAACCGACTTGGCCCAAAGCATCGCCACGGATGCCCAGTCTGGAACCCGCGAAGTGGCTTCATTGGGGCTGCAAAGCCAGGATTTGTCCTCGCTCCAACACAGTGCAGCCGATACCGTGTCCGCGACGGAAACCTACAACCAGACGGTCTCGGCGCAAAGCCGTTTCGGCGCATCGGCCAGTTACGGCGCTGCCGAAACGGGGCTTAAAATATCCGGCGACCCTAAGCTAATGTCCACCTTGGACATGACCTTGGACAAGTTCGGTCTGCGCGGGGATGCTCAGCGGCTGGGGGCCGAATGGCGCACGACGGGATTGATTACCGATAAGGAACAGGCGTATGCCGCTGCGGGGATGTCACTGCTCGCGGGACATTCATCGCCAATCTTCAGGCAACTGGACCGGCACGAAACACTGCTGGCGGAGGTTGAAGCTTACCAACTCCTGGGCGATGCATGGAAGCTCAACAAACCGGATGGCCCTCTTCCCGACAGCAATTCAGAACTGTCCAACCAGTCGCCTGAATTTGGGCTGGCTAGGTCTAAGGCTGGACAGGCAGGGTTCAACGATCCGCGAAATGAGGCTGGCAGTCTGGATAGTCGGGTGCCAGCGCATCTCAAGGAAGAATCAAATCGAGTGGCGAGGGGTGTAAATTCAGTCGATATTGCTCATTGGAACTCCGAGAAAACCCTGGAGGGAATTTCGGATACAGAATTTGCGGCAATGCATTCCGACAAAGCAGCGCATTTTCGCGAACAAATCGGGAAAGCTGCACAGAGCCAGCCTTCTGCTGCTGAATTTGAATACGACGCTATTGGCGGAGCCGTCTACAACACGGCTCAAAACATGTCATTAATTGGGGCAGCAGGCCACGGGTCTATAAAATCCTTTATCAGTGAGTTTGACAACTCACTCAAACAAGGGAAGTCTGCTTGGGATTCCTTCCTTTCTGCGGCAAAATCCGTACCGGAGGGGGGCATGCAAGCTGTCGAATCATGGACCGAACAGCGTGTGGCCGAGGTGGGCAACCGCTTGACTCCAACCCAAAAAGCCTATTACCGTGCTTCGATGTTTGAATCTTTCGCGGGTGTATCATTAGTCGGTGAATACAGTCCCATATCAGGGGAATCAAGTAAATTGGAGGACATGCTTAAGAAGGAACATGGGGAAGCTTTGGGAGGCGAAATTGCCGGCCTTCTTCGTCGCGCAGGAGGGCAAAACCGTCCAGACTTGATCAATTTGATAGGGAGCTATAACTTGGCAAAATAATTTATAGCCTACAATCATGCTTTGTTCAATTGATACTTAATGCTTATAATGTGTTTGGCATAGTGAGGTGAATGGCAAAGCCCTCAATCGTCCCTTTTCAGCGAGCAAGAGTCAAGGAAGACTGATTAGTTGGCGGTTTTTTTCATGTGCTTAAAACGTTATTCAACCCGTGCATTGCTAGGTAAATCATGCTTTAAAAATGATTTGAAATATTTCAATTTACTTGAAATAATTGCTATTATCCAGCATAAGAATTTGAATATATTAATGACAACCATAGTAAGAAGAGAAATACCCAATAATAAACGCCATACTTCAACACTCTCATAACCTGTCGCAAAGAAATACATTCCAAATAGAAGTATCCAAATATAGCTAATAAATACAACGGAAAACTTGACCAAACTCCACAGTTTATCCAACGTACTGGGTTTGTATTTATAAAAATTCCTGATCATTCCTCCACAAAAAGTGCAGTATGATTTGTATGGTCGCCCATCCCAGAATGTCATTCGCGGAACAATCGGCCTGCTGCAATTTGGACAAGACACCCGTCCGTCTCGCCGGATATGGTTTGGTTCAGCAGTAAAATTAGGATTAAGTGCCACTTCAGCCGCTCGCGGCCCCTTGCCGTCCTGCTTGGACTGGAAGAAGACAGAATCTCCCCTGTCCGGCATGAAATCACCCGTCAAGTCGGTAACATGGAAAAAACGCTCAACGCCGTCCTGACCCCGGATAAATCCGTAGCCTTTGCTGTTTGAAAACCACTGGACGGTTCCCTCTTGGACAGGGGAAGCTTGGCCTTGTTTTGTTGTCAATCGCACTGGATATCTCTCACCTTCTTGCCCAGACAATATTTTTTTCCTAGGCAGGTCATACTGTCAACAGAAACTTTCGGCGAAATATGAAGTTATCCAAACATGACCGATTTGCGGAGATTACTGTCCGTTTAAGATATCTTGCAAGTGATTGCTTCATGAATCGCACCCAATAAAGCCTTGGTTACGTCATTAACTTTCATATTTGCAACAATCGCGGAATGGCGCAATCGGGTCTTACCGTATCGCAACGAACCCACTTGGCATTCAGAATTGAACATCGTTGACCGGTGAAACGATTGTGGCTGGTTTTTTTTGGAAAAAAAATCAATCCACATTACATTAGACCGGCAAATTCCTAACCGAGCAGGATGGAATCATTGACGGGGCAACATTTTCTTCCGGTACAATTACCAGATGTCCGTCTTAAAGAAACATCCTTTGTCCTACTAGGTTTCCCCGCCCGTGCCTGAAAACATTCTGACCATTTTGGATAGGCTGACCCAAGGCGTTTATGTCATCGGTGTGTCACACCTTGAACGGAAAAACGCCTTCACCGGGTCATGGGTCACGCAGTCCTCCTTAGGCCCGCCAATGTTGGCGCTTGGCATAGCCCCGACGCATAAATCATACGCGCTGTTAAACGAGGGCGGCTTTTGCATGGTGAACGTTCTTGGCAAAGACCATGGCGACATAGCCCTGCATTTCAGGACACCGATGAAAGAAGGCAAGCTAGCAGGGGCGGCTTGGCACGAAGCCCGTTGTGGCGCACCTATATTGGATTCTGCAATCACTTGAATAAAATTAAATAAAACCTTTTATGGCATTAGATTCTATTCAAAATATTTATCAAGATCGCTACATCCGATTAACAAATAACGGAGAGTCAGTAGCTAATGCTATTTCAAAGCTAACCCATCGCTATCTTGATGGAAAACCCGGAAAGGTTGGCAAGCATATTCTAAGGGCTGCTGATCGAGATATATATTTCTGGTCTGCCGACTTTTGGTTTGATGCATCTGTCGAAGTTTTTGAAACGGAAGAGTTTGCACTTGCACTGGCTCGTTATCTTCGTCAGGGTAACTTTACGCGATCTGATTGGCTAAAATATCTTGTTTCCCTAGCTCCGCAGGCTCTGCGTCGTGCAATCCGCTATTCACAAATATTCTTATTTCCTAAAGAGTCTCGCTGGAAGGAAATCAGGGAACTGAACTTAATCGAAACAAATAGATTTTCTGAATTTATCGATGCATGTTTAATCCTTCAGGAAGAACACCGAAAACTTGAGAGCTTCATCAAGACGATAGAAGCAGAGTTAAAACGGATAACGCCCATGGAAACTTTGGTCTATGCAAGCTTATTCGCATTTAAACATCTTGTCTTCAATCAAGGGCGGCAAGCATTAAGACCTGACCTTTTAGACATTCATCAAGCTGATAAAAATAGAGATTACTTTCAGAGAATGACTGATGCCATAAACCAGATTTTAATGTCAAAATTAAAAAAAAGTTTAGACAAAGATTTTTGAATTTCGGATCGTATCATCGGAGAATCGCTTCGAAAACACATGGCACCGTTGCTGTTTCCTTCAGATCAGACAGCACTAGCAGCCAATAAGTGCATTACAAATTTGAATGCATTCGAGCGTCTAGTCGGGGCTTATTTGCATTTCAATGATTTTATGGGTAAAACCATAAGCTGGTTTTGTTTCGATGATGATTACGACATAAGATTTGAAGGAGAAAAGCTGATTATATTTCCACAGATTAACCCAGCCATGAGCGAATGCGATCAAATCGGTAAAAAATCTGACCGCTTGCATCAATATTGGTTTTTCAGGGGTTTAGATGAATGCCTGAAACCAGGTTTGGAATTTGAGTACTTAGGTAGGTTAAAATATGATGATAGTCACCTATTTGCTTGGACATCAGCGATTCGTACAAAGCTTGAGTTGAAAGAAATTTATGGGATTGATGATGAAATCATGATTGATAACAGCTATAAAATAAATACCTTTCAAGCTCTTTTTACAATTGAAATGATGCATGCTTTTTACAAGGATGGTTATATTTTACCCTACTGCAAACTTCAGGAGCAGACAGGAAATTGGCTAACTGCATTAATATCGTTTTCGTTTATGGGCTTAATAGAAGGTGAAATCAGGCTACCAATCACTTTTGCAGAACGTAAGGCAAAGATTAACAGAATATGTGGTTGGATAAGCAGTGAAGATTGGCCGACAGGAAACAAACAAATGACCGAAGCCATACTAGATTTTTGGTCAAACGATCTAAAAGATTCTTCAAGACATCTACGTCAAAATGAGCATTCTTTGCATCCTGATTTGCATGAACGGCCTATATTTAAAATTGGAAATTATCTTTTCGAGTTACCTTGGGTTTTTGCATTTCAAAATAACGTAACAGCAGCAGTGAATAATTTGCGGCGACTTGGCAAAAATCGGGATGAACGAAACATTGAAACAAATCGTATCGAAAAACGTCTCGCCGAAAATTTTGAACAGTTTGGCTTTAAGGTAATTTGTAATTATTTACCCCCTCATGATGCCGATGACGATATTGGTGAAATTGATTTGATAAGTTTTCTTGATGATCATTTATTTATTTTTGAAATTAAATCAGGTTATATGCGTAGAAACCTTCGTGATGCTTGGCAACACAAAACAAGCACCTTAAGAAAAGCCGCTCTTCAACTGAAACGTAAAAGTGCTTTCGTGACGGAAAGACTAAAAACCGATCCAGCCCTTTTAACTTTAATCAACAATCGAGATTCCAGTCAAATTTATATTCACTCGTGGATTATCGACACATCAATCGAGTATGATCATGAATATTTTGGGGGATTCCTCAAAATTTCAATTCAGGAAATTATTATCGCACTTAGAAATGAGCGTCATTTATTAAGGGATATGCATCAAATTATTGTTGAACAGCGAAAGTGCAATGATGATTCTCATATAAAAACTCATTTTAAAGACATATGCTCAAATGCCATGACTGCTATCGGTGTACAAAACCCAGCAGACAACCTTTATCCAAGTGGTTTTACGGTAGATCAATTTGTTGCTGTTATAGAAAATGGTTTAATTTGGAAAATACTTGATAGTGTATAGAGGGTTTATGGCGAACTTCCCTTTTTTGTCCGCGTTGATCCGGCAACGCTAAAAGGTTTACTACCCATAGGACGCTTTCGAATGCAGACCCTTACGCCCAATGGTAGTGAAGGGTATGGTTTTCAGTGAACCACACCAAAAAGAGGGCGATGGTGACGGTCGCCCAGATAACCGCAAGCGCGTTCCGTCCGTCACAACCCCAACCGGGTTCGGTGTCCATCAAATGCACGGCGGGGGCTACGGCAAGGAATGCGCCAGCCAAACATTCATCGCGACCCAATGATTCCCTGTTCCGATGAGCATCAAGAAGCCAAAGAAGGTTCCGCCGATGAGTCCGGCTCGCAGATCGATATGCTCTTGATGCTTGGACTCGCTGAATAGGCGGTTGTCTAGCCCATTCCATTCCCGTGTGAGGATGTTCATGTTAATACTTCTGTCTTAATAGAGTTGAAAATTATTCGCCGTCCTTATGTCGGCGATCCTTCCCTGTCCATTCCCACGCGCTACGTGATGCCTGCTGCTTGAAGCTGGCGTAAGAGAACCGGGGAGATTTCAAAACTTTGGCAATGGGCTATTGATTCCCAAAAGCGCCGCCGAAGTCCTTGGCGAACTGCTCAATGCTTCGCGGTGCCTTGCCCGTGACGCGCTGGAAGTCGTCGGTGACCAGATCGCCCCAATTTGCGCTGTAGGCAGCGAAGTAGTCACACATCAAATTCACCGTCCAGTCGTCAAGCCCCATCTGTGCCATCGACTGCCGTGCGTCATCGACGGAAACCGGAACGTAGGCCACTGGCTTTCCGATGGCATTGCCTATCGCCGCAGCAATCTGGTGCATTGACAGCGATGCCGACCCGGTGAGGATATATGTCTTACCCTCATGGCCCGTGGTGGTCAGCACATGGGCGGCGAAATCGCTGATGTCGCGTGAGTCGATCAGCCCCATTTTGCCATCGGCAAGGGCAAAGTACATGGCCCCCTGTTGGGCGACGCTCTGTACCGCCATCATCAGGTTTTGCATGAAGAAGTGCGGTTTCAAAATGGTGAACGGAATGCCCGACCCAACCAGTTCGGCATCGGAGAGCGCATGGAGACGGCTGTTGATCGTCGGTGCGGTATGCGCAGCGCCGAATGCCGACATGCGCACGACGTGCCTGGCACCTCCTTGCTTTGCCGCCCACAAGGCATTCGAGCAATGCTCGGGTGCGCGAGGCCCCGGCGGAGCCAGAATCCAGACAGTATCCACGCCAGCGAAGGCGGAACCCAGCGTCCACGGTTTTTCCAAATCGCCGACCGAAATTTCGACACCCTGTCGCCTGAGTTCTTCAGCCTTTTCGGGATTGCGCACCAACGCCCGGAGACTATGCCCGGAACCGTTGAGTTGGGCGATGATGCCCGATGAAATATTTCCAGTCGCACCGGTGATCAGAATGGTATTGGGCATGGACGGTCTCCCTCAGAAAACCAATGATGAAGTCTAACGTAGTGTATAAGGTTCCGCTGCGGTCATTTCGTTCTAGCTCGATTCGGTTGCCTTTAGGAGGATCAGACAGCAAATCACTGGAATTGTTCTGCGGCGGACAAGCTTTGAGATTTTTAAGGCAAAAAAATACCGGCACGGCCTTGTCAGTTGCCGCGCCAGTCATGCATTCCAAGCCATGGGCAGATGCCCTATGGAATCGGGTGTGATTAAAAGTGATGCGCCCCTTGCAAAATTCCTATTATGCCGCTTGTTTTTCGATGCCACGCCAATAGTCGTCATATTCCCGGTTCGCACGGGCAAGCCGCAACGCCAACATGGCTTCGACATTCGCTGGCGTC
>CAIOOA010000240.1 GCA_903859815.1 uncultured Methylococcaceae bacterium | reverse complement strand
GACCAACTGACCTTCGGCTTGCTTTATGCCTTCACCGAAAATTTCATCCTGCCCTTCTCCCATGACGAGGTAGTGCATGGCAAACAATCCTTGCTGGGCAAAATGCCGGGGGACGAATGGCGCAAATTTGCCAACCTGAGGCTGCTTTACACACTCATGTTCACCTACCCCGGCAAGAAACTGCTGTTCATGGGGTGTGAATTTGGTCAAGGCACGGAGTGGAACCATAGTCAGGCTTTGGACTGGTATGTGCTGGAATACCCAATGCATCAGGGCATCAAAAAATTGCAATCCGATGTGAACGCCCTCTACCGCGAAAATCGGGCCTTACACCGCCATGACTTTGACCCCAAGGGGTTTGAGTGGATCGACTGCCACGACGCCCCACAGTCGGTTTTAAGCTATCTGCGCCGAGCGGGTGACGAATTCGCCGTGGTCATTTTAAATTTCACTCCAGTGCCACGCCCGAATTACCGAATCGGTGTTCCCGAAGCGGGGGTTTATTTGGAAGTCTTCAACTCGGATTCCGAGTACTACGGCGGCAGCAACACTGGCAACTGGCAACTGGTTGCTGAGGAAAAGGAATGGATGGGCCGCCCTTACTCGATTGTGTTGACCCTTCCACCCTTGGCAGGCATCGTGTTGACCCTCAAGCCTGAAGTCAAGACTTCTGACAGTGAGTCCGAATTGGAAGATGTCATTCCAATTGCACTGAGTGAGATCGTGACAGAGGCTGAATCGACTAACACCACTGAAGAATCCGGGGTGAAAAGCGACGCATGAAAAAAATCCTCTTCGTCACCAGCGAAGCCTATCCACTGATTAAGACTGGCGGGCTGGCCGATGTTTCCGGCAGTCTGCCCATAGCCTTGGACGCTTTGGGCCACGATGTGCGCATCGTCATGCCGGCTTATGCCGACGTACTCGCCAGCTTGGGTGATTTGCCTAGCAAGCGGATCAACCAAGCCGGCGGGGAGGTCGAAATCTTTGAAACCGAACTGCCGGGCACTTCGGTCCCGGTTTGGCTAGTTTCCCATCAAGGCGCTTTCGACCGGTCAGGCAATCCGTATTTGGCGGAAAACGGCAAGTCTTGGCCTGACAATGCTGAGCGCTTTTCGTTGCTGTGCCGGGTCAGTGTGGAGATCGCCATGAACCGAATGGGGTTTGGCTGGAAACCTGAAATCGTCCACTGCAACGACTGGCAAACAGGACTGATTCCGGCCCTGCTGGAAGACGAAGGGGACCGTCCGGCCACGGTTTACACCATCCATAACTTGGCTTACCAAGGGCTTTTCCCCAAGGAACTTTTCCAAAAACTTGGCTTGCCTCAACATTTCTGGTCATACAACGCCTTGGAGTTCTGGGATCAACTCTGCTTCCTCAAGGGCGGCTTGGTATACGCTGACAGGATCAACACCGTCAGTCCCAATTACGCCGTAGAAATTCAGGGCAAGGAATTTGGCTGTGGCATGGATGGCTTGTTGAAGGAACGCAAAGATCGCTTGAGCGGGATCATCAATGGCATCGACGAAGAAGCTTGGAACCCGGCCACCGACCCCCTGATACCCCATGCGTTTGAACTCGGCAACATGGCCGGCAAGGATGCAAACAAGGTGGCTTTACAAAAATATTTCAAGCTTGCACCGGACAAGAATGTCGCCGTCATCGCCATGGTGGGCAGGACGGTGCAGCAAAAGGGTATCGACTTGGTCATCGAAATCTTGCCTAAACTGATGGATTTGCCCGTGCAATTGGCGATCCTAGGTAGCGGCGAAAAAAAATACGAACAAACCCTGAAGCATTGGAACAGCCTCTACCCGGAACGGATAGCGCTAAAATTAGGCTACGACGAGCCATTGGCCCACCTGATTGAAGCGGGTTCGGACTTGTTCTTGATGCCTTCCAGGTTCGAGCCTTGTGGGCTGAACCAGATGTACAGCCAACGCTATGGCACGGTGCCTATCGTCCGTTGCGTAGGTGGGCTTGCCGACACGGTTGAGGATGCCAATCCAGCCAACTTGGAACAAGGCAAGGCCAGCGGGGTCGTTTTCCGTGAATCCAATGCGGAGGCGCTGCTACAGGCCGTCACTCGGGCCTTGGAATTGTTCAACGCCAAGACCGAATGGAAAAAAATCCAAAAGACCGGGATGAAAAAGGATTTTTCTTGGAAGCAAAGTGCCATCAAATATTTGGACTTGTATGCCCAAGCCGAGCAGGATCGCCAAAGCTTGGTTTGATTGCTGGGTCTTATTTGAAAATTACTTTGGCTTAAGATCGGAAATGCAAAGCTTGCCTCACCGCCATAAAGTTAAGGATTTTTCCGTTCGCCCTGAGATTCTAAGCCTGTCCTGAGTTTTGTCGAAGGGGTCAACGGAAAATCCCAACTTGATGGATGTTAAGCCGTTCATGCCCTTCGAATTCGCTCAGGAGAGCGTTCGACAAGCTCACCACGAACGGCTTAGCTTAATGGCAGTGAGGCTTCGCCTGTCAAAGCAAGCTTTGACGCTCCAATCCTAAGCGGCTGGGTAACATCAGTGATTAAAAAATTTCAATTTTAGAGCTAAATCCACTTGATTCTCCATGCGAAATGGTTGAAACTGTCCGATGTTTTCCGAACTGCTCAAACATCCCAACCGAGCATTTTTGCGAGGTGGAATGACAGCGAAAAACCTCCAATTATCCCGCTCCCAATGTAGGTGCGGGAATTTATTCCAAATGGGGTTCAGACATGACCCCCCCTTGTTTACGCTGAAGCGAGAGAGGCCACAATGAGAAAAAAATTTCCCAGGGAAGTATTGCATTCAAAGGCAGAATGGAAGAAGGTCAACATCAACATGCATGGGGAATTGGAACCGCCCGCATTGGAACTCAGTTATCTGAAAGGGGCCACCCATAGCGCCAAATCATTTGTGCTGCCTGACAACTTAAAATCGGTCAACACGCACGATGTCAAAGAGTTCATTGAGCAACATAAAATCACCAAAATCATGCTGACTGGGCATTTGGAAAATCCGGGCAGCGAAAACCCACACGGCTTCATTGAATATGAGATTGACGACGGCGGGATGGACATCATCCTGTATCGCGTCAATGGCGAACCCCAAACCAAGCATGTAACCATCAGGATCGAAGAAGTCCATCATTTCAACAACCATGATAACAAGTGGGTTTACAATGAATTGGAAGATTTAATCGAATCGGCAGGTTTGATCAAACACAAAGCAGCAGTGGTTGCATAAGCGAATAACATCGGGATTGGGTCCTGTCAATAATGTTTGTGAGCGGGGGTTAGATCGACCGTGCCGCCACTTCACTGATGGGATCCGCTTGAGCTTTGCGAGCAGCCAAATCCAACCCTTAAAAAAAATAAGGGTCTATAGGCCCGACCTGAGGAGGTTAGTATCATGTCAGAAACACCCAGCATTGACCGTCGCAAGTTCTTGCAGTTGGCTGGTTTCGGCGCACTGACGGCTGCAACCGGACCCAAATGGCTGTTCGCAGCACCCAACGCCCGCTATGCAAGGGATGCATCGCCTGACTTCCAAGCCGATGTGGAAATCGAAATCAACGCGGTGGTCACTGAATCCCCCATCCTGCCCGGAAAACCCACTCGTGTCTGGAAATACGAAAGCAAACTGCTGAAAGGCCCGGATCATACCATTGCACAACTGCCGGGGACGCATTTAGGTGCCGTGTTCTTTTTGGAGAAAGGCCAGAAAGTCCGCTTTTACTTCAAAAACGACCTGCCCGAATCCAACATCATCCATTGGCATGGTTTGCATGTGCCACAAAACATGGATGGACATCCCATGTACGATGTCCCGGCGGGCAGTGGCTATGTCTATGAATTCCGCGTGGACAACCCGGCTGGCACCTACATGTACCACGCCCATACCCATGAGAAGACGGGGCAGCAGGTTTACAAGGGCTTGGCTGGCCTGATCATCGTATCCGACCCGGATGAAAAAGCCTTGAACCTGCCTAGGGGTGAATTCGATCTCCCCATCGTGTTGCAAGACCGAAATTTTGATGCCGACAACCAATTGGTTTACGTGCAAAACATGCGTGACCGGCACATGGGCTTCTTGGGTGATGAGATGATCATCAACGGCAAGCGCCATTTCGTCTTGCCAGTGGCGACCCGTCCCTATCGTTTGCGAGTGCTGAACGGGTCCAATTCCAGAATTTACAAACTCGGTTGGGATGACGGCACGCCCTTGACCGTGATTGCGACCGATGGTCATTTCCTTGAAAAACCAGTGACTCGCCCGTTTGTCATGTTGGCGCCCGGCGAAAGGATAGAGCTTTGGGCTGATTTTTCGGGTCGAAAAGTCGGCAGTGAAATGGTCATGAAAAGCTTGCCATTCTCCGGTGCCATGCCAGGACATGGCGAAGGCGGTGGTGGCGGAATGGGTGGAGGTATGATGGGCGGGATGATGAACCACGGCGGCGGTGGCGGAATGGGCGGCGGCATGATGGGCGGGATGATGAACCACGGCGGCGGTGGAGGAATGGGTGCAGGCATGATGGGCGGGATGAACCATCAAACGGAAAACACGTCAAAACAAGAAGCCAAGGCCGATGAGGGAGAACATGGCGGCATGGGCATGATGTCCACCTCCAAAATGCCCCAAGGCTCGGAATACGCCCTATTCAAAGTCCACATCATGCGTGAAGAAAATGTCTCCCTGCCTTTGCCACAACGCTTTTCAACGGTCGAACGCTACGAACGTGCGCAAGCCGAGAATGCCAACAATCCGCGCAGCATCAAAATAAGCATGATGCGGATGAACTGGCTGCTCAACGGCAAAGAGTTCGAAATGATGGCAGCCAGCCCGGAGGAAACCGTCAAAATGAACACGATGCAAGTCATCGAATTCGACAACGGTTATACCCAAGCCGGGATGGGCATGGGCATGATGTCCGGCCTTCCCCATCCGATGCACCTTCACGGTCAGCAGTTCCAAATCATCGAGCGGGTCATCCGCGAAGACCGTCGCAAAGACTATGAAACCGTTAGCAAAGGCTTTATTGATGAAGGCTGGAAGGATGTCGTGCTAGTCATGCCGGGAGAGAAGGTCACCCTGCTAAAAAGATTCGACGACTACAAGGGGTTGTTCCTTTACCACTGCCATAACCTCGAACATGAGGAAATGGGTATGATGAGGAATTTTAATGTCGTCTAGCCATTGATCCTTATTCGTCAGCATTGCGACTCATATACTATGCCGAATGGAGAATAAGCTTAATCGAGTGCTGATTGTCGATGACAGCCCAGAGGACCGGGAAGTCATGAGACGACTATTGCTAGGCAATTTGCAAGGAAGCATCCAAATCGAGGAAGCAGACACTGGCAATGGATTGCTGCAAGCAATCTCGAACCATAGGCATGGCTCACAGCCCGATTGTGTCCTGTTGGATTACCATTTGCCCGACTATGATGCACCGGAGTTGCTTCAAGCGCTGGGTGGCCCGGACTCGCCTTGCTGCCCGGTGGTGGTTGTCACCGGACAGTCGGGCGGCATTGATGCCCGCTCCATTCTCAGGCTAGGCGCCCAAGACTTCATTGGCAAGAACTGGATGAACCCGGAAAGCTTATCCCGTACCATTGAGAATGCCATTGAACGGTTTGGCATGGTCCGTGAACTGCGGGCTAGGGAAGAACGCCTTAGCTCGGCTTTTGATGTCAGCCAAACATTCGCCTTCGAATGGGAACCCGATAGTGACATTGTCCAACGCACTGGCAACGCATCGGACATTTTGGGAATATCGGCTGAAGAAGCCCGATTCAATTTGGGACACAATTATCTTCAAATGATCCACCCGGATGATCTTCCGGTTTGCCATTCCAAATTGGAAGCTCTGCGTCCCGGTGCTGACTCCTATCACATGGAATATCGCTTGATCCGCGGCGACGGCACTGAAGTATTCGTCAAGGAGTCAGCAAGGGGGTTTTTCGATGAGCAACAAAGACTGATTCGCTTAGGTGATTTCCATAAAATATTTTCCCCGGCATAGTAAAATTGTCGTTCCCTAAAATAACCCAGCCGAGACAGACCTTGCCGCCCGCCACCGATCCGACCCCGCCATTGAGCGCCTCCCAAGTTGAAGACCTTAAACTGGCG
>CAIOOA010000239.1 GCA_903859815.1 uncultured Methylococcaceae bacterium | reverse complement strand
GCGGTGAAGGGATTTGAACGCACTGCCCAAAATGAGTGTCCGACTGGTTTCCAACGCCTGCTCTTTTTATCCATTGTTGACTCAAAATCGTATAATCATCGCAAATCTGGCGGTTTTTTGCTTAACTTAATGGCAGTGAAGTTCCAGCTTGGGAACGTGGATTTAGATTTCAACAGTATCGCGTAAAGCTTGGCCTTGCGTGGCTTATTCCTCCTCCATCTCCGCCAAATCTTCGATTTCTTCATGGCTGCCCTTGCCCATGGCTTGCTCGATGATTTCCCTGGTTAGTGCCGGTGAGACGAGGCGGATGAATTCGTACATGTATTCGCGCAAAAACAGGTCCCGGCGCAGGCCGATTTTGGTCACGCTCACGCCAAACAAATGGGCCGCATCCAAGGCAAGCAGATCGCTGTCAGCCAAAGGGTCGTAAGCCATGTTGGCAACAATCCCGACCCCCAAGCCAAGCCTGACATAGGTTTTGATGACATCGGCGTCCGCCGCCGCCAGTACCACTTGCGGATGAATCTGCTGCTTGTCGAATGCCTTGTCGATGAAAGACCGCCCGGTGAAGCCGGCAACATAGGTGACTATCGGGTAAGCCGACAATTCTTCGAGGGTGATGGCTTCCGCCGTCGAGAGCGGATGTCCATGGGGGACCAAGATGCAGCGACCCCATTCACTGCACGGAAACACGACCAGTTTTTCGTTTTGGTCTATCGCTTCCGTGGAAATGGCCATGTCGACGATTCCCTTGGCGGCTTCCTCCGCAATTTGCGAGGGTGTGCCTTGGTGGATGTTGAGCTTGATGCCGGGGAATTGGGCCATGAACTGGCGAATCACCGTCGGCAACACATAGCGTGCCTGATTGTGGGTGGTGCCAATGCTCAAGGTTCCAACCGTGCTGCCCTTGAACTCTTGGGCAATGTTTTTTATGGCTTTGGTTTTTTCCAAAATTTCGCTGGCCACGGCAATGATGTGCAAGCCGGCCGGGGTTATTCCAGTCAGTTGCTTGCCATTGCGAACAAAAATCGTAACGCCCAACTCTTGCTCAAGCTTGCGAACTTGCTTGCTGATGCCCGGTTGCGAAGTGTAAAGCGATTCCGCCGCGTTGGAAATGTTCAACTCGTTTCGGGATATTTCTAGGATGTAGCGCAATTGCATTAATTTCATGGGTTACTAGCATATAGGCTTGTTTAAAGCGGCTCAATAGGTTTCGTAATTATTTTGAAATTCCGTCAAAACAGAAATAGTTCCTTTATTACGGATGGGTGGTGAAATTTTAAAAGGGCATAACAATATTATTATTTGTTATTGGCTTAATAATATTAAATACCATATATTTATTTAAACAGAAATCATGTTTTCCAAAAACTACAGCCATTAAGTTATAAGTTCTAGTGGAAATATCTGTTCTTTTTTAACTCTGAGATTGGGATTATGCTAAAAATTACAACAACCCTATTTGCCGTTTTATTAACCCTATTCGTAGGCCCATCCCATGCCGAGGAACCTGTCACCTTGTTGAATGTTTCTTATGATGTGACGAGGGAGCTTTATAATGAATACAATCCTTTGTTTGTCCAGTATTGGCAAGGCAAGAGCGGGGAAACCGTCGCCATCAACCAATCCCACGGCGGTTCGTCCAAGCAGGCAAGGGCCGTCATTGACGGGCTGGACGCCGACGTGGTGACGATGAACCAGCAGACGGACATTGACTCGCTGGCGGAAAGAGGCCAGTTGGTCGAAAAGAACTGGCGCGCCCATTTCCCGGACAACAGTTCCCCCTACCGCTCCACCATCGTGTTTCTGGTGAGGAAAGGCAACCCAAAGCATATTCGCGATTGGGATGATTTGATTCGGCCCGACGTCAGCCCTATCATCCCCAATCCCAAGACCTCGGGCAATGGTCGCTACAGCTACCTAGGGGCATGGGGTTATGCCAAGGAAAAATTCGGCGCTGACGACAAGGCGCGAGAGTTTGTCGGAAAACTATTCAAGCGTGTCCCGGTGCTGGACACCGGCGGGCGCGGTGCGACCACCACCTTTGTGGAACGCGGCATTGGCGATGTATTGCTGACTTTTGAGAACGAGGTTTATTTAATTGCCAAAAAAATCAATCCGAAGGATTTCGATGTGGTCATTCCATCCGTCAGCATTGAAGCCGATGCGCCGGTTGCCGTGGTCGACAAAGTGGTGGATAAAAGAGGCACACGCAAGCAGGCCGAGGCGTATTTGCAGTACTTATGGTCTGACGAGGCGCAAAAGTTGATCGCCAAGCATTATTTCCGACCGGTTTCGCAAACTGTATTGCAGGAGAGCAATGCTATTTTTCCCCAGTTGAAGTTGCTGACCATCGAACAAGTGGCGGGTGATTGGGCCAGCGCCCAGAAAAAGCATTTCAGTGACGGCGGCATTTTCGATCAGATTTATTCGCAATAAACTAAAACCTATTGATCCAGACCGACTCGGTTTTAAAACCGAGTCGGTTTCTGTCTGTTTCAGGCTTTCAATATCCTCGCCAACTCGCCTTCATCGCGCAACCATTGAACCAAATCATGGCCGCCGCCTTGCTGGTAGCGGTATATTTCAATATTGCCGAAGCCCTCCAATTCATTCGCGTGTAGCATGTCGACGGGGTCTTCGTCGGACACATGCACCTGTGCCTCCATCGCTGGGTTACGCTCGGCTATCCATCGCTTGAGGTCGACAATATCCGTGGCTGTCAGGTTCTGGTGCAAGGCTTGGACTTTATCCTGATAACGCTCATCGCCAAGCAACAAGCGCTTCTTTGGGCAAATGAAGGTTTGCGGCACGAACGTAATCGCTTTGCCGCGCCCGATCATCGCGCAAAACATCAAGGCGGCATACCCGCCCATGGAATTGCCGACAAAGCGGATTTCCGATGCGCCTGATTCCTCAATCTTGGCTTGCAGATAATCGCCAATGACATGGGCATTGCCCCCTATTCCCGGCAAGCCGCGCTGATACCAGGCTTGGGAAATGTCGCGGAAGAATATCTTGCTATGGTCGAGTATCTGCGCCGAGCGGTAAAACTCAAACGGAAACATGCCTATCGAACCGACCAGCCCCCCAAAAAATAAAAATAGTTTCTCCGAACCGGGGATAATGTTCTCGCTGATGGGCGGCAATTGGCTGATGTCTTGGTTTCTCCAATCGTCATTTTTCGGTGAGGCTTTCCTTGTTAAAATGGAAGAATGATTTAGGTGGGATTTTTCGATGGCTGTCATTGGAAGTTTTTTACAAACATGGTGTTTAGCGGCACACTATTACCGGTTATTAATGCAACACTTAGGCCACAGCAACAGGCGGCAGTGGAGAAAAATCAATGGGATATTTGTTGAAGAAATAACTTGGCCTGTTGATTCTGTGCTGCCAGAACAACAGTAAAAATAGCTTGGGGAGCGACAAAGCTTGCTTTGTCAGTCAAAGCAAGCTTTGTCGCTCCCAATAAGGAATCAAGCAGACAATGCATCCATCAATTCATGTAAATTGAAAATAGTCACTGCGTCTACTGTTGGAAGATTTGTTCCACGATGCAATAGCAACGCACCCATGCCGCAGGACAGGGCGGGCAGATAATCCTCCGCCCATGAATCCCCCACATGCACAATATCCTCAGGTTTAGCGGACAAGCGCAGAATAGCCTCCTGATAGAAACCCGTGGCGGGTTTGGCAATACCTATTTCTCCGGCATAAAACCATGCTTCAAAATACCCTGCCAGTGGCGTTTCCCGCAGCGGGGTATTGCCATTGGAGGCGGCGACAACGCGGATGCCTAGGCTTTTTAGGATTTGCAACGTAGGTGCTACATCAGCATAAACATGCCGATGCGGTTCGCGGGAATCTAGGAACAACTGCCACAGATCATCGACATGGGCATCCGGGTCTAAACCGACACTTAACGCAGCCCGACGAAAGGATTCACGGCGCAGGGTTTCCAACTTGGCCCCGGTGAACCTTGGGTCGGAGGCTGTTTCATTCCTCAAGGCTTGCAGTTGCTGTGAAGAAAGCGCCGCACCACCCAAGCTGGCGAGGTTTTGCCCCACGACCCCCAAGGCCGCATGAAGCATGGAGAGAAAATCAACCAAGGTGCCGTCGATATCGAAGCTGACAATGCGGGGGTGGTTTCGGTTCATGTTCAAGCTTACCGAGAAACGCAAAGGCGCAACCTTGAAAGCATCACGTTGCGCCTTGGCGTGAGTCCGCTTTATTTCACCACAAAATCCACCTTCTCCAAATTCCCGGTGAATTTGAACGGGGGTTGATAAGCCAAGCTGACCGGCGAGCCGTTTTCCTGACCCACATCCAGCGGCTCGAAACTGAGCCATGCCCCGGCCCGTTGAATCTTGCCCTCGCCCGCTGCGCTGCCATTGATAAACAACTTGGCGGTTCCGCCAGTGAAGAAGCCCGTGCCTTCCGGGGTGAATTCCACCGCAAGCTTGACCTTGCCGGTTGGGATTGATTCGGTGGAGGCGATGATGTCACGCGACTTGCCAACGAAGTTGTTTTCAAACACCAGCTTGCCGCCTTTGACATACAGCGTGTAGCCGCCATGCCGCCCGCCGTCAGCCAGCAACACGCCTTCCGCGCCTTGCGCAGGGATGTCCGCCGTGGCTTCGATGCGGAAGGCTTTGCCGCGCACTTGCGGCTTGTTGACATTGTGGATGCCGACCGTGCCGTTATAGTAAGTGAACGAACTGCGGCCTTTTGACAGCGAGGGCTGATCCGCCCCGGCCAGTTCGAGGATGTTGCCGCTGCTTAAGGGATAGACATTGTTTTTCCGCGCTTCGCGGTCGAAAGCTTCTTGCAGTTCTTTCAGCTTGTCCGGGTTTTCCTCCGCCAAGTTTTTGGCCTCGCTGAAGTCTTCATCCACGTGGTAAAGCTCCCAAACGTCTTTGCCGAAATCGTCGGTCCGCGTCAACCAATCCCAAGGCACACTATGGCGAGCGGCGGCGACCCAACCGTCTTGGTAAATGCCCCGGTTGCCGAACATTTCAAAATATTGTGTCCGGTGCGTGGTGGGTGAGTTGGCATTGTCGAAGCTATGCGCCAAACTGGAACCCGCCAATGGAACCTGCTTGACTCCATCAACAACATCAGGGAATTTCACGCCGACCGCCTCGTAGATGGTCGGGGCCACATCGCTGACATGGCTGAACTGCGAGCGCAGCCCGCCCTTGTCCTTGATCTTGGCGGGCCAAGACACCACCAGCGGGTTGCGGGTTCCGCCAAAGTGGCTGGCGATTTGCTTGGTCCATTGGAACGGCGCGTCGTTGCCCCATGCCCACGCGGAGGCGAAATGATTGTCGTGCAGCGGCCCGCCCAGTTCGTCAATGTGCTTGAGTTGAGTCTGCACATCGTCTTTGAAACCGGTAAAGGCGGCGAGGTTGGACTCCGAGCCGTCCAAAGTGCCTTCGGCACTCGCGCCGTTATCGCCGACGATGTAAAACACCAAGGTATTGTCACCCTGTGGGCCTTGGCGGACCGATTGCAGCAAGCGGCCTACCTCGTAATCGGTGTGCGACAGGAAGGCGGCATAGACTTCGGCTTGGCGGGCATAGAGCTTTTTCTGATCTGCCGACAGCGAATCCCATGCGGGCAATTCCTTTGGGCGTGGAGTCAGTTGCGCATTCGCCGGAATCACGCCCAGTTGTTTTTGCCGGGCGAAGGATTCCTCGCGCAGCTTGTCCCAGCCTTGGTCAAACTTGCCTTGGTATTTGGCGACCCATTCCTTTGGCACATGATGCGGCGCATGGGTCGCGCCGGTGGCAAAATAGAGGAAATAAGGCTTTTGCGGGGCCAATGATTCATGCTGGCGCAGCCATTGAATCGCCTCGTCGGTCAGATCCGTGGTCAGGTGGTAGCCTTGTTCCGGCGTGGCCTTGGGCTGCACGGCAAGCGTGTTGCGGTAAAGTTGCGGCTGCCATTGGCTGGTTTCGCCGCCATGGAAGCCATAGAAATAATCGAAGCCCAAGCCGGTCGGCCAGCGGTCAAACGGGCCGACCGCGCTGACCTCGCCTTGCGGGGTGTTATGCCACTTGCCAAACGCGGCAGTGCTGTAACCGTTGCGCTTTAGCACGTCACCCACGGACACCACGTTCTTACCCCAGATGCCGTTATAGCCGGGATACCCGGTTGCGCCTTCGGTGATCGTGCCGAAACCGGCCTGATGATGGTTGCGCCCTGACAGCAAGGAAGCACGGGTTGGCGAGCACAATGCATTGGTGTGGAATTGGTTGTAACGCAGCCCGGTG
>CAIOOA010000238.1 GCA_903859815.1 uncultured Methylococcaceae bacterium | reverse complement strand
CGCAATCCCAAGATTTTGTCAGGGCGACGGCGGCACTCAATGCGATCCAGCAGATGGGGATGGACAAGGACTGCGCCGTCGCCAACGACGTTTCAACTTGCACGGTGTTCAAGGGCGAGGGCGGCACTTGCAAGACGGTGGGGGCATTGATCACTTCGGTTGACTGCTGCAACGCCCCCAAGTCCGTGGGGCTGGGCGACTACCTCAACCTGATGACCCGCGTCAGCCAGGTTGACAACGCGGTGATGAGCCTGGATGCCACCAATGCCGTGCGCGGATCTTGGGAGGTGTTGCGGACACCGGTCGCGGACACATTGAACGCGGTGAAGAACACAGTCGCCAGCGCGGCGGACAGCATCACCGGGGGCTATTCGTCCGTCGCCACCGACTTCCTGAAGGACTCGGTCATCAACCAGTTTGGCAACATGGCGATGGAGCAGGTCGCCACTTGGGTCGGCAACACGTTTGGCGGCACGGCGGGGAACCTGATCTTCAGTTCGGGCGGGTCGGCGGCCTTCTCCCAGTCCGGGGCGCTGAACCCCGGCGTGACCGGCTCCACGCTGCAAGTCGGCGGCGGCGGGGCGATGATCGGCTCGCTGCTGAACGCGGTGATGGTCGCCTACGCGGTCTACCAAATCTTGGTGCTCATTGTGCAGTTGATCTGGCAGTGCGAGCAGAAGGAGTACGAACTCGCCGCCAAGAAGAGCCTGAAGTCCTGCACTTACCTTGGATCGTATTGCCAGACCAAGGTGTTCGGGGCTTGCATGGAGGAACGGGAAAGCTACTGCTGCTACTCGTCGCCCTTGGCCCGCATATTACAAGAGCAAATCCGCCCGCAACTTGGCATGTCCTACGGCGACATCAAGCAGCCGGATTGCCGGGGCATCCCGATCAACCGGCTGTCCGAGGTGGACTGGGACAAGGTTACAAGGACGAGTGGATCGCCATCCTGAAAATCACCAACCGGTTGCCGACATCGGGCAATGCGGCGGGTATGTTGAGCTTGGACAAGCTGACCGGACAGGGCAGCCCTCAACATCGACGGCAGCCGGACGAACACCCTGGACAGGAATGTCCAGCGGCTTGCCCCGCTGGATGTCCAAGGCATACGCCAGCAAACCGAGTCGCAGGGGTGGTCGCTTGGGCCTAAGCCGTGATTGCCTGACGGGGTTCCCTTGCTCCCTTGTGGACAGGGAGGGTTGCCTCGCACGGTCAGGGCGAAAAGGGTAAAGCTTGCCGTCAGGCCATTTCTTCCAAGGCGCAATCGCTGGCACTCCTTGCCAGAAAAGGGTTTTTCGACGGATCTGACCATGAATGTCATGCAATAGCTTTTCTTGCAAACCCTCTAAACCCCGATGAAGGACAAGTCGAGATGCCCGGATTTCACGGGTGGACACCAGTAATAGCCGCCAGTCACCGGGCGCGAGAACGTGAACAGCGCGTCGGTGATGCCGTCATCCAACCCTGCCATTCGTCGAAGCACCTGCTCAAAAGCGTCCAGCGACTTGCCAAAGGCGATGAACTCAAGCCCTTGGGCTTGCGCCGTAGCCCACGACATGGAACGGCGTACCATGAACGCCTCGGGTTCAAATTCCTCTTGGGCTGTCCGCTTGACATGGGCAGACTCGGGGGCATCGTCCAGTTCCTCGTTGGTTTCGATACTCCGTCCAATCATGACATCACGCTCGGTTTGGCTGTGGGAACGGAAACGGGTAAGGTCATGCTCCCATCGCTGTACGGCGACAAAGCTTGAACCGGTCAAGCCTTCCCCCGATTCCACCAAGGCGACGGCAGGGCTTTCCTCTTGGCTAGGGTTGGCAGTGCCGTCAACATAGCCAGTCAGGTCGCGCCCGCCGGCATATGTAAATGTATCCATCGTATCGTGTAGGATAAATGCACCGTCGGTCAAAGACTTGATGCGTTCAAACCGGTCAAACAACTCGGTTGCTCCCTGTCCACGAAGGAAAATCCACAACGCTTGCTGAGTCGAGGGAATGGCGCAACTCGAACCCGACAAGGCAGGAAACGTGCGCAAGCCGGGTACTTCGCAGCCAAGTGCGCGGATCAACGGTTCGCCCAAACCCACAACACCCCAATCAGGGTTGAACCCGTCACGCAACCGGGCAAGCGCCGGACATGGATCAACTTCGGGGGCGATTCTGAAAACAAGTGACCGGCCACAAACTGGTGTGAAGTCCAGTATTCCCGGTTGCGAAAACTGCTCTGCCATCGAACTATCTCCTTAATCTCTATCAACCGCGTCTTTCAACGCTTTCGCCGCGCTAAACGCGGGGGCTTTCCGGGCGGCAATCTGGATGGGTTCGCCCGTCGCCGGATTCCTGCCGGTTCTGGCTGACCTTTCCTTGACGGTGAGTTTGCCAATCCCCGGCAGGACGGCTTCGTGGCCTTGGGTCAGGGATTTGCAGACCGCTTCGGCGAGCGCGTCAAGGAAGGCTTCGGTGTCAATTTTGGATTGTTGGGTTCGTTCTGCGAAGGCGTCTATCACTTCTTTCTTGGTGCGCATGGGGGTGTCCATTGGATTAGGGTTCATCGGAATACGGCAAAAAGACAACAGACTTTTGCTCGGCGTATGTTACCGAAAATAATTCAACAGCAACCAAGAAAACGGCAGTCAAACGAAAATTTATTCTCACAGGGCATCCGGCAGCGCAGGCAAGATATTCCTGGTCATTCCACGCAGTTTGAAATGCGCCGAGCCGTTGGGGATTGGGATGCCGATGGTTGCAGACAGACTTGACCAAAACACAAAATTTGAGGCAAGCATCCTGCAAGGGGTTTAGTGGCCGATGATTGCCATTGCGCTGTCTTTCTGACAAACCCTCATTGGTCGGCAATCACGGTGCAAACGATTTTGCGCTCCTGCCTTGGCCCGTCAAACTCGCACAGGAAAATATTTTGCCAGCGGGACAACCCTAGGCGGCCATCAATGACGGGTATGGTTTCTGACGGCCCCACCAGACCTGCCTTCAAATGGGCATCGCCGTTACCATCTTGTTCGTCGTGGAGCCAGACACCCCTTGGTATCACCTTTCGCAGGAGGTTCACCACATCCGTCTGAACGCTTTCGTCCCAATTTTCCTGGATCATAATGGCGCATGTGGCCCCTTGAGCATAGACTGAAACCAATCCATTCCTGATGCCACTTTTAGCCACCACAGACTCCACTTTGTGGGTGATGTCGATGAGTTGTTCGCGGTGTTCAGTGGCAATGATGACGGTATCGCGCATAGTTGGGGGTTGTCCTGATCGTTGTGAAGCCGGGTTTGTCCGTCGAATTTTGTTGCATTTAAGGTTCATCAGTTTGATGGAACTGGGGTGACAGGCAAGCAAAGCCCTGTTTGTCCGACGAGAAATTATGACCCAAGGCAAGGGCGGGGACAAGACGGGAAAGCGGTTAAGCGTAACCCTTTAATTGGTCACCCACCTCATAGTCGAATAGCGACGCGGGTAAAGGTTTGATCAAATCCTCGCCTTGTTTGCGCGAGTTGTTTACGGCTGGGCTGACAGGGTAGGCTTGCAGCCATGGTGAGGGGCAAGGCTTCAACAACGATTGAATCCTTGCCTAATCGATAATTTCAGATGATAGAATATCCAATATTCTAATAGTGGCTCAACCCAGCCCACAGCATATTGGAGAGTCCGATAATGTCACCCGAAACATTTGTAGAAAACGTAAAAGAATTCGCTCGATTGTTTCGTTACGGAACCAAGGAAAAGCTATTTTCTTTTATTGGGGTATCCTTGATCGGCTTGGCTGCGGTTGTACCGAAGCTTATTGACCCTCTTCCAACAGAACTCCAAACCCTGAGCCACTGGATTGTCTATGGATTATACATTCTCGGAGGTTTATGCCTAGCATGGGTGGCTTATCGGTTTGTGTTCAAACTCGCCTTGCCAAAACCCCATGATGATCGTGAACTACCCAATGCCATAAAAGGTTTATTGGCATTTACCCAAGAAGACGGCGAATTGTTCCGCAAATTGGGGCGTGACCAAGACATAAAGGGTCTGACGGCATTGGTGCAGGACCCGCAAATCCCGCTAGTGGTCATCATGGGAGAATCTGGCGCGGGGAAAAGCTCCTTGTTGCGGGCGGGCTTGGCGAACTCGATAAAATCAGCAGAAGGTGTTTATATTTATTGGGAAGCCTTGCCGCACAAAACGGTTGAGGGTTTGTTACGGGCGGTCAACAGCGAATTGAACACCGATTATGCCGACCTGACTGGACTATTGAAGATGCCGCAAAAAGCGGTGATTGTGTTAGACCAGTTTGAACAATTACAGCCCGAAAACCCCGACCATCAGCCAATATTTGAATTATTAGGCAAAGTTTACTCTGCGCTTCCGCCCCATCCGGTCACTTGGTGCATTACTTTTCGTCGTGAATATGCGGCCGTTTGGCGTGATTTTGAACTGGATCGTGGTTTAAGGCCGCCAATGCTGTCGCTGAAATTGTTCAGCGCCGAACAAGCACGAAATATCTTTATTACACTCGCAGAAGCCGCCAGTTTAAGCTTGGAGCAAGACTTGGTAGATGGGTTTGTCGAGTCCGTTAAACGGGTTGCCAATGGTGAGCAACAGCCACGGGTTTCGCCCGTGGACATTGGCATCGGCCTGCAAATGCTGAATGAACTGGTGCAAAGCAAACAATCGCCACAACTGGGTTTGCAGGATTTTAACTTTGCTGGTGGGTCGCAGGGCTTGTTTGTCAGTTTTGTAAACAATGCGCTGACCCAACGCTTTCCCGAAACTGCCGAGCGAGAGGCATTGTATAAAGTTTTATTGGAATGCATAGACCTCCCCCGCAATCAGCGCATCGCTGAGGGTAAGACGGAGGTGGAACTGGCGGCAACCAGTCCAAACTTGCCCACAACCCATTTGCATTATGCTCTGGAATATTTCGCCAGCCCACAACTGCGCATTCTGGAAAAACTCCAAAGTGACCCACCGCGTTACCGCCTACCCCACGAAACCATGATCCCGGCCTTACGGCAATTGGGCGGCAAGCTATTGGGCGAAGTGGCGGAAGCGGAATTACTGTTACAAACCGCCTATGCCTCCTGGCAAAACAGTGGCAATAACCGTAAATATTTATTAAGCGGCAGGGAGTTGAAAAAGGTTATCGGCTGCAAGCAACAGTTGGATTTGCATGAGCGGGGCAAGTTTGTTAAGAAAAGCCAGATAAAACGGCAAGCACAATTAGGGATGGTTTTTGCCGTGCTGGCCTTAACGCCTTTTGTTGGCTACTACGGTTATCAAAGTTATCTGGAAGACAAATATCGCAATACTTTGAATAATTGGGGATTACCCGGTGATTTGATCGATTATGCAGGGCAATTACAGTCGTTAACTCTAATCGCGGGTTCTAGAATCCAAAATTTGGATTGGCTAGCAGACTTTAAGGAACTCGATACGTTAACGATGAAATTTATAGATTCAGACATTTCCAGCCTCAGCATTTTGCAAAAACTGAAACAACTCAAAACGCTATCCTTGGAATTGGCTGTTTCAAAAATTACTAATTTCAATGATTTAGGCGAACTCCAGAAAATTACCACGTTAGCTATAGATGGTTATTTAAATTCAGACATCGCAGATATAAATTTCTTACTGAAACTCAAGCAACTTACCACTTTGTCCTTAAATTTGGAATATTCTAATATTGCTGATCTTAGTGCTTTGCGAGAACTCAAACAACTCACCGCGCTATCCTTGAATTTGAAGGATTCAAAGATCACCAACCTCATTCACTTGCGAGAACTCCAAAATCTCAACATACTGACCTTGAATTTGGCATATTTAGAAAACATTGACCTTAGTCCCTTGCATGCACTCAAGCAACTCAATACACTGACCCTAAATTTAAAAGGTTCACGTAATATTGGTCTTGGCGTTTTGCGAGAACTCAATCAACTCACCAAGCTGACAATTATGGGGGCTAAAATCACTGACCCCAGTACCTTGCATGAACTCAAGAAACTTAACACGCTGGATATAGATTTAGGATATTCAGAAATCGTCGATCTCAGCGCTTTGCAAGGACTTGATTCACTCACTACATTGACACTGACCTTTGAACGTTCAAATGTGAACGACCTCAGTGCTTTGCAAGGACTCACAAAACTTACTACGCTGACTCTCAACATGGGATTTTCAGATACTACTAACCTCAGTGCTTTGCAAGGACTCACAAAACTTACTACGCTGACTGTCAACATGGGATTTTCAGATATTACTGACCTCAGTGCTTTGCAAGGACTCACGGAACTTACTACGCTGACTCTCAATCTGGGAGGCCCAAATATACCTGATTTAAGTACTTTAAAAAAACTCACAAAACTTACCACGCTGACTGTTATTGGAAGTTTTAAAATTTCTGACCTTGACCCACTGCGAGAACTCAAACAAATTAATACGCTAACTCTAGAGTTATGGGGGGCAAAAACCGATAATCTCAACGTATTACGAGAGCTTAATCAACTTAACATGCTCACTTTAAATCTGAAATATTCGGGAATCCATAACCTTGATCCTTTGCAAGGACTTGAGAAACTCAATACGCTGACCATGAATATGGGGAATTCACAAATCAACGACCTTAGCGCCTTGCAAAAACTTCAGAAACTCAACACCCTAACCCTACATTTGAGAAATTCAAAAGTCGTTGACCTTAATGCCTTGGGGAAACTCAAGGAACTCACTATTTTGGTTTTAGATTTTTCAGACGAAATCGATCTAAGTGCTTTGCAAGAACTCCATCAACTTACTACTTTGAAATTGGATGTAAGTAATACTAGCATAATTACCAGTCTCAATACACTAAAATCAATAAAAACCAAACAATTAGAACTGAATATAAAGGGTTCAAAGATCAATAGTTTAAAAGGTTTACCCATCTTGACCGGACTCGAAATGTGAAATTGAATGTGCTTGCAACCGTTAGCAATTAACGCCTCTGCTACAGTCTCTCAATTTTCCGATCCATCATGGCTGAATCAACGCCCCTCATCCAATTCGACCAAGTTGGCGTATCGGTTCGCGACAAAGCCATCTTAATTGACATTAGCTTTGACCTGAATGTCGGTGACAAGGCGGTGTTTCGCGGCAAGTCTGGCGCGGGCAAAAGCACGGTGTTGAAGACCTTGCTGGGGCTTTACCCCTTGGCGAGAGGCATGGTGTATTTTCACGGGAAGCCACTGGACAAGTCGATCATCGCGGAGATTCGGCGCTGCGCCGCTTACATCGGTCAGGAACCAGTGTTGGGGGCGGAAACCGTGCGGGATGCCTTGCTGCTGCCGTTTCAATTCAAAGCGCATAGCGGAAACAAGCCTTCCGAATCCAATCTAATTGACGCTTTGCGCACCCTCCATCTGCCGGAAGCCATCCTGAGCCAAGATTGTGGCCGGGTCTCGGGTGGGGAGAAGCAGCGTATCGCCTTGGCTCGCGGCCTGCTATTGGGCAAAAGCCTGTATCTTTTAGACGAGGTGACCAGCGCATTGGATGTCGAGAGCAAACAGTCCGTGTTCGACGTGTTTGCCGACCCCAAGCTGACCGTCCTGTCGGTGGCGCATGACCCGGATTGGGTTTCGCTATGCGGTCGTGTGTTTGACTTGGAAGCAGGGCGTATGATGGAGGAGAAACAACATGGGGACGCTTGACATTGGCATGACCCAGATGGCTGTGCTGTTCGGGGT
>CAIOOA010000237.1 GCA_903859815.1 uncultured Methylococcaceae bacterium | reverse complement strand
TGCGGGGCAAACGTGGAGACGTTCGGGTACAGCACGGCATAGTCGGTGCCGGCCTCCTGCAAGCGCTCATAGAGCAGTTCCGGCAGGGAGGCGGTGGCGAGGTCCAAGGTGTTCTTCGTCGGCAAGGCCCACCACGGCGGACGGGTGGAGCGCAGGGCGCGGCGTTCCTCCCATGACTGGTCGTACCATGCATTGCCAAGGTAGCCAAACCCCCTTGCGATAGCGGACCTATACTGGTCAACCGAGGCGGAGCCGCCAATCTTTTCGATATATTCCTCAAGCAAAGGGGTATATTCGATGGTGTGGACATCGGTGTCGATGACGGGGAAATCCAATCGGTCGCGCAACGCCGCCGACGGGGAACGCTTGTTTTGAAAATTAATATAAGAAGGTTGTTTGCTCATTGCAGCGGTTTCCTGTTGGGCCATGGGGAAAAGCCTCCCCCAATCAGTATTCCCGCCAAACAGAAGTAATGCTTTCCATGAATCTGGCGGGTTCCGACAGGTCGGATCGACTCGTCTGCTATTTATTAGTCAGATTACGTGCCAATTCGTAAGCTAATGTTTTTAAGTTAAGTTTATGAATTTTACACAGTAATGCTGCTGAATCGTGGACAGGGGGTGTTGGCGAGGTGTTGCCTTGGAAACAACAAAGGACGATGTGCGACGAGATTGGTTGGGTGGTTTTACGCTTAGCCCATTCGCCGGATTATGGAATACCCAATGCCGAAGGCAATAGGATTTCCAATGACCTTATTTTGGACGATGGAAAGGGTTACCCGGGGGTGTAATACGTTTTCCGAGTCCTTAATTGATTAGATTTAAAAAAAGCATGACATCCCATTAAAATAGTTTTATATCTTAATGGAACGATGGGCTTATAGGGCCGACGGTGTGCCGTCAGTTGGCAATGTCGGCCCTATATGGACTGGTTATGGGCATATCCCTCACACCCATCTAACGGACATTGAAGAGATAAACTATCCGATAACGCATCAATGGCCTAGCAGTCAGGGAAATAGACAGTACAAAAGCAAGAAACCGGGTGTTTAAGCCACTTTACGATGGGCAGTATTCACCAAGTAAGCCTTCAACCCGCCCGCCAGCGACACGACATTCAGGTAGCCCAGTTTTTGCAGAGTGTCCGCCGCAATCGCCGAACGATGGCCGACGGCGCAGAAAGTGACAATCGGCGTGGACAGGTCCGGCACGGCGTCGGCAATCCGGCCCGCCAATTGGCCCCGGCTAATGTGTATCGCGCCCAAAATGCTACCAGCCTTGAATTCCTTTTCCTCGCGCACGTCAATGAGTACGGCCCCCGTTGCCGCTAAGTCGCGGGACTCGTCTGGGGAGATTTCCTTAATTCTAGTCCTTGCCTCGTTGGCGAGGCTTACGATGTCTTCTACGCTCATGTTCAATACCCGTTCTGTTCGAAAAATGCTTTAGTTTTGTTGCCCCGTGTTCAAACTGTGAACCTTGACTCGGGGCATGAGCTAACTATAGCGAAGTTTTTCCGTTTCTCTAAAGAATGGATTCGAATTTAGGTATAACCATGTGTGAATATTCGCCAAAGGACGTCTGACTGCGTCGGCAATGGCTACGATTCAGGCAGGGTGGAACCGCTGCAACCGCTTTGCCGCTGTTGCCAAGCTTTCATCGTCCTTGGCGAAACAAAAGCGAATCAAAGAATTGCCGGCTTCGCTCTGGAAAAAGGCCGTTCCGGGGATGCCCGCCACACCAGTTTGATCGAGCAAGGCCAAGGCGGCCGCTTTGGCATCCGGGTAACCTAAATGGCCCATCTCGGCCAACACATAATAAGCTCCCTGAGGAATCAGCGGATTCAGACCGGCCTGGGCCAACCCGTCACAAATGATGTCGCGCTTGTGTTGATAGATGGCCCTTAATTCTTCAAAATATTCCGGGCCGCATTCCACCAAACCCTTCGCAGCGCCATATTGCAAGGGCGTCGGGGCGCAGACATAAAGCAAATCATTGACCAGATTGATCGCACGGGCCAGCGCAGGCGGGGCCAGCACATAACCCACCCGCCATCCGGTAATGCTAAACGTCTTGGAAAACCCCATTATCGAGACTGTCCGCTCACGCAAGCCATCCACCGTTGCCGGGGAAGTATGTTTCCGCCCGTCATAGGTGATGTATTCGTAAATCTCATCGGTGATGACGAGCAAATCATACTCTACGGCCACTTTGGCAATGATCTTCAACTCTTCCTCGCTGAACACCTTGCCACTGGGATTGGATGGCGTGCAAACCAGAATGGCGCGGGTGTTGTGCCGGATGGCCGCGCGTAAACTTTCCTCGGTGAATGAAAACGCCGGAAGCGCCAACCCTAAAAACTGGGGTTCGTTGCCGCTTAGCAAGATCGCGTTGAGATGGTAGCCATAGTATGGCTCAAACAGCAAAATGCCGTCACCGGGGTTAAGCAATGCCTGTAAGCTTGCAGCAAACGCACCCGTCGTGCCGTTGGTGACGATGATTTCGGTTTGCGGGTCAGCTTCAATGCCGTTGTCCCGTCGTAATTTGGTGGCGATGGCCTGACGCAGTTCAATGATGCCTTCAGGCAAAGCGTATTTGCTGCGATTATCACGAATCGCCGCAATCGCACCTTCTTGCACCGAGGCCG
>CAIOOA010000236.1 GCA_903859815.1 uncultured Methylococcaceae bacterium | reverse complement strand
GAAGTTGACCGGTACTGCATGACCGCATTGAATGCCGTGCAGACGCGCATTTTAGGGTTGATCGGATTCCCGCCGACAATCTACCAAGGGATTGAAATGCAATCCGGGAAACTGGCCGTTAAAATGGGCGAACCGTGAGTCTCATAAATGACTTGGTTTAAAAATGGCCTTTTGCATGTACCCATAACGTTTCGTGCCATATCGGATGCTGTGACTTCGCACAAAACGTTAGCTGCGGGGTTGCAAGCCCCGCCGCGCTTCGGCGCAAGGTTAGGCCGCTCTTGACATTAATGCCATGGTCTCATGATCGACCTGCTGTAAAGCTTTTTGAATATGGTTTACTTCGGCTTCATCAAAAAGAGGCTCTCCGCATTGGGTGCATACCCAAGCTGGAATTGATTCCCATGTGATATGGTATCCATTACGATCTACACTAAACGGAGCCGTTCCTCTGATTAATTGACCTTTACAATAAAGACATTCCATCTTATTTCCTCGTTTTGAAATCGGGTGACCATTGGCCGGGTGACGGTATATAGGCTGTTATTACCGCGAGATATTCTGTTTTCGGTGCGCAAACGACATGGATGCAGCGATTGTTTGTAGTATGCAAAACCAAGCAACTTTCGCCGCGCTGGTCTTCGGGATATTCTTCAATTATTTCACCCAATAGCACAGCCTGTCGTACTTCATCCGTGGTAATCATTCTGTCAGGCCGAGACATCTGTTTAATAGCATGTGGCAAAAAAAGTATTTTCTGCGCCGCTGCCGTGGCTAGTTTCTGTTTCATTTCTTATGTTGTTTGTTCCAAGCTAACACGTAATGCGGAATGCGGGTACTCGTTCCGGCAGATGAAACTAGTTAGCCGTAAGGTGGGTAAGCGTTTTAGCTTGGTCACCATTTGCCACAAGTAGAGGCATCGTTCCGCGTGGGCAAACGATAGAGCCGTTTGCCCATCCGGCTGCCCACCTTACCTAGCTTATTTGACGTGCATGAGAGACAACATTTCGGGGTATCGGGTGCATGCAGTTGTTAGGCATCGCTGCTGTTAGCAGTATTCAACGATTTAGTCGGGTAATGAAGCACAATCAAAGCCATATGATAATCATAGACGACCTCTCTAATTCTCCTCGTCGGGAATGACAACAATATGATTAAGAGCCCGATTCCGGAAATCACCGCAAGAACATATCCTGAAGATGATGCTATCCGAATCCCATCAACAAACAGGAGTATTAGTGTAATGAAAATTCCGGCCATAAATCGAAGTTCGGCTTCCATTCTTTCAGTACTCGTCCAGAGTGCAGGATTGCCGTTTTGAATTAGGCGCTTTGCAAATGCAAAGTAAGGAGCATTATGCGCAACTTCGAACTTAGATCGCAGTTTGACTTCTTCCTGAAGACTCTCACTTACATCTATATTATCCAAAGCCTTCCCAAGAGTCGTCTCTAATTTCTCCACCCTCTTTTTGAGTTGTTCGGCCCAGAAAGGAAACGTCAAGATTTGCAGGATGGATATTGAACAGAGGCGAATGATAAAACCCAATACATAGGACGAAATCGCTGCCAAGACACCGAGAATGGCAAAGTTGTCTCGAATACCTCCTAGTAATAGAGTCCAAGTCGGCCATTCCTTAAGTAAATCGCTTGAAACTGAAGGAAAGATGACAATCCCTATTAGCAATAGGAAACCTGGGACAAAAATGCCAAGAACATCAACAATCGAGACAATAAGCCCCTTCATAATAAGTCTCCTATTTCACATGCGGGGATAACATAAATGCCTAACTTTGAATTAGACACCCCAACAGGCGCATTATTTTGCACCTACGAGATGTGTAAGATTAACTTTACTGGTTTATCTTGTTATCTGTCAATGGCTTTTACACAAACACACTCCCTAATGCAGAAAGCAAACACATCACTCTTAAATTTTTGCAGGGTGCGGCTTTAATTGATGGCTCCCACGCTCCGGCGTCACTTCCATTAAGTTAAGGATTTCCCGTTTGCCAGCGTTGGAGTGCAAGATTTATCTTGCATAGGGCGCAAACTCATGAAAAAACATGCAAGATAAATCTTGAACTCAAACGCTGGCAAACGG
>CAIOOA010000235.1 GCA_903859815.1 uncultured Methylococcaceae bacterium | reverse complement strand
GGGCTTCACGGCTGCGAATGATCGATTGGAGGAGTTCGTTTTGCTCGGGGGACAAGTTTATCGGGGTGGTCGGGCGAACCATATAGGGCAACATCAAACAAAGCGTCCATTATCCAATTTTTTTCGAGTTGCAGATACTAGCTTACGGGACAAATCAGCAAATTGGATAGGCGAAGATGCTGGATTACTGTTTTGTAGGCTAGTCGTGGTGCCTTGTATCAACAAAGCAAGGCTTTCCCCCTGTGGGTTGGCAAAGACTAAATCTTCGTCACCGTCATTGTTTATGTCGCCTGAAGCAATTCCCCGGCTACCACGCGGACTTTGCAGCCCAAAAGCCGTACTGCTCGCTTGAAAGTGAAGGCCGTCTTGGTTGAGAAAAGCCATATTCGAACCTGTCCCCCGGTCGTTTGTGACCACCAAATCAGGTTTGCCATCTACATTAATATCTTGGCTATGCACATCCAAAGTTCTTCCATCCGCAACAGCCACCCCCGCTTCATTTGCCATTTCCCTGAACTTCAACCCCCCTAGGTTTAAATAGAGTTGACTGGGCTGCGCATCATACAGGCTTGCATCAAAAGTAGGAGGCTTTTCAGGGGCAAACTGACTGCCTGACTCAAATGTTTTAGAGCCTTTATTAAACTTAATATAATTACCAACGTAAATATCAAGCAAGCCATCGCCATTAATATCCGCCGCCGCTGCCGAGGTGGACCAATAATCACCGACAATACCGCTATCTTGGGTTATATCGGTAAAGCGGCCATTGCCTTCGTTGCGATATAGTTGATTGCTGCCTAGATTGGTTAGAAACAAATCTGGGTCTCCGTCATTATCGAAATCCGCGCTCAGGCAGCCCATCCCCCAATTTTCCTTGACTAACCCAGCCTTTATCGTAACATCTTCAAAAACCTTTCCGTTTTTGTTTTTCAGTAGCGCGGGAGTGGTTGTATCCTGCCACCAGTAGTGCTTACCGTAGTAATGCGTATGTCCAGAGCCATTGACCAGAAACAAATCTGTCCAGCCATCGCCATCGTAGTCAAAGGCGCAGACACCGGAACCCAAGCTCTCGTCGATCCCGCTCAACTGGTCTTCACCCTGTTCGTGTACGAATTTAATCTCCATGGCTAGAGTGGTATCGGTGAAGTTGACCAAAGGTGGGGAATCAGAAGGGGGTTTCGGCTTGAGCCTAGTTTGTGTCTGATTGAGATTGACTGTTGGCGATGTGGAATTGATTAACAACACAATCCCCGACCCAACCAAAATCAATAAAGTTGATGCCCAAAACAGCTTGCGTCTGTAGACTTCTGTTTTCATTTGCGAGAACCTGTTTGACAATTCAACCCCTAAATGCTAAAGATTATACCCACAAGACCATAGCACAATAGGAAACCGATCCAGTGAGATGCCAAAATGTCGCGTAGGCTCAATGAACTCAGTCATTCAGGCTTAACAAGGCTCTGGCCCCGCTTATTCGGCACTGCGCCATTTTTCTCAATTTTAACCCTAATCTTCTTACTTTGCTCAGCGCATCAAGTCTTCGCCGTAGGAAGCGACAGGCAAACCGTTGCCACTGGACAGGTCAAGATACTGCTAGACAAGCCAGTCTCCAAACTTCGGGGAAAACCGGTCAACGGAGGTGACTCTGGTGCAATCAGCGCCAATACAAAAAAAGTGGAACGCAAAGCCCATCATCCATTAGTCGTGCGAGTCATTGAGCCGACAAACCTTAATATCGCCAAAGCCACACCGTTAAAAGTAAAAGGTACGGTATCCGATCCAACCGCGAAAACAACGGTTAATGGCGTTTTGGCAACTAATAATAGCGGAATATTTCAGGCTAATATTCCTTTGCAACAAGGTGTAAATACTATACTAGTCGTGGCAGAAGATACTAATGGACAAAAATCTTCTGATACTGTCACTGTTTCCCTAGAAAGCTCCATTACTGCTAAATCATCGCAAACATCTCAGCAAAGTACTGTTATCCGAACATCGGAAATATTCGAGTTTGATTTAAACCATGGGAGCAATACCGAAACAGTGGAAGCAAGCCAATACCTAGCCCCTATCACCAATCTGCCACTCAGCAATGGTGGCCCCGGTTATATAGTGGGAACCACAACTTCCCAATTTATTGTCAATAATGGCAATCAGACTGACCAGTCTAGCACACCAAGCATTAGCAGTATCCAATTAGATACACCCATCAATTCAGGCAACAATGGCAGTCAAATAATCACAACGGGTGGCAATGACAACCCAACCAATACCGTCAACAATACAGACAATAGCGGAAACCGGGGAAGCCCAGCCTCCAATGATGCACAGCAAGTTCAAACAACATCCGGTTCAGGCCAAGATCAAAAAACAAACCTCGAAACGTCACCCGCGCCCAATCCAAATCTGGTGACAGAATCTAGCAATTCCCAACCATTTCCCCCAACCGGCTTCGCACCCCTCGCTTCGCTCTCCCCGCAAGCGGGAGAGGGGAGTGACAAGCCCCTCGCCCCCGTGGAAGGCGTTAAGCCCCTCTCCCCCGATGGGGCAGGGGTTGCCGTTAAGCCCCTCTCCCCCGAGGGGAGAGGGGTTGGGGAGATGGGTTCAAAGGCGCTGCAAGAAAGTTCAGCCCAAAATCCAACAACAGCCCCGTCCGTCACCAGCCTTGCCGCTCCAAACAACACGGTCAGCGGGAGCAATGCAACCATAAATCAAGACCAACCCCCATCCGTCACCCAAGCCACAGCAGCCGCAGACCTGACATGGCAAACCGTTTCCCTAGGCTTGGTTCAATTGCAAACCGCAACGCCATCCCGCAACCCACATAGCAAGGATGCCACGGTGGACATCACGCTGACCAACATCGGCACGGATACCCTAACCGGTCCACTCCGTTTGGTGATAGCTTCGCTTAAACCGGTATCGAAAACCAACATCCCCAAGGTCAGCATTGCCGGTTCCAGTGGGTATACGAAAGCCAATGAACCGATTGTTGATCTGACGGCCTACACCGGAATCAGCTTCGCGCCCAATGCCACTATCACCGTCATTGTGACCGTCAAAGGCGGCGGGCCGGTCAATTTCAGTTTTACCCCTCGACTGGAACAACTGGCAGAACCTCCGCTAATCGTTCGTATCACCGAACCCGCCACTTTGATTACCGTCGGTGCGACACCATTACGGGTCAAAGGCACGGTTTCCGATTCGACCGCGAAAATCACCGTCAACGGTGGGCTGATAGACAATAACAACGGCAGTTTCCAAGCCGATGTGACCTTGCAGGAAGGCCATAACACCGTCCAAGTCCGGGCGGTCAATGACAAAGCCCAAGATGTGACCGACTCCATCGCCGTGTCGCTGGACATGACCCCGCCTTACATCACCCTTGAATCGCCCAAGGATGGCGATGTGGTGCGTGTTGCTAAAATCCCGGTTTCCGGTCTCGTCAATGACATCGTGCGCGGGACGGTGGCGGAAGGCCAAGCCCGCGTCACTGTCAATGGCGTTGTCGCCAGCATTTCCAACCGCAGTTATTTGGCGGAAAACATCCCCTTGCAAGTCGGCGACAACACCTTGGTCGTCAATGCCGCCGACAACGTGGGCAACACCAGCAGCCTGAACCTGCATGTCACCTACAAACCGCTGGACCCGCAGCATATCGAATTGGTGTCCGGTCAAGACCAAACCGCCCGTATCGGCACGGTGTTGCCGCAACCGCTGAAAGTCAAATTGCTGGACGGACAATCAAAACCTGTAGCAGGCAAGCCCGTGATCTTCCGCGTGACCCAAGACGATGGCTTTGTCGGAGTCGGCACTGCCGACCAAGGCCAAGCCACCTTGGTCAACACCGATGCTACTGGCATCGCGTCCACCCCGTTCAAACTCGGCTCCCGCGCCGGAACCGGCAACCAGCGGGCCCGCGCCGCCTCGGTGGGCTATGATGGCGAAGTCAATTTCTACGCCACCGCCCAAACCGCCCCCGGCGACAAAGTGACCGTCAACTCCGGCAACAACCAGCGCGGCGCAATCAACCAACCCCTGCCGCAGCCGTTTGTCGTGACCGTGGTGGACAGTGGCGCGAATGTCGTCCAAGGCGCACAGATCGAATTCAAAGTCACGCAAGGCTATGGCTCCTTCCAAAACGGCCAAGACAGCACGCTAGTCACCACCGACAGCGACGGACGCGCCAGCGCGGAAATGACCTTAGGCCCGGCGGTCGGTTTGGATGTCCACCGCGCCACCGCCACGCTGGTCGGCACGAGCCTATACGCCGGCTTCACCGCCTCGGGTTTGAAAAGCGGCCTGCCGGGACTGACCACGATCAGCGGCCTAGTGTTGGACAACCAAGACAAGCCCTTGCCCAAAGTCACCGTGCGGGTGGACGGCACGACCCGCCAAGCCGAGACCGATGCCAAAGGCCAATTCACCATCACCGAAGCCCCAGTGGGCGCGGTGCGCTTGGTCGCAGACGGCAGCACCACCACCGAACCCGGCGAATGGCCAACCTTGGCTTTCAACATCGTCACCGTGGCCGGGGCGGACAATCCGCTGGCCGCGCCGATTTATCTGGTCAAGCTGGACACCAACCAAGCAACCAGCATAGGTACTCAAGATGTCACGCTGGCGCTGCCCGAAGTCCCCGGCTTCGCGCTGGAAGTCAAAGCCGGTTCCGCCACCTTCCCCGATGGCAGCAAGACCGGCAAACTCTCCGTGACCCCGGTGAACGCCTCCAAAATCCCGATGCCGCCGCCCAACGGGATGCAGCCGCAGTTCATCGTCACCATCCAACCGGTCGGAACCCGCTTCGACCCGCCCGCCCGCCTGACCCTGCCCAATGTGGACGGCCACCTGCCCGGTGCGCAAGTCGAAATGTATTCCTACGACCACGACCTTGAGGAATTCGTCGCCATCGGCCTAGGCACGGTCAGCAAAGACGGCAAAGTCATCAAATCCAACGACGGCGTGGGCGTGATTAAAGCGGGTTGGCATTGTGGGAGCCTGCCGGGGGGGAAGGGGTGTGCGCATAAATGTCCTGAGTGTTATAAATGTAGAGAGCCACCTTGTGTTTGTGAGCCTGATCTTTCAAATCCTCCCCCGTGTTGCTCCAAAGGGGTTTGTAGTGGTGGCTCTTGCATACCTGTAATTTTGAATAGTGTGAAACTTAGTGCCAATGGGCAAGATGTTGACAAAAAAATCATACCTTGGTCTGGTGCTACAGGTACTAGTGTTCTATTTGGTGCACTAGTAGATCAACAAAACTGTACTAAAATTCAATATGATTGGGATTTTGGTGATGGATATCTTCTAAAGAATGGTCCAAGCGGCTTAAGCCACACGTATAAAGTTGCGGGCGAATTTTATGCAAAAGTCGATGTCAAGTGTGCATGTGGCGGAGGAAGCGCATCTGATAGTATGAAAATAATTTTTCCTGTGGCTGGTGCTGCCTGTGTTGATATTAATGGTAATGCTGTCCCAGATGGTCAAGCATGTAATGATGGGAATGCATGTACTATTTCGGATACTTGCTTAGTGGGAAGTTGTGTTTCTGGACAGGCGGTTGTTTGTCCGGGCAATGGAGGAAATATGTGTGCCGGATCACAAAGCTGTGATCGGCTTACCGGTAGTTGTGTATCAGGCCCACCACCCAGTTCAGGTGCTAGCTGTGGTGCTTGTTTTAATGGAGGGGCGTCGTGTAATGGTCAAGGAGTTTGTGCTGGAGGTACGCCGGTAAATTGCCAAGATGATGGTAATACTTGTAATGGGCCTGAACACTGTGATGCAACTAAAGGTTGTACATCTGGACCATCTGAGCAAGATGGGACTGCTTGTGATGATGGCAATCCTTCGACAACAGATACGTTATGTAATAACGGTAAATGTGATGATGGAATAAAAGTAACATTCAATCCAAGTCAGACAAATATTTCAAGGGGTGAAACCTATACTGCAACTGCTACGGTGAATCCACCAAGTAAAGCTGATTTAATTGGTTTTGACTTACCTGATAATCGAATTGATCTAAAAGTTGATCGAGTTAATTCACCGAATATTAACTTGACATTCAAGGATAATACCTCTCGTAATAATCTTGGTTATGGGCCAGATATAATTAGCCTTAACGCTATAAACAAAGCCAAATCAATGGTTGTTTCAACTTTATCTGTCAATCTAACAAAGACCTATGAAGATTACATAGGAGAGTATTTAGATGATAAAATTAATCCTAATCATTTTCTTACAAAATTCTTGAGCAACTCCCCAAAAACTTGCGTTTCAAAAATTAATGATTTGATAGTAGAAAAAATCCAAGCTACAACTCCAGACATTGAGGAGAAATTAAAACAAGAAGCTATAGATTCTCTCAAAGTGGCTATTTCACAGCAAACAATAGGACATTGTCAATATCTAGCAGATTGGGTATTAAATAAAATAGGTATTGATACTTCTGAATCAATTCAAAGCAGTGATTTAAAAGATAAAAAAGTCACACGAAGTGCTAAACCAACCGTTGACTTTAATCAAAGTGTTGATGGTGTCTTTAGTGGATTCTTTGACGATTACGGTCCAAAACTAGGCTTTAAACCAAGAGACTTCGCGGGTCCTTACACATTGAAATCATTTCTACCGCCTGCTACTACTCTTAAAGTTGAAATTACTAATACGCGACCATCAATAACAGTAAAATATACTCTGCAAGATAAAATAGAAATTAATGCGAGAAATAATATACATATATCGAACAATATATCAGTAGAGATTTCTGTTGCATTTGGAGGTCCGTGATTAAGCCGGGTAGACTTGTAGGTCGGGCAGCGTCCCTTCGACTTCGCTCAGGGCAGGCTTTTTGTTGCCCGACATTACGATGTACGGTTATGGGTATGTGCCGGTTAATCCGGCTGGCTTTGCTTTTCCGGCTTGGGTTTATGTTGGGCAACGATGAAACCGTTGCCCAACCTACAATTAACATTGGGGTTTTAACTATGCAATACCGCCGATCAAAAACTCCGGGCGGGACTTATTTCTTTACGGTCGTCACTTTTCGGCGGCGTAAACTATGACACCCTCTCCCCCGGCCGGCTTCGCCCCCCTCGCTTCGCTCTCCCCGCAAGCGGGAGAGGGGGGCAAAAGTCCCTCTCCCCACCGGGGAGAGGGATTTAGGGAGAGGGGGCGGAAATATCGGGTAACTACGAGTATGGCGTTGCCACCTGGCACCCTCTCCCCCGGCCCCTCTCCCCACCGGGGAAGATGGACTAAGGGTGCTAGGGAGAGGGGGCGGAAAAGCCCTGTAGACTTCTTGATGCCGTAATTTGGTTATGGTGTCGAATAATCCGGCTAGCTTTGCTTTCCGTGCTTGGGCTAATGTTGGGCAACGATGGTGCCGTTGCCCAACCTACAGCCTAATTTATTTACTTAGAGGTTTTTATGATCGCTCAAGTTATAGATCAACATATTGACATCACACCCGGTATGGCAGGGGGCGAGCCTCACATCGTGGGACATCGTATCAAGGTGCGAGATATAGTTTTGTGGCATGAACGCATGGGTAAAAGTCCCGACGAGATATGTGTCGAATACGATTTGAGTTTGGCGGATGTCTACGCAGCGCTTGCCTACTATTTCGATAACCGCGAAACTATTGATCGAGAGATTGAAAATCATGAAGCTTTTGTCGCGACGATGCGTAAAGAATCGCCTTCACTTTTGGAAATGAAACTTTGCGCACGTCACGATGGATAGAATCCGTTACTACATGGACGAGCATGTAGCAAAAGCGGTGATACGGGGTTTGCGGCAAAGGGGCGTTGATGTGATGACGGTCGTGGATGCAGATATGCTCGGCGCAAAGGATCAAGAACATTTGAATTTTGCTTTCAGGGAGTGTCGGGTAATTTTCACCCAAGATGATGATTTCTTGCAATTGGCGGCGAAAGGTCATCCCCATGCGGGTATTGTCTACTCACCTCAACATACTTCGGTGAGAGAAATTATTCAAGGTTTGATGCTGATATATCAAGTACTCGAACCTAAAGAAATGGCAAACCATTGTGAATTTTTATAACCTTGCCAAGCAACTTCTTACCCAGAGATTGAAATGAACCCAATCATTAATATCGTTGATGCTGTGTTAGTCGGTGATTATTGCCTAAGATTGACTTTCGACGACGGCAAAGCTCAGACTGTCGATTTCAAGCCATTCCTAAACCATTCGCATCATCCAGATATTCGCGCCTATCTTGAACCCGCTAGATTTTCTTCTTTTCGTCTTGAATTTGGCGAACTGGTTTGGGGGGATTATGATTTGTGTTTTCCTGTCATCGACTTATACCAGAATCAATTAGAGCATAGAAACATCCATGAAGCAGCGGCTTAATAATCGGTTAAGCTCTGTAGTTCGGGTGCCTTCCCTTCGGCTACGCTCAGGACAGCCTTTTTGTTGCCCAACTTTAGAGACTTTGACCTAGGTTGATGAAAGCAGAACCCTTACTTAAAGAACGCCTTGTCTTGGACGGCAACAGCTTCGCTGAACTGACGCTGTGGCGTGTGCCAAAGCCAGTTCAGGGAAGTTTGCATGCTTTTAAATACCGGTTAGCGTTCGTGGTGGAAGGTATTTGCGTACTACGTTACGATAACGAAGTTGGCAAGGGCGACCATAAGCATATTGGCAAATCTGAATCTGCTTATGTATTTTCATCGCCGCAATGTTTGCTGGCGGATTTCTGGAATGATGTTGATGCTTGGAGAAAAGATCATGCGTGAGATAACTATTGGTGTAGCTAACCGGGAAATGGTTTCAAACCGGTTTATCGAAGCTTTTGAAACAGGCGAGCCACTTGGTAACACTATTAGTTTCGAGAGTGAACGGCAATTATGGATGACGCTAACCTTGGAACGGTGGGAAATTCTTAAAGTGCTTACTGGCTCAGGGTTTGTAAGCGCCAACGAGGTGGCAAGGCGGGTGAATCGAGATGAAAACGGAGTAATGGATGATTTGAAAATCTTATTGAATACCGGTTTTTTGGAAAAATCTGAGGATGGCAAGTTTGCTTTCCCATACGATACAGTGCATGTGGATTTTGTGCTGAAGGCTGCATGAATAAACCTTACGTTCAAGCCCTGTAGGTCGGGCGCCTTCCCTTCGGCTACGCTCAGGACAGGCTTTTGTTGCCCGACAAAAAGATGTACGATTATGGGTATGTGCCGGTTAATTCGGCTGGCGATGCTTTTCGGGTTTGGTTATTGTTGCGCAACGATAAAGCCGTTGGAAAAATCTACTTAACTAAAGGAATACCAGCATGACAAAGTTATATGAAATAATCGACCGAAACAGAAACAAGATTTTAGATATAGCGTCTTATTACCACGCAACCAATGTGCGGGTGTTTGGCTCAGTCGTGCGTGGAGAAGAGCGTGAAGGCAGCGATATTGATCTTTTGGTTGAGTTCCTACCCGGTTCGACCTTACTGGATCAGGTGGCTTTGATTGACAGGCTATCATCTGAATTGGGTCGTAAAGTCGATATTGTAAGCGAACGTGCATTAAACATTTATCTACGGGAACGAGTTTTACAGGAAGCAGTGCCACTGTGAAGGATCGAACGGTCTTTATTGCCGCAGCATTGGAAAGCATAGCACTCATTCAGTCTTACACTGAGGGATACGAATTGACTGACTTCTTGGTCGATAGAAAAACTCAAGATGCCGTTATTCGCAATCTGGAAATCATAGGTCAAGCAATTAAGGATTTTGGCATAGATAATTTAACAGGGACTCACTCCGACATTCCTTGGAGAGAAATTGCCGGGATGCGGAATGTTTTGGCGCATGAGTATTTAGGTGTTGATGTTGTGATGGTTTGGGATACTGTGCAAACTAATCTTGAACCATTACGGCAAGCCTTAGAATCCATAATCTCAGAAACAAACGGCTAAAAAGGCTTTGACACTACTTTATGAACAAGCGACTTAATGATTTTCTACGGCTCATCCCCTTGCTCCTTTTAGTGGCTAGTGTTGCCCAAGCCGAGGAAAAATGGGTTGCCGACGAAATCTTCACCCAAATTGCCGAACTGCGGAAAACAGTGCAGACCCTGCAAACCCAACTGGCGAAACAGGGCCAAGAATTGGAAGCGGTCAAGGCCGAATTGGAGAAGAGCAAGCCGACAATGCCATTGACCGGGACGGAGAAACGAATACTTGGCAAAGCCGATGCGCCGTTGATGATCGTGGAATTTACCGATTACCAATGCCCTTATTGCCGCAAACATCACACCAACACTTTGGGGCGTTTGCGGCAGGAGTATGTGGATACCGGCAAAGTGCGTTATCTGGTAAGGGATTATCCGCTGGGCTTCCACGGCGAGGCCAAAAAAGCCGCCATTGCCGCCCGATGTGCGGGCGAGCAAGGGAAATATTGGCCCATGCATGATCGTTTGTTTGAGCAACAGGATAAACTATCGGCAGAAACTTATACTCGGTTGGCGCAAGAATTGGGTTTGAAAGCCGATGCTTTTGCCGCCTGTCAGCAAAACCCTAAGCAAGCGCAAGCGGTGGACGAAGACACCGCCTTGGGCGAACAATTGGGGGTGCAAGGAACCCCGGCCTTTTTCATAGGCCGAGTGCAAGGTGATAAATTGAAGGATTTGAAAATATTAAGCGGGACGCAGGCGTTTGAGGCTTTTCAGAAGGTGGTTGAGGGGATGGGTAGAAAGTGATTATTTACCCTCTCCCCCGGCCCCTCTTCCTGTGAGGGATAGGGGAGGAAAAAGCCCCTCTCCCCCGCAGGGGGAGAGGGGTTGGGGAGAGGGGGAAATAAAACCCTCAAAGCAGACAAACTAAACAGCAACACAGGAGACACCACATGTCCGCCAAAGCATTACGTTTGATTGTAGCCCTAGGGCTGATGCTGCCAAGCTTGGGGATGGCCTTCAACAGCGGCAGCACGGGTGTGGACGGCGACTTCAAACCCACCGCCAACGTCAAACTCCCATTGCCGCCGGATGGCGTGTTCAATTTCAAATCGGTCAACATCCCCGCCAATGTTACCGTCACCTTCACCCGCAATGCCGCCAACACGCCGGTTTATATGCTGGTGCAGAATGATGCGACGATAGCCGGGACGATTGATGTTAGTGGGCAGAATTCACCGGATACGGGTACTGCCGGGGATGGCAATATGGCTGATGACGGTCTGCCGGGGCTAGGCGGGCCGGGTGGGTTTGATGGTGGGGCAGGAGGTTATGCTGCTAATCCGCCCAATGGATTAAGCACTCTGGGAGGCGATGGCTTAGGGCCGGGGGGTGGCAAGGGACATTCACTTTGTGCATCTGTTGGCTACTATGGCTCTGGTGCTGGATTTGGTTCGGATGGAGTCAATGCTCCCGGGTGTATGAACCTACCGGGTGGCAAGAGTTATGGCAATTCCCAGTTGCAGCCTTTGATAGGCGGTTCCGGCGGTGGAGGAAGCGGCGGCACAGCTAATTATGTGAGGGGGCTCGGTGGCGGCGGTGGCGGCGGGGCAATCCTGCTGGCCGCTACAGGCACTATCAATATCACTGGAAAAATACAGTCCAATGGTGGCAATTCGGGAGCCAATGGTCAAATACCCAACGTCCAATCTTATAGTTATGGTGGAGGTAGCGGCAGTGGTGGGGCAATCCGTATCATGGCAAGCATTCTGAGGTATAACGGTCAAATTAGCGCTAATGGTGGAATTGGCAGTTCTACTTCAATATCGGCTGGTGTTGGTCGTATCCGCCTAGAGGCTGAATCTCCCTTCATCAATGCCGGAACCAATCCAGTGAGTCAGATTAGTACCACACCCGGACTCGTTTTCCTCCCCAATCAACCTACTCTTAGCATCGCCAGCGTGGCCGGAGTCGCAATTGCCAACAACACCGAAATATCCATCCCTGCCGCAACCGCCAACCCGGTCAATGTAGTCATCAACGCCACCGGCATACCACCCGGAACCTTGGCATCCCTGACCGCCAAACCCGAAAATGCCGCATCGACAAACGCCACCCCCGCTGCTTTAGTCGGCACAGCAGAAAATTCTTCCGCCACCTTGCAAGTGGATTTGCCGGTTGGGTCCAGCATTTTGGAAGCCTCCACCACGTTTGTTATCACGGCTGCTTTGGGGAATCAGCTTGCACCTTATGCGGGTAATGAGCGTGTAGAGAAAATCACGCTGGTTGCGACAACTGGCGGACAGTCGGAGACACGCTTGATTACCGTCTCCGGCAAGACTTATCCTGCGCCAAAGGGAGTTTGGGGGGTTGGTGGATGATTATTACACCCTCTCCCCCGGCCCCTCTCCCGCAAGCGGGAGAGGGGAGTATAAAAGTCCCTCTCCCCGCCGGGGAGAGGGATATAGGGAGAGGGGAGCATAAAAGTCCCTCTCCCCCACCAGGGGAGAGGGATTTAGGGAGAGGGGAGCAACAGCCCATCCCCTACCGGGGGAACGATTTAGGGTGAGGGGAGGAAAAAGCCCCTCTCCTCCACCGGGGGAGATGGGTTGGGGAGAGGGGGAAAGGGATATAGGAAAATGAGGAAATAAGATATAAATAAACCAATCCAAGCGATCCACAAACACGGAGCAAGGCAAACCATGTCCAAATCCTCAAACCGTCTAATCAGCATCCTCTGGCTGGGAATGGCGTGGGCTATTGCCCCAAACTTGGCAAACGCTGCGGTTGTGCTGGATGAGTCCTGCGTCATCAACGTGCTTAACCGAACCATTCAAGTGGATAAACACGGCGGCTGGTCCTTGCCCAATGTACCCTCTTTCATGGGGCGGGTTCGGGCAAGGGCCACATGCGTTAGGAATGGCGAAACCCTATCCGGCGAGAGCGATTATTTCACCGTCATCCAAGATGGCGTGGTGCAGACACCAGAAATCAAATTTGAAGAAATAGAACCCGTGCCGGTGAAGCTTGAAATCACCGAACCAGTTAGCACGAATCTATCCAACAAAGGCGCGACGGCGCAACTGAAAGTCATAGCCCAATTCAGCAACGGTAGTCAACAAGACATCACCGCCAATGGCGGGACGAACTACGCAACAACCAACCCCATCATTGCCACGGTGTCCACTAGTGGGCTTATCACCGCCCTATCCAGCGGCAGTGTGCTAATTACGGCCCGTAAGGACGAAGTAATGGCCTTCAAAACCATTACCATCTCCACCGGGGGCGATGCCGATGGAGACGGTTTGGGCGATGATTTTGAATTGGCGAATGGCCTTGACCCCAATGACCCACTGGATGCTCAGGAAGATTTCGACCAAGACGGCCTGAGCAATTTGCAGGAATTCAACAATGGCACGGACATGCGTAAGGCCGACACCGACGGCGATGGCATCACGGACGGCGAAGAACTGGTGACGGGTAAGGATGGCTTCATCACCAACCCAATCAACCCTGACACCGATGGGGACGGGGTGAATGACGGGCAGGAGGTGCTTTCCGGCGCAAACCCAACCGACCCCACCGATAAAGGCGGTTTGGCGATTGCCAGCATTGCCGTGAGTCCTGCCCGTCCAACCATGACTTACAACACCATTTACAACGAAGCCAGTGTGCAACTTCATGTCAGTGGCAAGCGTATCAATGGCTCCACCGTCGATTTGACCGCCAAATCCACCGGCACAAGCTATCAATCCAGCGACTTGAGCGTGATTAGCTTTGGGCGCAATGACGGCCTGTTATTTGCCGGAAAGCCGGGTCAAGCCAATGTCACTATCAAAAACAACGGCATAACCCAACAAGTGCCAGTGACTGTCAACAACTTCGACCCGCAAGCCTTGTCGGTGATCAGTATTCCTGGTGGTACGAACAATGTCGATGTGTCCGGGGATTATGCTTTTGTCGCTACCGGGTCTGGTCTGTCAGTGGTTAATGTGTCCAATCACAGCAGCCCAAAAATTGCCGCCAACCTGAGTGTCGGCGGAACCGCCTATGATGTTCGGATTGTCGGCAACTTCGCTTATCTTGCCGCTGGCGAGCAAGGCTTGAAAATTGTCGATGTTGCAGACCCTACACACCCCACGCTTAAGGGCAGTTTCGACACGCTCGGCCTTGCCCAAGATGTTAAAGTGGACCGTCAATTTGCCTTTATTGCGGACGGAAGCAATGGTTTGGAAATTGTCGATGTCCATAACCCAAGCGCACCCGTCGAAGCGGGCCGTCTGAGCGGTTTAGGCAATGTGGTGGGTGTCGATGTGTCGGACAATACTGCGGTTTTGGTGGCTGATAACTCCTTGCATGTCATTGATGTGACCGATTTGGTCAACCCCCGTTTACTAGTCAGCCTGTCCATCGGCGCGGTTCAAGATGTGGTGATGGAGGGCAATTATGCTTATGTGGCTTCTTATACCTCCGGTTGGCAAGTGGTTAGCCTCGTCAATCGGACTGCCCCCAAGATCGTTTCAAGCGCGGGCGAGTTCAAGCCAGACGATGTGGAGTTGATGGACGGCATCGCTTTTTTCTCGGATATTTATTATGTCAACGGTGTGCCTTACGTCAACGTCCAAGACCCCGAACATGCGGCCTATCAAGGCTATGTGGATTTCTCCCGTTTTGACGATGGCAACGGCACGGGCTTGGCCTTGGATGCCAGTTATATTTATCTCACCAGCGATAAATCCAGGCTTTACATCGGCCAATATCGTTTGCAGGAAGACCAAGGTGGCATTGCCCCGACCATTAGCTTGACGCAACCGCTGCCCGGTGCGGCCATCGTCGAAGGCAAGCCATTCACCTTGACGGCGGATGCCCAAGACGACATTGCCGTGCGTGAAGTGGGATTTCTGGTCGATGGTGAACTCCGTTCCCGCGACACGTCGCGGCCTTTCGAGGCACAAGTCACAATGCCTTACGGCACGGGCGGGACGACGATCATACTAGCGGCTGACGCAGTGGATTTTGGCGGCAATTTGGCGCAAACACCCGACTTGTCGGTCAAGGTTCTGGTTGATTCCGACCGCGACGGCTTGGCCGATGAGCAAGAAACTACCCTAGGCACCGACCCGCATAACCCAGACACTGACGGCGATGGGTTGTTGGACGGCTTTGAGGTGGACATAGGCTTCAATCCGTTAAAAACTGACAGCAACGGCGACGGCATTCCCGATGCGATGGCGGCCTATTATCGGGGCGTGGAACTTGGGCCTTATCGTTCCCCTCGTGTCCGGGTGAACAAACCCTCGGCAACGAATAACGCCGTGACGGGTGTTGTGGCTTCGCCGCGAGTGCGTGTGTCCAAACAAACGCCGACAGAGAATGCCGTGACCGGAATCGCCACCGCGCCAAGGGTTCGCGTGGTCAAGCCTTTGACGGGCAGTTCTGCCACCACAGGGATTGCCACTGCACCACGGGTAAAAGTGAAAAAGCAGACGGGCACGGGTGGCATTGTTGAGGGTACGCTGTCGTCGGGTGTCAGGGTGAACAAGCAAAATGAATCTGGGGGAACCAATATCCAAGCCCGTCCATTGACTGCGCCATCGGTGAAGGTGACAAAATAGACCCTCTCCCCCGGCCCCTCTCCCGCAAGCGGGAGAGGGGAGACAAAAGTCCCTCTCCTCACCGGGGAGATGGACTCTTGGGGGAGTGGGATTTAGGGAGAGGGGCAACATTAAGCCCCTCGCCCCCATCGGGGGAGAGGGGTTGGGGAGAGGGGGCGAAAAATTCTAAATTCGAAAAGCTAGCGCGAAATATCATGCCAATCGACAATAATGTTTTTGATGGAAAGAGCAAAGTCCATGCGCTCAAACCCAACCGAGGCGGAAGACCGGCTTTGGTATCACTTGCGGGCGCATCGATTCATGGGTTTGAAGTTCAAACGACAAAAGCCAGTTGGCCCGTTTATCGCCGACTTTGTTTGTTTGGAACTCAAGCTGATTATCGAAGCCGATGGTGGACAACATGGAAACGAAGCTGATGCAAAACGGAATGCTTGGTTCAAAGGACAGGGCTTTACTGTACTGCGTTTCTGGAACAACGAGATATTGGGGCAAACGGAAGCTGTGCTTGAGCGTATACGGCAGACGGTGATTGCCCTTTCACCCTCTCCCCCTGCCCCTCTCCCGCAAGCGGGAGAGGGGAGGAATTAAGCCCCTCTCCCCCACCGGGGGAGAGGGGTTGGGGAGAGGGAGAAATAAAACCCTCAAAGCAACCAAAACAAACTAAACAAGCAACACAGGAGACACCACATGTCCGCCAAAGCATTGAATATGATCTGGGTCTTGGCCCTGCTGCCGGGCTTGGCGCAAGCCTTTAACAGCGGCAGCACGGGCGTGGATGGTGACTTCAACCCCACCGCCAACATCAAACTCCCGCTGCCCGCCGATGGGGTGTTCAATTTCAAATCGGTCAACATCCCGGCGAACGTCACCGTCACTTTCGCCCGCAATGCCGCCAACACGCCCGTCACACTCTTGGTGCAAACCGATGCGACGATAGCCGGGACGATTGATGTCAGCGGGCAGAAATCGGCAGACACTGGCAGCGCCGGCGATCAAAATCTGGCTGATGATGGCATTCCGGCTTTAGGCGGGCCGGGTGGCTTCGACGGTGGGGCGGGTGGTTACCCGGTCAACCCATCCATCGGCCTCAGCACTCGCGGAGGGGATGGACAAGGGCCGGGTGGGGGCATAGGAAATATTTACTGTAATTACGTTTATGATCCGAATGGTTCGTCTAGTTATGGTTTAGGGGGTTCTGGTGGTGGCTTTGGAATGGATGGTCCCAAAGGTACTGCCGGCAATTGTCATAATGCAGTGGTAGGGGGCAAGAGTTATGGCAATTATCAGTTGCAACCTTTGATTGGCGGTTCTGGCGGTGGTGGCAGTGGTGGGGCACGATATTATGTGCGGGGTATCGCTGGCGGGGGTGGCGGCGGCGCACTGTTGCTGGCGGTTACCGGCACGGTCAATGTCACTGGGAAAATCCTTGCCAATGGTGGCGGCTCAGGGAATAATGGGGTAATAAGCGGATATGGATCAAACAAGGATTCAGTCTCAGAAAGCGCCGGCGGCGGCAGTGGCGGCGCCATCCGCATTATGGCCTCGGCCCTGAAAGGCAATGGTCAAATCACCGCCAATGGCGGATCAAGCTCTGCTAGTGGAAACGGTGGCGCGGGTCGCATTCGTTTTGAAGTGGAGTCCAATTTTCTCAGTACTGCACCCAGCCCCTTAAGCGTCAATACCAGTACACCCGGCTTGATTTTCATCCCCAATCACCCAAGCCTCGCTATCGCCAGTGTCGCCGGGGTGGCGCTTGGCAGCAATAGCGAAATTTCCATCCCCGCCTCGACCACCAACCCGGTCAATGTGGTCATCAACGCCACAGGCATACCCATCGGCACCTTGGTTGCATTGACCGCCAAACCGGAAAATGACGCGGGTGTCAGCGCAGCACCTTCGGCTTTGGTTGGCACAGCCGAAAACTCATCTGCCACCTTGCAGGTGGATTTGCCGGTTGGGGCCAGCATTTTGGAAGCCTCCACCACGTTTGTCATCACGGCCTCTTTGGGCGACCAGCTTGCGCCGTATGCGGGCAATGAGCGGGTGGAAAAAATCAAGCTTGTAGCTTCGACAGGTGGGCTGTCGGAAACCCACTTAATCACCGTTTCCGGCAAAACTTACCCCGCCCCGCAAGGACTTTGGGCAGCAGGTGGAGGCTTTTTATGAGTCATCAACCCCACGATGTACGAATCTTACAGAATTCCAATGTAACACCCCTTCTATTCCATCGAGTGGCTACCCGTTTGAATTGGAATGGATTTGTATTAGTTATTTTGTCAATGGCTTGCCTGTCATTTTCGATGCCTGCATTTTCATTGGTTATAGCGGAGCAAAACCAATCAGTCGAATTGAGTATCAGCTTTCTAAGGGACCGGATGGATGAATTTCACAATCGTTTTCCCATTTATGACGATGTTAGTTCTGCCGGAAACCATTTTCCTGCTTTCGGTGCGGTTAATCGTCCACAGAATGTCGATAACCCCAATGGTTCTTGGACTGATAATCCGCATTCTGGCGCGACTTGTGTGCGTTTCAGCTTTACCCCGTCTAATCCAGAGGACTATGGCGGGTACTATATGATGAATGGTATTCTGCCGAAGGGAAAAACAATCCCAGAACTTAATTGGGGAAATGTGCCGAATGCCGGTCTGAACATCATGGGCGCAACTCGTTTGACTTTCTTTGCCCGTGGTCAAAATGGTGGTGAGAAGATAGAATTCTTATTTGGTGGTGTTGGACGTAATTCAGACACAGGAGTACCATTTTACCCTTACCCTGATTCTGCAAAGAAAAAAGCCATCAAAGTTACCTTAAGCAATCTATGGCAACAGTATTCAATCGACTTGACAGGGCTTGATACTAGCTATGTGTTGGGCGGTTTCGCCTGGGTCGCCAACGCCCCTGACAATCCTAATCCTTTAGGCACAGTCTTTTTTGTCGATGATATAAATATCGAACTCAATGCGAATGCCTTGCAAAACCGGTTAGCCCAGCCACGCTTTTTACGCAGTTTTCTGACCGCCCCCTTACAATCCAACCCTTTCGACAACAACAATGATGATGATGTAGACCTTACGCTTCGCAATACCGCATTCACTTATGATAACGCTCTTGCCCTGCTCGCATTCCTGGCACATGGCACTGACGACAGTGTCCGACGGGCAAGGCTAATTGGCGATGCCTTCGTCTATGCTGCCGGGCATGATCGTTATTTTACTGATGGCAGGATTCGCACGGATTATGCCGCGGGTGACATTGCCGTGTCACCGGGATGGACACCTAATAATAGAATTGGGACTGTTCCGATTCCTGGCTATTACTACGAGTATGCGCCAAACAAGGGTTTCTACGAAGTCGAGCAGGATTCGGTGGATACAGGAAATAATGCATGGGCGATGATAGCAATGCTTAAGCTGTATCAAAAGACCAACGACACCCGTTATCTTGAAACAAGCCGCCGCATAGGCAATTTCATTCATAGCCAGCGTAATGATTCTACGACTGCGACCTATAGGGGATTTTTGGGCGGTATCATGAAACCCGAAGATATAACGCCAATCCCGCGAACCTATGCCGGCGTCGAGCATAATCTTGACATCGCAGCCGCATTTTCTGTCATGTATAGCCTCACAGGCGAAACAGTGTGGCTGAATGATGCCACCCATGCGATGGAATTCGTGGATGCCATGTTTGACAGTTCCAAGGGATGTTACCTTGCAGGGTCGAAAACGCCCAATGACAGGAACGCTAATCCATGGCAGTTGCCGGTGGATGTGCAGGCGTGGAGTATTCTTGCGCTGCGCTCTAGCATTGCCAGTCGCCATGCCGCGCTGTTGTCTTGCGTTGAAAATAACCATTATGTAACGGCTGATGGGTTTTCGGGATTTGATTTTAATAATGATAAAGATGCGGTTTGGTTTGAAGGGACTAGTCAAGTCGCGGTGGCTTATGCATTGACAGGATATAATGACAAATCCGACTTACTCCGCGCTACTCTTCGTCAAGCTCAATCAATGGAGGTTTATGGAGAGGCGAAAGGGGTCTCTGCGTCATCTCGAAATGGCCTGACCACGGGTTTCAATAGTGGTGCAAAACCTGCCGACCAGTGTGATTCAAAGCCTGAAACCTGCACGTTCAAGTATTTCCGTCGCCAACATCTGGGGGCCACGGCTTGGAATGTGTTTGCACAACTGGACTTCAATCCCTATTTTGACAGATTTGACAGTTATTCGTTGACGGTGACCAATGATAATAAATTAAATGGGACTGTCACTAGTGACAAAGGTGGCATTAATTGTGGTGCAATATGCATCCAAGATTATTCCAATGGGTCTGTAGTTACCCTATCGGCTACCGCAGCAGATGGTTACAGCTTTACCGGATGGAGTGGGGATTGTGCGGGTTTGGGTACTTGCTTGGTGAGTATTAATGCCAATAAGAGAGTCACCGCCAATTTTGTCAAGATTTCTTCATTCCCGGTTATAGTCACCAATCAAAATATGCAAGGAGGGCTGATTAGCGGCAGTGGCATCGAGTGTGGTGCATCTTGTAGCAATATCGTCGATGGTAAAGTTGTGATCGGTCTATGTAAAATATCTTCGATTTGTACCCAAACCTTTCCCGATGGTACATCCGTCACACTGACAGCCACTCCGGCGAATTCCGTGGTTGACTATGAATTCAAGGGTTGGGGTGGGGATTGCGCGAATTCTAGCGGCAGTTCTTGCACATTGGTAGTGAACGCGGCGAAATCGGTTACAGCCAGTTTCAAATCTATCGTTCATGAACAAACGATTGTCTTCGGCAACCCGCCGAGCATGGTAGTCGGCGGAACTGGCACGGTCACTGCGACTGGCGGCGGATCAGGCCAACCGGTCAAATTTACCTCAAAGACCGATAAAATTTGTTCGGTGACAACGGATGGCAAAGTAGTGACCGGCAAAGCGGCGGGCCTATGCACCATCGCAGCCAATCAGGACGGATATATCAATTACCTACCGGCAAAAGAAGCCATACAAAGCTTCTATGTGGCCGGTGCGACTTTCGCCTATATCCCCGATAGATTGTCGGTTGCTGTTTATGACATGGCAACCATGACTCGTGTTGCCACGATTCCGTCGGCTGGGAATTGTTCTGCTTGTTTCTCATCATCAGTAAAAGGAATAGCCGTAATGCTTGATGGCACACGGGTATTTACGTCGAATAGCGATACCAAATCAGTATCGGTCATTGACACTGCCAATAATATTGTGATGGCTTCCATCTCGGTAGGGGATAATCCTAATGGGATTGCAGTCAATGCTGCCGGTACTCGGGTCTATGTGGCTAACTCAAGCTCTAATAATGTTTCGGTAATTGACACTGGTAACAACACTGTGATTGCCACCGTGCCAGTCGGTATTTATCCCGAGGATATCGCAGTCAATGCTTCAGGCTCGCGGGTGTATGTGGTCAATTCACAGTCAAACAATGTCAGCGTAATCGACACTTCAACCAACAGTGTTGTAGCAACGGTCGCCGTTGATAACACTAGCAACATTTCTGGCAATAGAATTACCATCACGCCAAATGACCAGCGAGTCTATGTTACCAATAATGTCTCAAAATCAGTGTCTATCATCGACACATCATGTAACTGCGTCAGTAAAACCCTTAGCCTGAGTGGCTCTCCCCATGGTATCGCCATCAATCCAGCCGGTACGCGAGCTTATATCACGTTAGATTATGGCATTTCAATTTTCGACACAGTGACAGATGCCAACTTAGTTAATATATCGTTTAACGGTTATCCACAAGGCATCGCGTTTAATGCGGAAGGCACCAAGGCTTATTTGTCCACACAGGGTTCCAATACCAATACCCTTTCCGTTTTTGATACGGTGAATAATGCGATTGTGACTAGTGCGGTAGTGGATGGTCACAATACTTTTAGTCGATTCATCGCACAAGTTCCCAACCCCAGTCCGCAAGTGATTTACTTCGACCCCTTGCCGAACCAAAGTCTGGATGCAGCTTCTTTTCAACTTAGTGCATTGGCTTCATCCGGACTGTCGGTCAGTTACTCTTCAACGACACCCACAACATGTTCGCTCAGTGGCAATTCCGTTTCGCTGCTTTCAACGGGAATCTGCACCATCAAAGCCTCCCAAGCCGGCAATGTTATTTATGCCCCTGCGCAAAGTATTCAGCAGAGTTTCAATATAAGCAATGGTATGGCAAGTCAAACGGCAACATATGCCTATCTCGGTGACTACTACAGCAATAAGGTCTATGTTCTAGATATGGCTGGTGGTGGTTTAGTAAAAACCCTGACCGTAGGCAGTCGACCAGTTGGTTTCGCAGCCAGTCAAGATGGGAAAAGAATGTATGTGACAAATGCATACTCTGGGAATATCTCGGTCATTGACACTGCAACTCAGAGTATTGTAGCCACACTATCCGTTGGCAAATACCCTCAAGGAGTTTCCCTGAATGCCACAGGATCTAGGGCTTATGTTGCCAATTCTGATTCAAGCGACATGACCATCTTAGACTTGGTAAACAACAAGACTTTAGCCACCGTTCCGATAGCGTCCGGCTATCCGTTAGGCGTTGCGATAAATCCGAATGACACCAGAGTCTATGTGACTAGCCATTATAATGGCCGGGTATCGGTTATCGATACCACCAGCAATTCCGTGATTGCTACGATAGCTGTGGGAAGTTACCCGAAGGGGCTGGCTGTCAATCCTGCCGGTACGAGGGTCTACGTTGCGAATAGTGATCCCGGTTCGATTTCAGTGATCGATACCGCCACCAATACCGTTGTTGCTAACATCAAAATAGGCGGCTACGTCAATAGTGTTACGTTTGAACCTACTGGTAAACGTGCTTATGTGACTAAAGGCGACTCCGGTACAGTGGTAGTTCTCGACACGACTACCAACACAATACTCACCCATGTCGCGGTAGGCGGGTGGCCCTATGGCATAGCACTGAACTCAGACGGCACTCGAGCCCATGTGACAGTGGGCAATCGCGTAGTGGCGTTTGATATGGCGAGCAATATTACGGCTTCTATCGCGACCGTCCCATTCGGTAACTTGGATTCTTTCGGACAATTCATTGCGCAAGTATCTTGCCCTTGCGAACAAACGATTAGCTTTGATTCTCCAGCTAACCTGACCTATGCCGCATCACCTTTTACACTGGATGCCAAGGCTTCATCTGCGCTACCTGTCGAGTTCACCTCATCTACACCTGGAGTCTGTGAGGTCAATGGCAACCAAGTGACTATGTTGGCAATCGGAACCTGCACCATTGAGGCATCTCAACCCGGCAGCGTTGCTTATAAACCTGCAACGCCAGTGAAGCGAAGCATCACCCTTGGCAAAGGCAATCAGGAGATTGTTTGCGAGCCAGCACCTGTTGTTAAGGTTGGCGGAAGTGGGAACTTAAATTGCCGGGGCGGCACATCCGGCAACCCGGTGACGATCATTTCAACGACTCCTGCGGTTTGCACCACCAGCGGAACCAATGGTATTACCATGACCGGAGAGACGGCAGGTCAATGTGCCATCGTCGCCAACCAAGCCGGTAACGACAATTACAACCCAGCATTATCTTTCCCTCTGAGCTTCCCAATCCTCAAAGCCGACCAGACTATTGCTTTTGGTATGCCTCCCGCTTTGATTGTGGGCGGAACCGAGACGGTATCGGCAACCGGCGGCGCATCCGGCAACTCCGTCACGCTTGATACGCAGACAGCCGGAACATGTACCCTGAGCAATATTGTCTCTAACGATCCCACTACCACGGCGACCGTCACCGGCAAGGCGGCTGGAACTTGCACCCTCGCCGCCAACCAAGCCGGCATTGACAACTATCTTCCTGCCCCGACTGTGTTGCAAAGCTTTACGGTAACTGCCATGAGCAAACTGACCGTCCAAATTGGCAACAAGGCGTATGGGACCGTCACCGGCGGTGGCATTGCCTGTGGCGATACGTGTAGTGTGACCATGGACATCGGCTCAACCGTCAACTTGACTGCCGCCCCGATTTCCAATGACTACCAAT
>CAIOOA010000234.1 GCA_903859815.1 uncultured Methylococcaceae bacterium | reverse complement strand
GTCCTGTCGGTGGCGCATGACCCGGATTGGGTTTCGCTATGCGGTCGTGTGTTTGACTTGGAAGCAGGGCGTATGATGGAGGAGAAACAACATGGGGACGCTTGACATTGGCATGACCCAGATGGCTGTGCTGTTCGGGGTTGTCCTATTGCCTTGGCTGTTGCTTAATCTGCTGGGCCTTAAGCTGAACCAAGTCATCGCCGTCAGCTTGCTGCGCATGACGGTTCAACTTGGGCTAGTCGGCATTTACCTGAAAACCCTGTTCACTCTCAACGACCCTAGTCTGAATGGCCTGTGGATCGTGGTGATGCTGGTGGTCGCCGACTTGACTATCTTGCGTCGGGCCGGGTTGAAGCGGCGTTATTTCTTCTTGGCGACCTTCATGGCGGTGGCGGCCAGCGTGGTGTTTTCCACCGCCTATTTGCTGCTGTTCGTCATCCAGCCGCCGCTGCTGTACGATGCCCGCTACCTCGTGCCGCTGACTGGAATGATTCTTGGCAATTGTCTGCAAGGCAATGTCATCGCACTGGAGCGTTTCTACTCCGGGCTGCGCAAGAATGAAAACGAATACCTGACTTACCTGCTGCTGGGCGCTACCCGCTGGGAGGCGGTTCGCCCGTATTTCCGCGAGGCGGTCAAGGCGGCAATCAACCCGGCCTTGGCGGGCATGGCGACGATGGGGCTGGTCTCCCTGCCGGGGATGATGACCGGGCAGATCCTCGGCGGCGGCGAACCGTGGACGGCGGTGAAATACCAAATCGCCATCATGCTGTGCATCTTCACCAGCACGACCTTGGCTTGCATCCTCAATTTGAAATTCAGCCTAAACCTCGCTTTCAACGAATTCGACGTGTTGAGGGAGGATGTGGTCGAGAAGCGCTGATTGGAATCGGCCTTTGGCTTATAAAATCCCTTCCACCGTCGTCTTGGTTTGATAAGCGTTTGAAATTTGAAACTTACTTGTCATTACCCTGTTCATGGTTTGCAAAATTTGGCATGAAGTGGAAAATAGTCAGACATTAATACCCAATTGCTTGGAGAATGCTTGCCATCATGAATGCCAACACGAATAGCAAAGTTGCCCTCGTCACGGGCGCGACCGGGGCGATAGGCTTTGCCATCGCCAATCAGATCGCCGTGAGGCCGGGTTTTGAAGTCGTACTGCTTTGCCGAGACGAAGCCAAGGCAAAATTCGCCGTGGGCGCAATCCAAGCGGCTACGGGCAATCGCTTGGTGTCTTATGCACAAGTCGATCTTTCCCGGCAGGCATCGGTAAGCGCCTTCGCGTCCACTTGGGACAGGCCGGTGCATGTGCTGGTCAACAACGCAGCGATTGCACCGCCCATGCGGGAGGAAACCCCGGAGGGGATTGAAATGCAGTTTGCGACCAACGTACTGGGCTATTACTGGCTGACCCAGGCATTGGAGGACAGGCTGGTTAAAGCCGAGTCGGCGAGGGTCGTCAATGTGGCGAGTTACTGGGCGGGTGACTTGGACTTGAGCGACCTTGAGTTCAAACGCCGCCGTTACGATCAACATCAGGCGTATCGCCAGTCTAAACAGGCCAACCGCATGTTGACGGTGGCCTTTGCGGAACATCTGCAAGCCCATGGCATTACCGTCAACGCCTGCCATTCCGGGGATGTCAATTCAACCTTGAGCAATGCTTTGGGCTTCGGCGGGCATGAAACCCCGGAAAAAGGGGCCAAAACCCCGGTTTGGCTCGCCACCGCGCCTGAAATGGAGGGTGTCACTGGCAAGTATTTTGAACAGTGCAAGGAAGTCCTCTGCCCATTCGCCAAGGATCGGGGCCAGATAGCGGCCTTGGATGAAGCCTGCCAGCGTTACCGCTTGGCATAGGCCAGATTTCATAAAATGGGCAAAGCAAAATCCGTTTTCATCGTGTGGGCCGTCGCCGGAATCATCGTGACACCCCTGTGCGGCATCTTTTTTTCCTGCGGCTGCGACTGGCCTTGGAAGGAGTTCTTCATGGCTTGCGACGCAATCCTGAACAACAGGCCACCTCCCCATTGCCCTTGGTGTGTGAACCCGCTGGCCGCGACCCTGAGCATAGGCTCCGCCCTAACCGTCGGAACTTTGGCCGCTTGGAAAATCCGAAACTGCCCAAGAAATCTTCATGGCGAAATACTTTATCGTTCCGGGTTCGTTGCGGCCGTTTTTATCAGTGTGCTTGTTCTGAGTGCATGGCTGACCGCCCTTGCCACGGCACATCCAAGCTTTCTTGGCATAGGCTTGGGTGACCAATTTAGAATCGAATCTAAAGGGTTAGAACTTGTTGATTGATCGTAAATCGATGGTTGAAGGACAAAATGTCTAAGTATGTAATTTTTCGTTCAGGCACACACTCAGAGGATATTGGTTGAATGATTCAAGCCCGTTCTGTGATGCTTGCTCTACTGCTGTTCGGAAGTTTTGTGTCTTGCGCGACCGCGCAAACTGTATTGAGGGCTGACGCTGTCTTGCGGCGGTTCGAAGGCCGGTGGCGGACTCACTTCACTATTATCAAGTCCGCGAGCATGGCCCCTCATGTAACTGAAACCACCGGCGTAGGTGTTGGGCGGGTGACCCTAGGCGGGCAGTATCTCGAGTTTCGAGCGAAAACGGATGCCATGCCGGGATCCCAAGTCAATGAGGATTTGCAAGTCAGCACTTGGGATGCGGCTGACAAAGTTTACCGCCACTGGCTATTCGACTCAGAAGGCAACCGGTTTGAGCGGACGGGAACCTTGGACAATGTTCATCATACGCTCACCTGGAGGGCGAATGAGCTGGGTGGCGAAGTAGTCATCCATGATCGGTTTGTGTCTGACGATAGAATTGAGTGGGATCTGGTTCGGCGCGACGGTGTCGGCAAAATCACGATGCGCATCGATGCGTGGATGACACGGCTCCCATGAAATTATCGTGATCGGCCAAAAGCGGACTGATGAAGGGCAACGCTTCATTGACTGGTTTTCTTGAACAAACAGCCATTGAATACGGTTGTTCCTCAACAGTTATTGGAAATTAATGACATCAAACGTAAGCGGCATTTGTTGCTGTCTTCTACCGGCGCTACTTGTATCAATATTTGCACCCATTCCCCCGATAAGAGAATCCATGACCGGGTCGACGATTCCGTTAAGGCGGCCCTGATAGTTCATTTGTTTGAAAACAAAGGGCAAGCCATTAGTGTTAAAGGGGGAGGCGGAATCCATAATTTGAAAATGGAGGTGCGGTGCATCGCTGTTCCCCGAACTGCCCAGCTTGCCAAGTATTTGCCCCACCCTCACCTGATCACCCTGCTTAACCTTGACGCTGCCGGGTGCTAGATGTGCATAAAACGCGTATTTTCCTGAGCCTATATCTACGGTCACATGATTGCCACCATATTGAGAAGCCTCTAGCGGTGGCACAAGTTGCCCTGGAATCTGATTCGGCATTCCATCCACTGCTTCTATCACTCGCCCACTTGTCGCGGAACGCACATTAAGCCCATAACCGAAGAAACTGGCATTATCATTTGGGTCACCTGTGTAGATCCTTCCTTGAGGATCGAGCTTAAGGAAGTCGATGGCGAAGTGTTCGGGGGACCGCAACATCCCGTTAGTCGCTTGCGAGGAATAGCGATGCGGAGAAATTATCGGCCCACTGCCATTGGCATTAAGCCAGCCATTTCCTTCCAGTGGTGGATGAATAACCAGAGTTTTTTCGCGGCTGACAACAGTGCATTCGTCCTCGGTTGTATAAGTCTGGGGAGTTTTGTCGGCTTTCTGAAAAGAAACCGAAACTCGGTGCTTGAGGCACGGAGGGATTTCCTTAGCCGAAGAATAAGTCAGATCAAAATAAATCAATCCAGCTTGACCTGGATCGAGTCGATTGCTGAAATCAGTGGAAGTCTGGCTTGGATTGGTCAACGCGAAAGGACGAATTTTCCCACTGATGTCTTGCCCATCCACACTGACGGCTTTATTCCGACCGGTGGGTTGACCGGTCTGCGGATCAATCACGTCAAGCGCGGCAAGGTCGAGCATATAATGTGAGTCATTTCTGACATTCAGTTCGTAAACTAAATGCACTTGCCCATCCGTGCCTTCGACCGGGTGTATCGGTACGGACACAACCGACCAGACTATCGGTGAAACCATGAGCGGAGCGGTTTCCGATAGGGATGCTTGCCGATACTTTGGTAATGCCCAACGCTTCTGGATTCTTTTGCTGTAATTATATTGATGGGTAACATAAGAACCAACAAGGTTATTAAAGCGAAGTTGAAAACATGTATTGAAAATATTTTGAAAAACATAAATATTTTGTTGGTCAGTTAAAAATTGGCGGGTAGTTCCAAACGGTGAAATAACTGCTGTATCTCACCGCCTTTGGCATCGCTCTCGGGTTGACAGTATTCGCATTAAAGTCCGGCTCGGCTTTAAAGCCAAGCCGGCTTTTTAGGCAATTGCAGGTTTAGCAGATTAGGTCATGGGTTATGGGGCAAACGGTTGCTTATTTTGTTGGCATACCATACACATAGGCGGCAACGCCCCGCTGATCAAGTACTCGACTATGTAAGCATTCGCGCAGTCGCTTGGGTTCAGCATTTCGCTATGCCCAAATCCCTCCACGGTGAGCAGGCGGGCATCCGCCAATTGCTCGGCCATGTCTAGCGAGTTTTGATAGGGCGTGGAAGGGTCGAAGGTGTTTCCTACGACTAAAATCGGGTTGGCCGTGGGGCGGTTCCAAGGCCCGGTGTAGGTGTCTTCTTCACGGATGGGCCAGGTCGCGCAAGGTTCGTCGGACCAAAGATTGGCCAAGCCTATCGGGCCGTCCCTCTCAACTACATTTTGGGACTCGCGAATGTAGTAGTTCGTATCGCGTGGGTTGGGGCTATCGCCGCATGTCACGGCCAGTGACTGCTCAATTCCGGCGTATTTTTGGTATTTATTATCTGTATCGTCATCGGTCGGCTTGGCCGGGGAATCGGCAAATTGTAAGTTATTGCTTTTTTCCGATAATAGCTCCAAGATTTCAGCGATCTGCGCCCAACCTTTGATTGGCGTTGCGTTGGGGTTGGTTGCACTGGTATAAGGCTGAACAAAGTCAACCATGCTAGCCATTGCGCCCAATAGTTGGCTGTAAGTCATGGTGATAAGAGTATTTTGTTTATAAAAGGATATCGGTCCTTGTAGGAGTCGATCCAATAAGTCCTCCCATTTCTTTTGGGTCGCTTGAGGGCTTGAATCTGCAAATTTGCATTGAGCCTTGCCGACTTGGCCGCAAAGTTCGATGAGTTTTCGCATTGAAAAACCGGCTCCGGCATCCGAACCAATACGCAGCGAAATGCTCTGTGCCGGATGTCGGTCGCCGTTGGCCGTCCAGTTTTTGGGCGCTACGTTGCCATCCAACACCATGGATCCAACCCGGTCGGGAAACAGGTTCGCATAGGTGGCTCCGAGGAATGTTCCGTAGGAAATGCCGATGTAGCGAAGCTTGGGTTCGCCCACAGCCCGACGGAGTTGTTCAAGGTCGCGGGCTGTGTCCGCCGTGCTGACGTGGGCCGCCAAGTCGCCAGCGGCTTCTGCACAGCGCTTCCCCCACTTTGCCCACACTTTGATGGCCTTGAGTTGCTGCTCAGGGGTCACAGGGAACTCAGCAGACTCACCCAGAAATTCATTTTCCTTCGTTGGGTTCTTGAAGCACTGCACAGCATCACTCATCCCAATGCCCCTTGGGTCCCAACTGACGATGTCGAAGCGATCCACCAATTCCTTGGGAAACAAACCGATCCAACTGGGTATCTGGGAAGTCCCCGTACCCCCCGGTCCGCCCGGGTTCATCAATACCGTGCCGACTCGTTTCGACGGGATGGATGCCACATGTTTGACAACAGCGAGCGAAATCTGGCGACCTTTGGGTTGGTCGTAATCAAGTGGCACTTTTACGGTTGCGCAGACAAACCCGCCGGTAAATGCCGGCGGGGAGATTTTTTCACACGAACCCCAATTCAAAATGGGTTTTGGCAATGAAGTTACGCGGTTATCATTCCCTAACTCATGCGATTCGTAAGATTCTTTGCCATGTGTCGATTGAACCCTAGAAAGACTGTTGGCGGTTTCAATCGTACCCTTTGCAGAGGTTGATGACGTTTCTGCGAGAAGCGAGGTGGAACCAACCATGCCCAATACGAGTCCGGTTCCGACCCATGCCTTAAGTTTTAGCGTTGCTATCAATGTACTGACTCCGTCATTATTATGTTGAAAAGAAAGGGGGGTTTTAAGATTGTTGAAGAAATGTCGAGTGTTACCGATAAACGACTGATAACAGGATGTTTAAGAAAAACCCCCGGTTTTACCGGGGGTGGTTGAATATGAAGCAAGCGGGATGGTATATCCCCTCTCGCCTATTACGATGCCGAAACTGCTCATAACTGAGGAAGAGGGAGTTGTTACCATCTACATGTTCTTTTTTCTGAAAAATTAAACCAGTAGCAATTATCCTAGTTCTTAGGTAGTGGCTTGCCAGTTTTATCCTTCAACAAAGTTTTCGTAAGGAATACGCCCTTGTCGACTTTTCCCGAGAAATTAAACGTGTAAGTACCCTTGGGAAGTGGACGACCAGCTTTATCCTTCAGTACAGTGTCTACCAGCAGTACGCCAGGGTCGCCTTTAAGAGCAACTCGATAAGACCCCCTTGTCCAGCTTAGTGGGAATGGAAAAGAGTGCCCCGGTAATACCGGCTTTGGCGTCGTCTCCCATCACTTTCCCCCAAATGTTTATAGGATCGAAACCAGTAATTTGGTAATAAGGAATTGTCCTAGCCCATTTACCTCCATCAAAAGTACCACCCGTGCTTACCGAATTTTGCAATTCGAAAGTATTGGTGGTGACATTGCCAACTGTCCAAGTTATGTTATTGATCCCTGGAGTTGGATTATCCTCGATGATTATTTTTTCACCGTAATGAAGACCGTGGTTTTCCGAAGTGATCACGATGGGGCTATCCTTAGTACCGCTGGCGGACTTGAAACCAAGATATCTGTACGCTGGTGTTTGATTTGGATCCCAATTTCCATCACCTGACACCGGGCCATAGGGCGCTTGGTTAGTCCATTCATTGGTGTTATCCAACCCCTGAGAGTCACCAACACTGACTTGGAATTGAGATGCCCAACCAGCACCGATATCCGCAGAGTCATCCTCCAACGAGAAGCCGTATCCCGAGAAACCTAACTTCACATGTACAAACCAGACAAACGGATCGAGATTGTAAACATTAAAATCTTGGTTGCCTCGTTTGTCATTGGGTTCAGGATACCATATCCGTTTGTTATTTTGGTTCTTTGGGAATTCGCATGGTGACCAGCAGCAGGCTGCACATATGCCATTGTTTTTAAATGCGTAGCCACTTTCCAAGAGCCGTTTACTATGCGAATTCCCAAAGAGCCGTTATTTTTGTATTCAGTGTATTGGGTAAAATCAGTGACTCCGCGTAAAACTGATTTGAGCATGTCACGGATGATGGCCGTTATTGTTAAACCATTGTCCGCTAGTGCTTGACCATTATGAGCAAAAATGTATCCCATATTGCCACCAATCACATTCTCCATCAATTGGTAGTGGGGCGGATTCTTGTTACCGTTGTCATGTTACCGTTGTCATGTTGGATTTGAGATAGGGCCGCCATAATTTGATAGACCTTTTTGGCAAACACTGCATGATCCCGCCCTTCTTCGGGGTTGTCATTGTTGAAATTTAATGTGTACAAACCATTAACAAAATCGGCAGTCGGCAGTTTTTTCGGATTCACAAAGGAATAGTTACGTTGATTAAAAGTTTCATTTGCCACTTGGCTTAATATTACTGATTTGTGGTCTTCAGCAATTGCCAAAATCGTCACACCGACTTTTAAATCAGCAGGTTGCTCATTGTCTAAACCCGGGCCAGTTACCGTCATGCCTTCGACCAAGCCATTAACTTCATGCTCGAAGGTAAGCCGCATCCCATTTTTCATGACCGAACCGACAGCATCCGGCACAGTTGGTGTGTCCTTGGTCAGTTCAACATAATGATTAGCCCATGAATACCAGAGTTTGGCTATAGCATCGGAGGCGTAATCAGAAATCGGACGGTTAAAGTCGAAGTTACAATTGGACTGTGGACCAGTCAATCTTTTATTCAGTACAACCCTTGCAGGTTCCCCCAGCTTTTTGGGAATGGTGATCGATGAAACTGTGGTTTGATCATCTCTAATGGGACTCACCTGTAGGGGGGAGCAGTAGCCAACAACGAAATCCCCTTTGGCCACTTTCTTAATCAAAGGCGAAGTATTGTCATCGTTTGTCAACATTAGAGTATATTCATCTGGTGGAGGAGTATTAGAATCTCCGATATTGACCGTGATATCACCCGTCGCCGCACTCGTTAACATGTATTTGTTTTGGACATATTTAGACCGATGATCTCCCCTGGGAGAATCGGCAAAAAGCCTTTGTCCTGACGGTATTTTTATATAGTTGTCGGGCGGGTTGTTCCCCAAGAAGTACATGGGCCAGCCCTTGCCGTTAAAATAACTTGTAAGAATTTGGTTTTTGTCTTGAGTGAAATCTCGAATGGTTTGTTGAAGATCGGTGAGCTTTTTAGGAGTGCCGACATAGCCATAGCTAAAAGGTGCTTTGGTTGGTAACACATAGTCCGGAGGAACTGGCACATTGATGGCTTCCATTGCCGCCGGCAAAACCATGTTATCAACGTAGGACACGTCGTAATTAATCAGGGTAACTATATCATTTGGATCTAGCTTGACCCTCGCTACATATTTAGGATTGCTGTAGTAAGGTTTATCGCGAATCGTCCATTCGAGAAGCTGAGCCGGAGAATCAGGACTAAAATCAATGTTTGTTCGTGTATCCACAGGGTCATCATGATACCACATCACAACGCCATTTTTGATAAGGGTATTGTCATTTGGATATTGATTAGTATCAACAATAATCTTATGCGCGTTCGGGTTGTATCCCGTCGGATTAGCAGCATTATCTCTTGGTGTCAAGACATTGCCGTCGATGACGATGTTCATGCGAGCGCCATTCCAGAATACCAACGGGACTTGGACGAGTATACTTTGGCAAGGCTGCAAGCCAAAATAGGTCTTGCCATCCGTGGCTTTATAACCAATGTAGCCTCGGTATTCCTGGTAAGCTGCGTCGGAAGGATCGTACTTGCCCACTAGTTTTTCAGCTAAAGGGTCTACAACGGCTTCGTTCCCATCCCTCATGATCGGAAATATTACCATGTCGGGATTGTTATTCGTGATCTTCAGTGTTTTTACGGGTAATTCAATGCCATCTATGTCAACATTATAGTGAAGCAGTATATCGATATGCGATTTATCGTGATCGTATATTGCACCCGGCGGCGTTGGAAACGAATTTGGTCGATCTGGGTTTCCTGTTGTAGTTGAGCATTTCCCTGCTGCCAAGCTAACATTGGCACTGACAATAAGGGAGCAGGCCAGTAAAATGGAGCGTTTTTCGATCATATTTTTACTTACCTCGAAGTGTTGATTCTGTGTGTGGTTTTCTGGTGTTAACTGGCTTAACGCAGATGGGTTTTAGCTTGGTGGAATCTTTTAACACTCTACTGAATAAGTCCATTAATTGAAAAATGGGATGACTTCCATATTGTACAGAAGCAAACTAGCTACTGGGCAATCCTGTATCCAAAAGAAACCATGTTATCTTAAGTGAAGTCTTGCGGGTTTTCAAGACCTACATGCCATAAGGAAATATAAAAATGATTCACTCATGCTTGCTCAAAGCAAGATCAACGAGAAATTTTTTGTAAGACTGATTCCCCGACAAGTGCCGATCATCCTCGACTTGCAACCAGTTGTTCCAGGTTCTAATCTGAGCCCCTCTTGGAAAGTTAAAATTAGACGAATCCTTTTGTTAATTGGTAATTGGGTATCAGACCCCGAACAACTTACAGCAGGGTGGTGAATTGCAGTGGTAGTTGTGGCTATTAAGAAAATGACTCAACTCGCAAACCTGATCGTGCACTAGCCCCATTAAACTTAGCCTTCAAAAAAGGATGATTCATTGTCAACTTTGCTCAGGAAGATCGCTGACAACTCAGGTGGAGAAGGCGCAAGACCGCTATAGCTTATAAGCTGACGATGAATCCACAATAGGCCGATAAGCCGAGTGACAGAAATGGGTCGAAACCGGAAATCCAACCAAGTTATTTCTAATCTATCCGGCATAGCACAGCAACCACAGGATTGTACTCCTCAGATGGAAACAAATGATTTGAGTTGCCATTTTTTTCACACTGGCTTCAATTATTCTACTCTTCCATATCAATAGTTTTGACCCCTTGTTCAACGGATACATCAATCGCCTTCGATTTCAAACCATCTTATTCTTTGCCATCGGACAAATCCCCTGCCGCCTCCATCACCTCATCCCCCTTGCCCCGCCGTGCCTCCGAAACCCTTGCCCGTCTTTCGATGTCCACGATCTTTCGGCCCAACCTGAGCAGCCTTTGCTGCCACTGGTATACTTTACGCGGCGCAGTTTTCGGTTTTTGAGAACAATTGAAACTTCAGTGTCATCAACGTTTGCATATTGCTTTTGAAGCGGGTGCCGAGGTCGCGCAGGCAGTTGTCGATGCTTTCCTTGAAGTCGGCGAACT
>CAIOOA010000233.1 GCA_903859815.1 uncultured Methylococcaceae bacterium | reverse complement strand
GAGTGTCCGACTGGTTTCCAACGCCTGCTCTTTTTATCCATTGTTGACTCAAAATCGTATAATCATCGCAAATCTGGCGGTTTTTTGCTTAACTTAATGGCAGTGACGCCGGAGCGTGGGAACCATAATAAACCCCCCATGACCACTGAAATATCAACTAGCACCAAAGGTTGATAGGAAGATAGTTTTAGTTATTCTTAGGAAAACCCATGAATAAACATCAATCAAATGACGATTATTTAGATGAATTATCTACCGAGGCAGTTAGGCAAGATAAAGCCCGTTTACGTTCTTTGGTGCTAAGTTTCGCCAGTACCTTACAAAGTTTTCCTAGCTTACGGCAAGAGATTGAGCATATTTTTAAAAGCACAGATAATCTTGATTATAAAGAATTATACAAGCGTATCGAACCAGTATTGCAACAGGCAAATGATTGGTTGCTAGATTTTTCCAGCCTACCCGCTGAATTCCCGGATAAGTATAAGCTCAATAAGCTAGTAGACGATATATTAAATGTGATCACATTGGCTAATGCGAATAGGCTTATACAGCGATTCTACAGTTTGCAACAACAAATCATCGAAGAACAAGAAAAAAGGGCAAGAAAAGAAGCCGAACAGCAACGGGTAGCGGACGAAGCAAAGAATCGTGAACAAGAAGCGCAACGAAAATTGGAAGACGAGGCTAAACGTTTAGATGAACTGGGGAATCAACGGAAGGCAGAGGAAATTATGCAACAGCAAGAACAGGAAGCTGACCCAGTTTATCAATTTGCATTGGGCAAAGAGTATTATTTTTCAAATAACTCAAAAGACTTTGAAAAGTCTTTGAGTTATTTTGAAAGTGCAGCATTCCAGGGTCATGCCGAGGCGCAGGTTTATCTAAGTAAAATATATGCCAAAGAGGATTACTATGCTGAAGAAAATAATATAACTCAAGATATTAATAAAGCTTTGCGTTGGATGGAGAAAGCTGCGGAGCAAGATTGTTGTGAAGCCTCAGAATATTTAAGCGACTGGTATAACACTAATTTTAAAAAAACTGTTTTACCTCCCAGCCAAGTAAAATCGACTTATTGGGCTGAAAAAGCAGCTTCACAAGGCTCGCTTGAATATAAAAGACGCATTGCGTATATGTATGCTACAGGCGAAGGCGTTCTGCAAGATAGCGACAAAGCTGAATATTGGTTTGAACAAGCGGCACTTGCTGGTGGTTATTCAGAGCGGCTTGATTTAGCAAGACACTATGCCGATGGGAAACTCATTCCACACGATGCCGCAAAAGCCGAATATTGGCTAGATAAAGCAGGCTGCTCTTTGGAAATATCTGATGATCGTTCAAAAGAATTTCCTCTCTATCAGATAGGCGAGCGGTATGCCGATGGCGATGGCATTCCACGGAACGAACAGAAAGCTATTTATTGGCTTGAAAAAGGATCGGCGTTGGACGATCATGGCTACCGACAACATAGGCTTGGCTGGCGGTATATGAAAGGTGAGGGAATCCCGAAAAATGCGGCAAGAGCCATATTTTGGTTGGAACAAGGTGCAAAAATAGAGCAAGCAGGGGGAAGTCATTACATGCTTTCATTATGTACCTTAGGTTGTCTTTATGCGGATGGCTATTACTTTAAGCAAAACACCAAGAAAGCACTAGCATACTTGACCCTAGCGGCACAAAACGGGGGAGACGAGGAAAAACTTGAACTAGGCAGACGCTATGCCAGTGGCGAAGGTATTCCCACAGACGACGAAAAGGCCATGTATTGGCTACAAAAAGCTACAGAAAATCATTCACATGAAAGCTTTTATGCAGGAGAAATAATAAAGGCGTTAAAAAATCGAATGGAAGCTGGTTATGTGGATAATGGAGATAACACCGTCACAGATACTAAAACTGGTTTAATGTGGAAAAAATATTGCGAAGGCCAGATATTAAAACGATATATAGACACTGATGACTATACTGGTATTATGTTTCTGTATGGTGATCGATACAAAGATCATTGTTGGGATATTCTTCTCCTTGGATATGATGACTATAAATTATGGGATGGCGTTATTGGCTTCTACACGTGGCAAGAGGCTGTTGCCATTCCTGAACAGGTCAATAAAAATGAAGGATTTGCCGGATATACCGATTGGCGTTTGCCCACCATAGAAGAATTGTAATCCTTGCATCAACAAGAGGTTGATGAGTTTAACCATCCCTTTCGTACTCCGCATATATGCAATGCGGCATTTCCGGCTACCTCAAAAATGCCATGTTGGTCTTCATCCAGCATTGATAAAAGAGTACTATTTTTGTTTCATGAGGATCATGCAAATTATGTGGATTTCAGCGGGTATAAGTTTGATCCAGCTCGTTCTGCCGTGAAGCATGATAGTTTTGTTGTGCGATTAGTCAGAACAGTTCGACACTAAAGCGGCAAAGCCAGCGTATCTCAGATGAAGCGTAGCGTAATCCGGTAAATGATAACCCGAAAATACGGATTCCACTTCGTTCCATCCGGGTTACTTAAACTACCATGAAACACCGCATAGACCCCAAGATAGATTGTGTTTTCAAAGCATTGCTCGGCTCGGTGGAAAACCGCAATCTGCTGGTGCATTTCCTCAATGCGATATTAACCAGCGATTTAACCGCACCGATAACCGAAGCGGAAATACTCAATCCCTACAACGACAAGGAGTTTCTGGACGATAAACTGAGCGTGGTGGATGTCAAAGCCAAGGACAGCGACGGACGGCTTTACCAGATTGAAATCCAGCTATTGACCTATCGGAATTTGCCGGAGCGCATGGTCTATACTTGGTGCGACATCATCAGCCAGCAACTGCAAAGTGGCAATGATTACAGCTTGTTAAAGCCGGTTTACAGTATATGGCTGTTGGCGGAAAACCTGCTGCCCGGTGAAACCGACTACGCCCATGAATATAAACTGCAAAACCGCCAAGGCCGCACTTTGGCTGATTTGGGCGGCATTCACCTGTTGGAACTGAAAAAATTTACGGCGGAACGGATCGAAACCGAGGAACAACGCTGGCT
>CAIOOA010000232.1 GCA_903859815.1 uncultured Methylococcaceae bacterium | reverse complement strand
TGAGTTTGCAATCTTGCTGCTGCCGGACTAATTTGAAGGCTTTGATCAGAGTGGCAAAGTCTTTTTCTTTTGCCAATCGGCCAGCCCCCATGATGACACAAATGTTTGGGTCATTCAGCCATGGGTGATCCACCAGTTCATCGCCTTTCCGATACACCTCAGGCGTGACGATAGGGCTGGAAATGGCAACCAGCTTTTCCCGAGGATAGTTCGCAACTTTGATGGTGTCTTCTATGACCCCTTCCGAAACCGTGATAATCAGGTCAACGGAGGGAAACAGCCAGCGCATGGGCGCGCATCGCAACCAACGCTGGAACGGTGTTTTGGTGTCCAACAGGCCCGAAATGTTGTTATGCAATTGCCCAACCAAGCGGGTCTTTGACCCGGATAATTTCCGTGCCAGCACGCCGATGCGAATCGCCCGATCCTTGGCGACCATTAGCACATCGGGAGGTTCTTTGCGCAAATAGCGAATGAGGGCCGGCAACGCTAAGTGAGTATGTTTGACTTTCAAGTCGATCACCCGGACATTTGGCCAAGGAATCTCCGGCAACCAGCCTTTTTTGCCAATCACTGCCAATAAGTCGACATCCAAATCGTGGGCGGACAAGCCCTGCAATAAATGATGGATGACCCGTTCCACGCCGCCGGAGCCTGAAAATGCGACAAATATAGCCAAACGTCGACGATTTGTATTCATAGTTCCCCCAACAGGTCGACATAAACGCGGTGATTGTCCCTCACCATTCTATCAATTGAGAAGTTTTCCAAAACCAATTCACGTCCGGTCCGACCAAATAAATGCAATTGGTCAGGATCGTCCAACAACGCAATAATGTGTCTTGCCAAGCTTGCGCTGTCGCCGGGTTTGACCAGAAATCCGTTAAGCTTGTCACGGACAATTTCCGGGATGCCGCCGGCGCGGCCTGCGACTATCGGCACCCCGCAAGCGGCGGCTTCCAATAATGCAACCCCCAAACCCTCCATGAATGCGGGATGCACGACCATATCGACATGGGGAATGACATGTTCGAGATCCGTGCGGTATCCTTCAAAATGGACAAAGGTCTCCAAGCGTTGCTTTTGCACGGTGCGCATCAATTCATCCCTCAGAGGGCCGCGACCAAAAATAAGCACCCTTGTTCGCGGATGTTTTTTAAGGATGGTGGGCAGTGCCTCAAAAAACACCGTATGTCCTTTGCGTGGAATGAGTTGCGCAATCATTGCCAGAACAGGGCCATCGCCGGGAAGTCCAAATTCTTTCAAAAAACCTTCGTGGTTGGTTTTTGTGGGGTTGAATCGGACGGTGTCAACCGCACTGGGAATGCAGATCACTTTATGATCGGGCACACCCACCTCTAGCAGCACATCTCGAATGCCCCGAGATATGGTAATGATTTTTTCGAAGAGCGGAAATTTAAAGTGAAGATCGAAAAAACTGGGTTGGTTATCCACCCGACGGCTGTGCACCATGGGTAATTTTTCCAGCCTACCCGCCAAGGCAGACAGCATGTCGCCTCGTCGGCTATGAATATGAAGCATGTCAGGTTTTTCGCGCCGGATGACTTCGCGCAAGCGGCCAATGAAGTGCAGATCAATATCGCCTTTGGTTTTGATGCGATGGATTTTCACCCCCGGATTGGTGATCGCGCCGGCAATCTCTGCTCCCAGCGCACACACTAAGCCGAATTCGCCGGGATGATCTTTCAGACCATTCAGTAAGTAGGCGACCTGCCGCGCACCGCCATAAAGATGGCGACCCATTTCCACGTGCAGAATTTTCAAATGACCGTCTCCAGTAGTTTTGTTGTTTCACCCAAGATTTTTTCCACGGTGTGTTGCTTCATGCAATCATAACGACCATCACAGGTCGGATGCCGTTTGCAAGGCGAGCAAGGCAAGGCTTCATAGAGCACTTTGGCCTGTTGGAAGCCAGTTTCCAAGTATGGCCGGGTGGAGCCAAACAATGCCAAAGTTGGGGTTTCCATGGCAATGCCTAGGTGGGTTAGGCCGGTATCAACACCCACGAGCAACACTGCCTGTTGAATGATGGCAGCACATTGTATCAATTGTGTGCTACCCGCCAAATTGACCAAGCCTGGTGAGTTCGCAGCTATCCGGGTAGCGCTTTCACGATCACCGTGTCCACCCAGCATGATGGCTTGCAAGCCACGTTCATCCGCAAATCGCTGAGCCAATTCCGCCCAACGATCCTCGAACCAGTGTTTTTGCGGGCGAGTGGTAAACGGACAGAAAACCACAAAATTTCCAGTAATGCCTGATTGGCTTAGCAATTCTCGGGCTTCTTGGCGCACTTTCTCGGATGGCCTGATGTCCATTTTGAAGTGATCAGGATTTGCGCCCAAGGCTGTTGCCAATTTCAGATATTCCCCGCCGATATACGGAGTTTCCGTGCGGGTGTCCATGGTTTGTGTCATCAACCATTGGCTGCCTTCACGGCAGCCCAAGCCTATTCGTGTTTTACTACCACAAAGATAGGCCCAGATTGCGCTTTTGAGTAGACCTTGAATGTCTAGCACAAGGTCAAAGCCGGGTTGCCGCAAGGTTTTGACGAAGGCAGAAAATTCGCGGAAAAATTGCAAGTATCGCCCATCCTTTCGCATTTGCTTCCAGCGCTGGCGCGGCAATACGATGACCCGCTCCAATTGTGGGTTGCCTAGCAGCAAATTGGCGTTGATTTCCCCGGTTAGCCAAGTCAATCGCGCTTCGGGAAAGGCTGCGCTCAATGCGGGAATCAGCGCGGAAGCCATAATGATGTCTCCAATGGCACTGAGTCGGATGATTAGGATATTGCGTGGACGAAAATCGATCAAGTTCAAGCGGTGGCCTCTGTCAATAGCTGGTCATAGAGGCTCAGGTAAGCATTCACTATCGCAGCTTTGCCGAAATGCGCGTTAAGGTAAGCGTGGCCCTCATTCCCCAAGCTGGAGCGTTGCTCAGTTGTGGCGGTTAACATTTCTTGCAATCTAGCCGCCATGGCTTGAATATCGCGAATGGGGGTCAGGAAACCGGTGCGTCCCTCATCAATTAATTCCAAGGGTCCGGGTGTTTGCGTACTGACTACCGGGAGATAGTGATTCCAAGCCTCCAAAATCACGTTTCCTAGTGTCTCTTTTCGAGATGGGCAGACGAAAACATCGGCGAGGGCATAAAAGGCATCAGGAGGGTCTTGCCAGCCCAGCCAGCGCACCCTGTCTTCCAACCCAAGTTGTAAGCTTTGGGCTTTCAGTTTTGCATCCAAAGGACCAGTACCCGCGATCAGCAAGATGATTGGCCTACCCTGAATTTCCTTAGGCAATAGTGCTAAAGATTCCAGCAAATCGTCGAAACCTTTGATGTCGATGAGCCTGCCCAGTGTGAACAGCACCCAGGCATCCTCCGGGATGGACCAGTTCCGTTTGAGGGCAAGTATATTCTCCTTAGACGTGGCTATGGGTTCGGGTACGAAATTCCCAATTTCAAAGACTCTATCGGCGGGTAGGCCGGATTTAATCAAATAATCGCACAAGCCCTTGGTGTTGCCGACCCACGCATGGGCATGACGATAATAGCCGTCGATCTTGTAATATCCTCCCAAGCGAGCCACATGAACGGCTTGGGATTTTTTGGGCAAGCGGGTAAGTCGGGTGGCCCTACCCATATAGGTTTGCACAATGCAAGGTTGTCTGGATTTAATCAAGCCTCTTAGTCGCCAGATGGACCAGACATCCCAACCATTGGCTAAAGGCAATTTGATTTTGTCCATGCCGTCGTTGGCAATGGCTTGAGTGACCGGGCTATTGGCTCGACTGACCGTGGTGACGGGCTGGCCTGCTTCATGCAAAGCGCGGGTCAAACGAACAAAAAATTGGTCGGCCCCGCCGAACTGGCGGCTACCCAAGACGTGGATGGATGGTAGCGATTTATTCATAGCGGTCTTTGCGCTTGTTTTTAAATGCGAGTTTCCAAAAAAAACCGGCTATGCTGTCGCCGTAGGAAATGGCTTTGCGAGGAATTTCAAATGCATTCGGTGAAGTGTTGGCAATTCCACGGCTACATGTCACTGCCGCCAAGTATCCCGCACGTTCCACCGCCTCACGCACACTTGGGTTGTAATCGCCGTAAGGATAGGCAAAAAACTTCACTGGTTCGCCGAGTATGTTCTCTAATGCCGATCTGCTGTCGGAAACCTCATGTAAAACCTGTTCAGGTTGCAAGCGGCTGAGCCGAGGATGGTTAATCGTATGGGAGCCTATTTCAACATTATATTTACGGAGTTCACGCAGTCGCCTAGTTGAAAGCAGTAATGGTTTTTCCCTGTCTCCAGTCAGCCACTCGGCAGATTGCCCAAGCAAGCCTGACACTGCAAATAAGGCGGAAGGATAGTCATATTCAGTCATGATCGGCAGTGCATGATCGGCGAAATTTTCATAAGCATCGTCAAAGCTTAATACGACAGATCGGCGGGTCAATACTTTATCGGCAAAAAGTGCGTCGTAGGCATCTGATAGACTGATAACTTGATACCCGGCATATTTTAACCAAGACATCTGCGCCCGAAAACGGCCCACATCACAGTAACATGAACGATGTGTTTTCGGCGATTTGAATTTGCCGACTTGATGGTACATCAACACAGAGATGGGGGGTGATTCTTTCGGTTTTTTCATGGTGAGTACTAGGCGATAAAGTCTATTGGGTCGGTGAATATTTCGGGTTGCTGACCATTGCCATCAATGAACAGGCGATGCCAGACAGCCAATTGCAGCAGTGACCAGAGGATTTCAGGCACATCCTGCTTGGAGGCTTGCCGCTGGATCAGCGCCGATATGCCAGATGCTTTGAAAAGGCCGGAAAATGCCGGATGATTGGGCAATATCTGCCCCAGTTTGCGCAGATTGTCGCCTTGCAAGCACATTCCCACATGCACGGAAAAACCCCGTTTTGGTCGTCTGATCAGTTCACTGCCGAAAATGGGTTCCGCCCAGCGTTTCAGGAATAGCTTGCCCTCCCTTCCCCGCACTTTAAGATCATCGGGCAGATTTAACGCAAACTCAACTAAACGGTGATCCAGCAACGGAACGCGGCCTTCCAAGCCCCAAGCCATCAACATCCGGTCCACCTTCACCAAGAGTTGGTCGGGCAGCTCGGTGGATATGTCTGTGTATTGCATACGCTGCAAATCACTCCAAGTCTGCGGTGTGCAACGCCAAGCATTGGTAAAGCCTTGACGCCCTGCGGCTAGGTGTTTGCTCAGGGAGTTGGATAGCAGCTTCTTGCGCCACTCGCCACCGAGTTGTCCACGGGTGCGGAATCCCCCGGAACCCGGTGACCGCAGATTCGCCAACCAGCGCTGTAGTTTGCTACGGCGGTAACGCCCATAGCCGGCAAACAATTCATCCCCGCCTTCGCCGCTGAACACGACTTTGAAATCTTTGGCGGCTTCCCTAGCCAACAGCGAGGTAGGCAAAATGGCATGGTCAACAATGAAATCGTCAGCGGCCCAAACAGCAAACGGCAGGTGACTGAATAAGGTCGGGAGGTTAGATTCTACGATGTTATGGCGTAGGCCAAAGCGTTTGGCGATGGATTTTGCAGCGTCCAAATCGTCATGGTTGGGCGCATCGGTTAGCGTCAGGGTATAGGATGCCAATTCCCGCGTCCCTTCCTCCCGTCGCAACCATTCCAATACCACTGACGAATCGACGCCGCCGGACAAAAACAGAGCAAATGGCACATCGCTACGCATGTGTTCGAGCATGATTTGCCCCATCAAGGTCTCGAATTCGTTGACGGACTCATCATACCGGGTCTGTGCGGTTGGCAAGTTGAAGGGCGACCAAAAACGCTTTCGAGATAGCAGTTTGCCCGCTTCAAAGACGGCCAGTTCCCCCGGTTGCAAGCGTTCCACGCCAGACACGATAGTATTAGCGCCTGTATTGAAACCGATTTCCAAGCTTTGAATCAAAGCATCCGGCTGAATGGCTGGACCGTTGGGCAGGATAGGGAAAAGCGCTTTTTGTTCGGAGGCAAAACCGACCCCCCCCGCTGTTTCGGCAAAAAATAAAGGTTTAATGCCTAGCCTGTCCCTTGCCAACAGCAATTTTCCTTCGGCTTTATCGTAAAGGGCAAAGGCGAACATGCCATTTAGCTTTTCCAAGAAACCTTCTCCATAATGCCGATAAGCATGGAGAATCGTTTCACAATCGGAATGGGTGGCAAACACCGCCCCGCGAGCTTCCAAATCTTGGCGCAATTCAATGAAGTTGTAGATTTCGCCGTTGGCAATCAGGGCCAGCCGCCCGTCATCGGCGAACAGCGGTTGGTCACCGCCGGCCAAATCAATAATGGATAGTCGGGTATGGGCAAGTCCCAAGCGACCATCAAGATGCGTCTTAGTGTTGTCTGGCCCACGGTGGGAGATGCGGGAAGCCAACTGATCGAGTTGATGGCGATCCACATCAGCATCACGCAGGAATAAACCGGCTATGCCGCACATGGCGTGTTCTCCAATGCTTGCGACTCTGCTTCAGATGCTGTCATAGATAGAAGCGGCGAATTAATTAGGGTCATAATCCCTCTTGGAATAAAATCGACTCAGTTGACGGTTCAACAAAAATCCCAGCATGACCGAACAAGCGAAGCCAAAGCTGATGTACTGCATAGCCTTGATCCAATTTCCTTGTATCAGCCCTGCACCGAGCAGGCAGGCAGGGATGCCTAAAGGTAAAAAGCCCAACAGGCTACCCAATAAAAAATCGCCATGACTTGCCGGGGTCAACCCGAGCAAAATATTATTGTAGAATCCGTTCAAGGGTAATTGTCTCAATACAAGCACGGACAGCAGACCTTTATTCTCCAAGCGTTCAGAAAATCCGCGTAGGCGCGGAAAGTGGTGCAGGGTGAAATGAATCCCCCGCCAGCGTATAAACAAAAAGATAACATAAGAACCCAAGAGTGAGCCTATCTGCGACCAAATTAAACCCCAAGCGAAGCCGAATGCCATCCCGCCTAATGAGCACAACACAAGGCGAGGAACGCCTGCGGCAACCAAGAGGGCAGTCGCCAGGGTGTAAACCAAGGGCGCGGCGGAACCAAATTGGGCCAAAGTTGCTTTAATCAATTGACCGTCTGCCAGCCAGTCACCGAGCGGGGTTAGGTAAACCGCGATGACTAGCCCGACCATGAGCATGAAAAAGCCGCCGTTTACGATGCGAACACCCTGCCACTTGGCTTGCAGTTTGCTGTCTGTTTGCATATTGCCGTTCATAATGTGGTAAGACTCAATGCAGGTTGACAACGGTTGGCCCTAGTCCAAGTGAATTCGAGAGTAGATTTTATGGAATCTGGACCGGCAAAGCCAGTCTGCTGTTCAAATCGTGTAAAATCAGCCTTGATCCGGTTTTCAATTCGTCGGTAATATAGGATATGCCCCTGCTCAAACTCTTTGTCAGCCACAGTTCCAGACTGGACGATGTGGATCATGACTATCCCAATGACAACCGCAATTGGCAGTTGCTTGAAGATACTTGTCAAGCGATACGGGACAAATATGAGGGTAAGATTGATGTGTTGGTGGACAAAGATCGCCTGAAACCCGGTGACGATTGGAATGACCGCTTGAACATTTGGTTACAGGAATGTCATATTGCCATTGTCTTGTTCTCGAAACGGGCCATAGAAAAGTCCGGTTGGGTGGCGAAAGAAGTGACCATTCTCAGTTGGCGAGCCGCCATAGACCAAGACTTTAGGCTTATTCCGGTAACGATTAAAGGGGAAACCACTCCCGAAGAATTGACGATTGATTTTCTGGGTGTATTGCAGATGGGGCGTTGGCAATGCATATCGGATGTGGAAAAGGCCGAAGACATCCTTGATGGGTTAGCTGATATCCTTAGCAAACTGGAAAGCTTGTCCTCACATCCTCTGACACCGTTGGAGATATTGCAAGAAGGTATTGCTAGGATTCTTGTTGACTCCACTGAGGCTTCCTTAGGTTTGGCGGTGAAGGCGGTTTGTCACACCCATAACGATCAATTGTCTTATGACAAAAATGCTTGTGCCGCCCTGTTGGCTAGGCAGTTTTTGCAAACCGATTCAGCTAAACCGGTTCAATGTTTCAGTACCTTTGAGCGGGGAATAGGTTCGTTGACTCCCCGACCCATCTATTCAAGGGCTTATGAATTGTTTAAATATATTCGACCGCTTTGGGTTGAACCTTCCGATGTTGCCTTCTTGCGCTCGGCTGTGAATGACCGCCAACCCTTGGCTTTTTTAGGGCGTTATACCCATAGGGTTGGACCTGACCAAAAAACCGAGCACTATACCTTGGAGCGATTCATTGAGAGAGCTTGGCCCGGTGAGTCAGACAAATTTTTGGTGGTGTCGGTAACATTAGTGGGTTCCGTGGATTTCTTGACGCAATGCAAAAAAGAAATATGGAGAAAGGCTTTTCGTGGTCGCCCGCCTCCTAATGGGCCTAAAGAGGAGAAATCCAGGGATGATTCGATCAATCGGGGTGTCAGAACTATCGTATTGCTCATATCGGCACCTTCAGACTCTGGCGGTTTGCCCGATCCGGGTTGCTTAGTTGAGTTGAATCAACTGTTTGAGATCTATAAAGATAAACTCCTGATGGTTTACAACGTGGGTGAAGAAAAGCAGCCCATTAAAGGCAATGTAAAATATGCCCAACCTAGATTGGATGAGGCAAAGGAACTAGCTGCATTTATTAACTGTGAAGAATCCGCTTATTGGGATGAAAGCAGGACCAAAACTTACTTGGATGATACCTTCGGACCCATGTCATGACTAAACCCTACCAACCCAAACATTTTAATCTTCCCTCCGACTGGGTGGTGGAAGAAACCTATTCCAAGGAACCCTATGTTTTCAATGAGTCCATCGCCATCCATGTGGATGTGGCTTTAGCCACCAACCGGCCCCTGCTGGTGTCGGGCAATCCGGGTTGCGGCAAGAGTCGGTTGGCAGATGCCATTGCCTCCGTGCAAGGATGGAGCTTTTTGTCCAAGACCATGACCTCGCGCACCCGCTTGGAATCGCTGACGGCAGACGTGGATCAATTGCGTCGTCTGAACGATGCTCAAGTCCGCTCGGAAAAATCACCCTTGAAACCCGATGCCTGTTACCTGAATCCCGGCTTGTTTTGGTGGGCATTTCAGCCAGAAACCGCGAAACTAAGAGGCATGGACCTGAGTGATTCGGTAAAGCACGAAGAGCAATTGCCGTATCCGGGCCATGAAGGCACAGTATCAAGCCATGCCGTGCTGTTGATAGATGAAATCGACAAAGCCGAACCCGACCTTCCCAATGATTTGTTGGAACCCTTGGACCGACAGCGTTTCAATCTGCCGGATGGTTTTCGGGTGGACGGCAATACCTATATCGAATTATCCAAAGGCACTCAATTACTGACCATTATCACCACCAATGGAGAGCGCGAACTGCCCCAAGCCTTCTTGCGCCGTTGTGTGATCTTACGAATACCCGACCCCGAACCGGACAAGCTACAGGAAATCGCCCAACGGCATTTCCCCGAAGGCGACAAAACCCGCATCAAAGCCATCGCCGCCAGATTCCCCGCTTTTCGTGAAGAGGCTGAGTCCAGCAATCGCCGACCACCCGGCATCAGCGAATTTCTGGATGCGATTAGGGCTTGTGAGAACTGCGGGATTGAGGTCAGCGACAAGGAGGATTCGGTATGGAAAAAAATCGAAAATGCCGTCTTGGTCAAGGGTAAGACCTGATGGGTGAGTTTTGCTCTGTCGATAAACGCCCCGAAATCCACTTAGGCGACCTGGTCGAAGCCTTGGCAAGCTTGGATTGGAAAAATGAAGGGCAAGCCCAGGCCATCGCCGCTTGCCTAGGCTTTGGTTTGAACCCAAGCTTGCCGACTACGCCCCCTTCTGAAATTTACGACCGCCAAGCTTATCGCCAAACCCTTCAACCCAAGCCGAAGCCCCCTAGCAAACCGCCGGTGTTCATCCCCCCGGTGTCGGAACCGCTGCCGCCATTGCCAGTCACATCAATTGCCAGCTATTTGCAAAAATCGAAAACCATCGCACCAGCCTTTACTAATAAACCCGACTGGCTGAATGCACCGGGCAAACCCAGCCCCGCCAAGCCTGAACTGAGCGTGGCCCGACATACCTTGTTCCCGGAAAGGACGCATCGCCACATCCTAGCCGCCGCTTTGTCCACCCGGCGTGTCGGTCATGAAATTGATATATCCAAGCTCATTGCTGCAATCTGCCACAGGGAGGTGTTGGTTCAACTGCCTCGCCGCCCGGAAGCCAGCTTGGAACGGGGTTGCGATTTGCTATTGGACTACAGTTCTAGCATGGTTCCGTTTTGGGAAGATTTGAACGGTTTGATCGAGCAAGTCGGGCAAGTGGTGGGGGCAGCCAATACCCGTGTATATAGTTTTGACACCGAACCAACTAAAGCCAAGTGCTGGACTGCCGAAGGCGATCTACAGGCTTGGCAGGTGCAGAAGCGACCGGTGTTGGTGGCGACGGATTTTGGCATCACTGGTTTGCAGGGACGAGCCAGCTTGAACCCCGCTTGGCATCAATTGATTGCCCTGTGCTACAAAGCCGGTAGCCCTGTGGTGATCCTAATCCCTTGGCCCGAACACCGCTGGCCCATAGGTTTGGGCGGTTATCCCAAACTGGCGCATTGGAGTCCGCAAACCACGGCGGCGATGGTGAAAAAGCAAATCGGGCTTGGGCATTGGATGAGCTAGGAGCGTCAAAGCTTGCTTTGACTTTGGGTTGGATTGTCAAAGCAAGCTTTGACGCTCCAGAATTAACTTAAATTCTAAACAAAATCGATGACTTGGCGCGAACCCAACGACTTTGAACGCTGCATCCTCGACGATGTCAAGACCGCTTGGCCCAAGGAAATCATCGCCTTGGCTCGTTGCTTGGCATTGGCCCCGCGCATCGAACCGCTGTTGCTGCGCAATGCCCGTTTACACTTCGTGCCTAAAGCCCAAGCCGAGGTCGAATCCTTGCTGTGGTTCAGCCCCTTGGTTGCCGCCCGTAGCACCAGTGAAATTGTCTTCCACCTAGGCGTGTCCAAAACCTTGGCGCAAGAATGCGAAGACGAAGAGCGCAAAGCCTATTGGGAATTCACCCAAAAGCACACCCGCCATTGGAGTGCGGAGGACCGCCTGGAGCGTGACTTGCGTTATTACGCGCTGCAACAAGACCAAGCCAAGCTGACCCAAGGTTTGCGCGAGATTCTGCGCCGCATCCATGCCGAATCGGGGGAAAATAGCCTTGCCCTGTCGCGTTTGGTGAAGCGTACCTTGTCCGTCATCGCACCCAAAGGCAGTGGCAACAACGAAGCCAAGTGGCTCGCCCAATATGCCGCGCTGGCCTTGGGCGATGCCGGGGCTTGGGTGCAGCCCGGTGAACCGCAAGCCCTGCCCGATTGGCTGCGGGTCAAGCTGCCCGACTTGCCGGCCAGCATTCCCAAAGCCGAATTGGGTTTGGAAATCCGCGCCGATGGTCGCAACCAAGTGTTGCATTTCGTTGCTGCCGACAAAGCCAAAGATCGTATTCCTTTGCCTAGTCCCTTGCCGACCCAACTGCATGTCGCCAGCCAAGGGCCGGGGACTTGGCACACCGTCAGCTTAGGCACACGCATTGCCATCATACCGCCTAGCCAGTATCTACGCCTGACCACTTTGGATGGGCAGCAATGGGATTTACGCACGGATAACTGGCAACGGGGCAAAGCAGACGTGGAAAACGCCGGTCCCCGTTGGCGGGAGGGTGGCGAGATTGAGCCTGAACCCCCGTCCAAGACCGATTCGGTTTTGGAAACCGAGTCGGTCTTGGGCGAAGGCGAATTCTCCCCCGAAATCCAATCCTTGCTGGCTGAGATCGACAACCCCGGCACCACCCCGCCCCGTCGGCTGGAAATTGGCGACCGCCTCGCCGAATTTGGAACCAGCAACAGATGACTGCATTACAAAAAATCAATGTTGTTCTGATTGACAATAATCCCGACACCCTGCGTCATTTGAAAGACTATATCGCGCCCGTGGCCGAGGTTGCTTGCGGTGATGAGTCGGTTCAGTGCGAGCTTCATGCGTTTGGTCCCATATTCTCTCTCAATAATCCAACTAAGATCGATTTCGATGCGACGCTAGAAAAGATTCTACACTTAAATCCCGGTGTGGCGATTATCGATCTGAAGCTAGAAGGTGATGCGGAAGATGACTACAGCGGTGCTGACCTCGCGTTCAGGATCAAGAAGTCTTGCAATGAATGTTGCATCATCCTGGTATCTAGTTATTTTGATGCTGATTCAAAGTTGCTGGACAACATCGAAATTTTTCCCTTCCGGGTTGATCGCAACCAATCAAACTTTGGAGAGGCCCTTAAGGAAGGGTTCACTCATGCTGTACGGCATAATGTCACCGCGATTAATTTGCGCCACTTTTCGATGGAACAGCCAGCTTTTAAGCAGCATGTAAACCAATCGTCTTCACGAGTAGTTTACATCTCTTACGCTAGGGGCAGTTCTGAGGATATTGTAAATCGTATTGCGGAATCCCTTAAGTCGCATGATTACGATGTCAGGCGAGACACGACGAATATTAGACATTATCGGAAACTTGATCGAATGCCTCGACACTACTGTATTCTAAAATGGTTTCCGATAAAGCCTATTTCCTACACAGCGTTGAATAGCACTTTCATGAAGGAAATCGGACGTGGGCGCTGTGTCATCGTTGTTATCAGTGACAAGTATCTCCGTTCACCGTATTGTATGTACGAGTTGCTCGAAGCCTACCGCAACAAAGGGTTTCATAGGCGAGTTTGTCCGATTTTTATCGAGGATGCGCTAGTGAGCAGTTTACCCCAGCAGTTCACTTATCTCGACTACTGGTCAAATCAGGTGCAGCAAATGGAGGAACTAATCCGCAAAATCAACCCTGCAAATCTGGCGACAGAAATACTCGAAGAGTTCCATAAATTCCGAGACATCTCCCAAAATGCCGCAAAGCTTCTTGCATTCCTGGCTGATATGCAATTCCTGAATCTTGAGGAACTCGAAAAAAACGACTTCGCCATTCTACGCCAGCGGGTTGACCAATGCTTGAATGGTGCTCGTTACCAAGCTCCATCTAGGGAACGCGAACCATCGGAGGGTTCAGGGAGAAAGCTTCCCAATCGGGAGCTTGGGAACCAGCAAACCCTCAACCCTAAAATCCGAGCCTCGTTCGACGAAAACAACCACCCCGCCACCAAACCGACTAGAAAGCTCGCGATTGGCGACGAACCGGATAAGCTGGGCGACCCGCGCCGGGGCGTGGGGCTAGATGCCGACGGCCTGCCCGACATAGAATGGATGGAAATCCCCGGCGGGCCGTTCATCTATCAAAACGGCGAGACCCGCGAATTGCCGACCTATTGGATTTCCCGTTATCCCATCACCAATCGGCAATTTCAAGCCTTTATCGACGCGGGCGGCTACCAAAATCAGACCGACTTGGTTTTCAAAACCGAGTCGGTCTTAGCCGAGTTATGGAAAGGTTTAAAACAGCCCCAACCGGCAAAATCCACTTGGTCGCAAGGCAACCGACCGCGCACCGATGTCGATTGGTACGAGGCTGTCGCCTTCACCCGCTGGCTGTCGGCGGTGTTGGGTTTGGAAGCAAACGCCATCCGCCTGCCCACCGAGCAGGAATGGGAGAAGGCGGCGAGGGGAACCAGTGGCTTGATCTACCCTTGGGGCAACGAATATCAATCTGGGTTTGCCAATATCAACGAGAAGTCTGGAAACGCTGGCAAATGGTATCTGGAGCAGACCACAGCCGTTGGATTGTATCCTCATGGCCGTTCGCCTTATGGCGTGGAAGACATGGCGGGAACGGTGTGGGAATGGTGTTTGAATGACTATAAATATCCGCATGCGACGGAGGCCGGCACGAGTGGCGACTCCCGGGTTTTGCGCGGCGGGTCTTGGATCCTCAATCTTGACGATGCACGCGCCGACTACCGCAGCAGGAACTTTCCCGACATTCGGAACGACGACGGGGGTTTCCGGGTATTGTCTTCGGTCCTCATTCACGCTGACCGCTGACCGCTGACCGCTGACCGCTGACCGCTGACCGCTGACCGCTGACCGCTGACCGCTGACCGCTGACCGCTGACCGCTGACCGCTGACCGCTGACCGCTGACC
>CAIOOA010000231.1 GCA_903859815.1 uncultured Methylococcaceae bacterium | reverse complement strand
CGAATCTGGTCCAATAGATCGGCCCACCATTTAGTCATGGCCTCAATGGCGAGTTCGGCCCCCGTGAGCGCCTGTTGGGTGTTAATGGTTGGCCGCTCCCCATCCTTTTCGACCACGGTTTTGTCGAGTGGCAAACCTTGCAGAAATACGCCTAGCTCGTCCCTGTGGCTTTGCTCGACACCACTCAAATGCATTTCATGGAACCAAACCAGCTTCTTGCCTTCTTCTTCCAACTTGCGCCGCTTAAGGACTTCGTTGGAAATGTCCAAAAACACTTCATGTTCGAAGATGGCGGCCGTTTCCGTGGCGAACATCGCACCCAAGACGGTCGAAGGCTCGCGGCCCACAATTTCGCCAATCGTATCAAGGAAGTGTGTGGTGGAAGGAAATTCCGTCCGGGTGTCGATATCGATGCCTATCTTCTTTAGCGCCTTCTTGTAAATGGCAGCGTGTCCATTTTCTTCCGCATGGTTACGAATCAGTTCCTTCTTGACGGCATCGGTGTCGAATGAACCCGCCAATTCAGCGGCATCCGCCAAAAATTTAGTATTCCGAAAGGAGAACTGGTAATGTTCCATCATCAGCCATTCCAGTGCTTCCGTGGAATATTGATCCAAGTTTTTGAGTTGCGCCTTTGCATGATTGATGAACGCTTGGTTACGCTGGTCAATAAATGCGGACACATCCAATTGGGTATTACTATTGTTACTCGTTGTTTCGTGCATGTTTATCCTCATTAGGTAAAAAAGAGCTATATGAAGCGGTAAGAGTTCACTCTCTTGGGCTTATATGTTTGCAAGTATGCTTAGCGTAACTATAACGGTCAGTCCGCATTTGCCTTGGTGCGTCGCCCGCCAAATTATCAGATGGCATTTTCCTACAATTTTCAAAGTCTATCAATACGTTGATGAGATTTAATCAGATAGGGCGATTTTATCGTTTTGTTCAAGGTATTGGATGATCTGCCTAGTGCATTCAGCCACGTCGCATTCCCCTGTCATGACGACGATTTCGGGGTTTTCCGGGGCTTCGTAAGGGGATGATATGCCGGTGAATTCGCTAATCTCGCCCAGCCTCGCTTTGCTGTAAAGACCCTTCACATCTCGCTGCTCGCATACACCCAGAGGCGCTTGGCAGTACACCTCAATGAAATCGCCCGCACCCATTGATGCCCGGACAATGTCCCGACCGCTTCGGAACGGTGAAATGAAGGCCACGAGGGCGATGCACCCGGCATCGACAATCAATTTGCTCACTTCGCCCACACGGCGAATGTTTTCGGTGCGGTCGGCATCGCTGAAACCTAGGTCGGCGCAAAGCCCGTGCCGCACATTGTCTCCGTCAAGCACATAAGTCCGGCAACTGCGGAGAAACAATGCCTCCTCGACACTGTGGGCAAGCGTCGATTTGCCAGACCCGGAAAGCCCCGTGAACCAGAGAACGAAGCTCTTGTGCCCGTTGCGCTGCTCGCGCATTTGCCGGGTTACATTGGCTTGATGCCAAAGAATGTTTGTATTCATAAGAATTGTGATGCCGCGATATTGGCTATATTTGGCTTTATCGAACAGATGCCCTGCGCTTTGATCGGGTGGGGCCAGAGTGGGATGCCAGACCTAGGGTGGGCTATCGGTAAACCCGTTGGCAAAGGTCTGGCGCGAGGTTCAAGGCGAGAGATTAACCCCCTGCCGGCAGCACGAGTGACGGACTGCCGGGCGCTTCTCCGGTGTCGACCAACTGCATGACGATCATCAGGAAGGAAAACAAAAATTTTGAATGGAAGTCGCGGTCGTCAACCCAATACCAATTACCCCGGTAAGGAACGGCGGTAAATGCATCGGAGGGCTTGCTTCCGCCGCTTTGGATGCGCATTAGCGGTTCGATCTCACGCCCGCCCAGCGAAGTCACCAGATTGGACTTTGACGCCCGGTTTTCAGCAACATGCTCAGGCGGAACTTCGATGTAGTCTGACAGGTTGGTCAGCAAGTCAAGGATAGACCGGGTCAGGATGGCAATCTGCCGGTTGTTCTCGGTGGCGATGCCATAGATAATGGTATATTCCTTGGCCGTCGGGTCTAGTCCGAGCAGGTTCCTGAATTCGTGGAGCTTGCCGCGCATCCCCTCGTCTTGCGGCTCGCGCAGGCGCAATAGTGTGGTATGGCCCTTTTCGTCTTTCACATCTTTGATCGCCAGATAGTTTTCACGCTGAAGGTCGGCCATGACGTCCAGCAGCCGGTAGAACCGGGTGTCCGCCGAGTCGGCGGCAGAGTCGCCCTCGGTGATGTTCCGTAGGCCGTTGATCGATTTGACGGTGAGCCTGAGCACGGGCTTAACCGAGTAACCCGATTGGATCAGATTGATGATATTCATCGGAGGGATGGGCGTCAGCATGCTTTTGCCGAATACCTTCCCTTGCATGGGGGCATAGGTGACCGTGGGCGAATTCGAGAATTCCGCCGAACCGCCTAACGCCCCGGCCCACGGGCTGGGGCCTTGATTCCAACTGCCTCCCATGTTCATCGATCCGCGCATATTATGCTGGGCGATCACCGACTGCACGCCTAGGAACACCGGGGTGTCGCCGTAGCGCAATTTGACTAGGTTCAACAACATTTGGTCTTTCCATGAATCGCCGATGGCTTCGTTGAAGTTGAACCGGTCAACCATCAATTTTTCGCCCCCAAAATGCGAGCAGCCAGTCAGTGCTAGCACCGACAGTATCACGAAACAAAATTTCAATCTTTTCATTGTTATTCTCCCCATGCTAAAAAATGTGGTATTGCCTGATTGGCAATTCATTTGCCTTCCTAAGTCGCAGTCTATTGAACATTCTGCGGAATCGCGCCGGGGGTCCCGGCTTATTTCTCCCCTCCCCCACCCGCCTCCGATGCTTCACCCAGCGCCCGGGTGAAAACAGTCCAATCCTTAGCCGCGGCTTCCCGTATTGCCTTGACCGCCAGCTCTTGGCGCTGGGTTTCCGAGGCCATGATCATTTCATAGGCGGGCAGCGGTTGTGCCAGGTTTTCCGCAATCAGCCGGGTAAATAAACGCCGGCGGGCATCCCGGTAACGCGCATCTGACGGATTCACCACAATCTTGTGGTAGGTCGCAAACAATGCCACGTCATTTTGGTGGCTCAACGCCTTCCGGCATAGTTTCAGGTAATCCACCACGACCGCGTTTGCGGCCTGTCGTGCTGCCGGCGCCACATCAATGTCCCGCCCTGTCAGCCACTCAAGCTGGATGTTCATGTCGGCGCAAAAAGCCGCAAGCCTTTGCGTCAATGCGGCAAAACCCTCGTCGGGCAAGCCTAGGACCCATTTCCGCAATTCCGGGCTCTCCTGCAAGTCGGTATCGACCCAGTCGCGGAATTCCAAGGAGACATCGGCTTTTTTAAGGGTAATGGCTTTTGCCGCTTCAAGTATCTGGCCGGGTGTTTCGTAATAACCGCCCAAGATCAGCGCATACATGACCAGCAGGGCCAAAACAACGAGGAATCCCGTCAAAATGAAAATGAGCATAATGATAATGTGGTTAGGGTTGATGAAATTGGATGGTAAGACAGCCTTGCCAGGTTGCCGCAAGGGTTGTTTGTGTTCGACCCCGTGCGGTTATCGGCCGGCCGGGTAGGACAGCAAGACGATGAAGCAGTGGCAGACTATCGGTCCTAGCCATGCTTTTCCTCATCCCATTCAAATTTGCCCTCATCCATTTTTAAAATGCGGTCGGCAACATGGAAGTAATGATCGTCATGAGTGACGGCAATCACGGTTATTCCTGCCCGCTTCAATTCCTTGAGGATACTCTCATAAAAATATTTCCTGAAACCGGGATCTTGGTCGGCGGCGAACTCGTCCAAGACCATTATCGGCTTCCTTTCCAGGATGGCGGCGATAAGCGCCAAACGCTTGCGTTGACCGCTAGAAAGGCTGGTACTGGTGAAGCCGCCGCCTTGAAATCTGACTTTGCGGTGCATATCCATTTTTTCTAACCAGTAATCAACCTCAGCCGGATCAAGGCCCGTGATGCCGTAAATCCGGTCAAATAAGTGAAAGTCGGCAAATACGGCGGCAAACAACTCCCGGTAGGCTTGGTAATTGTCTTTGCCGACTACAATGCCGTCCACCTTGATTTCGCCAGCGCTGGGACTGTACAGTCCGGTCAATAATTTGAGGAACGTCGACTTTCCACTGCCGTTGCCGCCGATGATGAACAAGAGTTCGCCGGAACGGATGGTCTCCCGAAACGGCCCGCACGTGAACTCCGGTTCATTGTCTTTTCCCTGGTAAGAAAAACAAACGTCAGTGAAAGTGATTGCGTTGAACGGCAGGGCTTCTTGCCTTGCATTGGGTGACTCATTGGCGATGGCGGCATCCATGCCGCTTTCAAGCTCGGTCAACTCGTCAATGGCCAAGTCCACCCGATTGAACAACGGCAAGGCAAACACCAACACGGTTACAGGCCCGGTCATGAACAACACGGTGGCTATTATTTTGTAGATGTCGGCAGCCTGCACTAGGAAAAATGAAGGGATGATGAAAACCAGGACAGGCATCAGGGCATAGGTGAAAAGCCGACCAAAACCCCATAATTTCACTTCGTGCAAACCCACCTCAAACCTGATCTCCTTGCTTTCCACCGAGGCATGGGCGATATGGTTCAGGATGTCGGCGCTTTTTGCGCGATTCAGCCGGATTTCTTTGAAGCCCTCGATCAAATGGTTAATCAATCCGAAATAACCTTCATCCTCGCTTTTTAGGCGTTGCAGTTCGCACCTTATGTCATCGGCTTCAAAGAGGAAAAGAGCCAAGGCGAGCCCCATCGATACCGTCGCAATTAAGAAGCTGACCGGCGAGATGTAAGCCAGGTAAAGTAGCGAAAACACTAGCAGGATACTTACTTGGGCGGCGCTGGTGATGTGCGGGATCGACTGCGACAGCAGCGTGTTGCTTTCAGTCAGGCGCGCATAAAGGGTCCGCCCTCCCATGCCTTCGATGAAGGGCAGTTCCACATGGCGGATCTTTTCGATCAGGCGGAGACGCACGGTGTAGATGGATTCCTCAATGGCACTAATCGCTTGCCCGTAGGCGACCCATTGCGCGTATAGAAAAAGGATAAAGGCCGCCAAATAGAGCAAAAAGGCTTGGATTAGATCCTCGCCATTGGCAACTTTGAGTGCGGCATGGTTGATGATGCTTAACAAAAATCCGTTGGCGATGCCTGAGATGGCAGCCATGATAATGATGCGCCGATAAGATGCATTAGATTCTTTTTCTACGAACTTCAGCAGCTTCACGTTTTGTTAATCCAAAGCTAACATTTCTGGGATCTGAAAAATAACCAAGACCAATACTGGGTTTCTTGATAAATTAAAGTAAGTTAAAGGCAACATAGGCCACAGGCATAACATACAAAATCCGATGCTTCTCAAGGTATTCTGCCACAACAGATGAGCACATGCCATAACCGATTCATTGCCGAGGATGATGAAGGCGGATCGCAACCTATATTTTGACATTACCGATTGCCGATGCTATCTTAAAAGCCGTATTTTTTAGGCATGTGTTCTGTTGGACACAGGCCAAACTCTAATCTGGCGATACTTATGTATGAGTGCCTAAGTTGAATCTGTATAATCCAGTATGCTGGAAGAAGAAGGTTAGCGACTAGAATTTTGTAGGCGTCAGTACCGTTCGAGCCATGGTAGGCCGCATAGCCTGTAGCCGTAACCCCTTAAATTTAGTCAATTCGCTGTAAAGCCAATCATTTTTGCGAGAGCAATCAACATGCCTGTCGAACCAACCGCAGTTGCCGGGGCCACCGCAGCCGCAGCCACAACCGCAGCCCCTGCATTAGCCGGGAACACCACCGGGGCATTGAAAACAGCAGTGGCGGTGGGTGCGAAAACCCCCTTGCTCGTCGTTTCAAGTGTCAAGGCGCTGGCCTTGGCCCATCCTCTGGGGTTATTAGGGCTGTTGGCGGCTGGCGTAGTATCGGTCGGTGCCTACGATAGTATCAAGGGATATCTGCGCAGCAAAAAGGAAGCAACGCTGCTGGCATCCGCCCTTGAAGAGTCCCCTAAAACTACATAGTCAGGCCAAAGCCCCGCCCAACCGCCGTCACCATTAATGATTCCAAACCAAGAAAGCCAAGCCCAAGAAGCCAAAGCTACGAAAGAAGCCTCGCGTGCGGAAAAGCGGGCCGAGCGTCGGAAGCGTTTTCGCAAGTGGCTTTTTGGCAAAACCCCTTATTTCATAGTAATCATGCTGGGGTTAGTCATTGCCCTGGTTATTCTGTGGTTTCGCATCGTCATCATCGTACAAGCAGGTGAGGCTGGGGTTTTGTTCCGGCTGTTAACCGGAACCCAGATTGATTATGTCTATTCCGAGGGGCTGCACATCATCAGCCCGCTTAACACCATGTACAAATACGAGGTCAGAAAGCAGGTCGCCCTACATGAGTTCGATGTGCTCACCGCCAGAGGCATGACCGTGCATTTGTCATTGGCAATCCGCTACCACCCGGAGGTCGAATTGCTCGGCATGTTGCACCAAACGATCGGCCCGGATTATCTCAAGCGCGTGATCGTGCCGCAAATCGAGTCGGTGATGCGCAGGCAGTTGGGCAACTATACAGCCGAGGACATCTACACCAACAAGGAAGGGCTGTTGACCAACACCATTTTATTGGCACTGGACGAGGTCGGGCGCAACTTCGTGAAAATGGACGATATCATCATCAGAACTATCCAGATGCCTGCAACCATCAAGGCAGCCATCGAGGACAAGCTGTCGCAAGAAGAACTGCTCAAGTCTTACGAGTATCGTGTGCAAACCGCCGACAGGGAAGCGGAGCGCAAGACCCTAGAAGGCCGCGGGATCAGTGCATACAATGACTTGGTTACCAAGAGTTTGAACGAAAACATTCTAAGAAATGCGGGGATAGATGCCACCAGGGAACTTGCCAAATCCAACAACGCCAAGATCATCGTCATTGGCTCAGGCAAGGACGGTTTGCCCCTGATCTTAAATGCTCAGTAGGCCATCCATGCGTTTATTGATGTTGCCAGTTATTATCGCAGCACTGGCACTGGTCGGCTGCGGCGTTGATTACGACGACTTGGCCAAGCACCGCTTGGAGTATGCCAAGGGGGGCCGGGGTGATATTTATGTCGCTGCCATAGAAGAGAGTTGGTCAGCCAGCTATCTTGACGGCATTCGGCTGGCGATAGACCAGGTAAACGCAAGGCCGGGCAAGCTGCTTGGACGCAATGTGCGGTTGCTGGTCAAAGAAGGGGTGCCCAATTTCGATGACAGTCTGCCCAATATATTGAAGATTGCCAAAAACCCGAAGGTGACCGCCGTGTTGGGGCATCGCCGCTCGGTCGTCGCGGTCCCCGCATCGGTCATCTACGAAGCCAGCCAGATCATCTACTTGCCGCCCTATTCGACTTCTAAAGACTTGACTTCGCATAATTTCAAGTTCGTTTTCCGCATGGTGCCGAGCAATTCCAACATGGCAGGGCAGTTGTCCAGCGTGGCTGCATTGTTGGGCTATAAAAAGTCCGTCATGTTGTACGCGCAGGACGATAACAGCAGGGAACTGGCTTTCTTGTTCGAAGATGCGGCCATCAAGAACGGCATTGGCTTCTTGCATCGGCGATCCTACGATCCCAAAGAGATGGATTATCGGTCGCTGATCACCCAGTTTGCCAACAAAGCATTTGATTTCGTGTTTATTTCCGCCGCGACGGCGGCCGATGGCGCGCGCATGGTGCAGCAATTGCGCGAGATGGGCGTGAAGACTCCGGTGATGGGGAGTGATGCCTTGGATGGCAATTATTATAAAGAAGCCGTGGGCGAAGATGGCTACAATACCATTATCCCGGTGGTTTTCCGCCCTAACGCCACCAACAAAGCCAAGCTTTTTGCCGAGGATTTTGTCAGGGCCTACGGCAGGGAACCGGACCAAAACGCAGCTTTGGGGTTTGATTCCATGATGATGCTGGTCAGTGCCATCGAGGCAGCCAAATCGACCGTGCCCACACTGGTTTCCTCCACATTGCATTACATGCATTACTGGACTGGCGTAACCGGTGTTCACGCCTTTGATGTCCATGGTGACGTTATCGGGATGAAGTATTTCGTTCAAGTGCTCAATAACAAGGCATGGCATCTGCTGCCGGGCGTGCATCTGCCTTTTTTTCTAAGCAAATTTGACCGATATGTGAAAGCCACTTGGACTAAAGACGGCCCACCCCCCTCGTTTGAAAAAGCCTTTTCCGCAAATCTACACTTTGAGGATCTTAGAATCCTACAGCTCGATTTTTTGCGTGAGATTTTGCAATTTAAGCGGCTTGGGGTCATTTTTGGCGAGCAAAAAGCCGGCGAGGAACCCGAAAGAGTCACCCGAATCAGGCAATTGGGCGAAAAGAGGGGATATGCCGTGCAGTCATGCGGAATACCCGTTTCCGGATTGGATAAGGCGCAGACGGAACAGAGGTTAATCAATTGCTATGGGAAACTCGCCATAGAGGTGGACACCATGAACGTCACCGGATTGCAAAGTATGGATAAGGATATGGTTGTCCGGGTGCAAAGGCCGTTGAAATTTTACAAGGTACCGGTGCTTGCCTTGCAAGGCGACCCTGATTTTGAGGAGGGCGTGGCGATGCGGATCAGCCGCTTCGGTGAAACCAATAACATCCAGACGGATTTTTATGTCAATCTGTTCGGCGGCGTGCTAAATGGGATCAAAGTCTTCGAAATCGCCGAAAGATTGCAGGATATGCCCGTCATGGCTGTCAATTTGAAAGTATTGAACGAGTATGGGTTGCTGAATTCTGGCACCTTGGTGGGGCTTGCCCCGGACCTGTACATGGATTGGCTGGTGTCGGCACAGAAACCAACTAAACCCACTACCACAACGACCGAGCCTAAAAGGTAAAATCTGAGATGATAAACCAATATGTGATCATACTAATCTATGTCGCGCTGTGCGTGGCGGTTGGATTTCTGGGCAGAAATCGGAAATGGGGCTTCTGGGGCTACCTGTGGTCGTCCATACTGTTTTCCCCGCTGCTGGGCATCCTTTTTCTGCTGGCGTCCGATCCCAAAAAGACCACATAAACCCGCCATCGGAGTATTTCGAATGGAAAACCTGCATCATTCACGGGCTGGTGGTTTCAGCTTAATGTCAAAATCGCGCAGCCTTGCGGGCAATTTGCAGGATGGATTGTGGTTTGCCCTTTGTGTCCTGCTGGCGCTTTCCATGTCCCCCGCTTACTCAGCCGCCCCGGCAACCGCAAAGCCCCCGGCGCAGCCGGCTACCGCGCCTGCCGTCCCGGCGGCGGGGTCCGCCGCGCCTGCAACCGCCCAACCGTCAACGCCTGTAAGCGGCGCGGCGGCAACTGTTCAAATCAGTGCCCAAGGCAAGAAATTACTTGCCCTCATCGAGCCTATCCAGCGGGAAATTCAGGGGAAATTCGACGATTTGAATGCAAGGATTGCCGCCATGGAGGTCGATGTCAAAGTCACCAGCTTGCGCGATAGCATCTCCGGCTTGAGTGACAGCATGAAAGACAGCTTCAGCGGAGTCGATGGAAAAATCTCTGAATTGCGCGACAACTTGAACAAATTGGGCCAAGACACCCGGGGCAACACCAAATCGATTGAGGAACTGAAGGCCAAACTGGAAGAGACGGCGATTAGGGTATACGAACACCTTTTGAAGGGCATGGACAGGTCAGCACAAATTGACAAACTCACCACCAGGCTGGACGATTTGGAGGCCATGCTATCGTCAAGGAGGCCACCGCCCAAGGCATCATCAGAGCCGGCGGACGAGTCCAAAGAAGCCAAACCCAAACAGACCGACGATGCAAAAGCATCGGGCGAGAACAAACCTGAAGCGGAAGACTCCCCCAAACCGGCGAGCGCGGCCCCGGTGTTGCGATTGCCCCAGCAGGACTTTGCCCCTGTCGGCTTGCTGCTTGCCACACTGCTTTCGTATGTCGCCGCAGTTGGCTTCAGTCTGCTGGAAAGCGCACGCCTGGAGCGTTGGGCGGTGGCCACGGCCGGCCTCAGGAACCTACTGGTCTGCACGGTGACTTTTCTCGCTTACTTCAGCGTCGGCTACTGGGTCATGTACGGTGAATTCGCCGCCACCGCCACGACGGCTTATCAAGACAACGGCTGGCGGGAAATGTTTCCGCTTTTTCAGGTCGGCCTAGCCATGGTTATGGGCATCGCCGTCGCCACGGTGTTGTCGGATCGGCTGTCGATGGGTGCCTACCTTTATCTGGCGGCAATCTTGGCGTTCTTGGTTTATCCTTTGTTCGGTCATTGGGCATGGGCCAGTCGCGGATTAGTCCTTGGCAAAGGCTGGCTGGAAGCGCTCGGGTTCGCGGATTTCGCTGGCGCGACCGTGGTCCACTCGGTGGCGGCTTGGTTCGCGTTGGCATGGGTTTGGCGTTTCCCGGTAACGCATGAGGACGACAGGGCGGTAGACGAAAAGGATGGGGTTTCCCCCGCTGGCAACCCGGTTCATGCTAGCCTGGCGGTCTTTGTACTCTGGCTGGCGTGGTTTGGCTTGGTCACCGGTCAGCAAGAAGACGACACGAGGCAAACCGTGGCGTTGATCGTCAACACAAGCTTGGCCATGGCGGCGGCAGTGCTGGCGGCCTTTATCCAAGAACTACGCTCCAAACGGGACGACGCAGGCGAAGGGCTTAGCTACCGGCTTGCCTATGGTGCCGTCAGTGGGCTGGTGGCTGTCTCGGCGGCGGCGAATGGCATCACCGCCTTGGAAGCCGTGGTGATTGGGTTGGTGGCTGGTTTGCTACAGCCGCTTGCCTCCAAGTGGCTAGTCAACCGAGTCGTCAAGCAAGACCGGCAAGCCGCCGACTTGATCGCTGCGCTCGGTTTTAGCGGCATCTGGGGTTCCCTGTGCGTGGGGTTGCTCGGCACGGAGGGGAATTTTGCCCTGCCCAACGTGGCCCAGACCGGAATCCAAGCACTTGGCGTGGTGGCGGCTTTCGCATTCTCCTTGGCATCGGGTTTGGTGGCAGCTTACGCTTGGCAATGGCTGTCCAAACCGCGGCAAGTAAAATCAGAGCAGCCGGGCTGACCACGCCTCCGGTGGCCTAGGTGCACCGGCCATACAACAATAAAAATAGTTGTTACACCAACCCCTATGTCAATATCCCACGACAACAAGGAAGAACCGCCATGTGACGGGCCCAACTATCGTTTTATCAATCTTATCGCCCACAATGCGGCTGACACGTTTGCCAGCGATATTGCCAAGGGCTTGGCAGCCCCACAAAAATACATTCGCTCGATGCACATGTACGATACAGACGGTTCTGAATTGTTCGAGCGGATTACCCAGGACCAAGACTACTATCCGACCCATGCGGAAACCGAAATACTGGCCCGTTTTGCGCCGGAAATAGCGGCTTGTCTGGCTGAAAACACCGCCCTAGTCGAACTGGGGAGCGGCAGTGCCAAGAAAACCCGGTTGTTGTTGCAAGCCTTGTTGGATAAACATAATCATGCGCTATTTTGCCCGATTGACATTTCTGGCGACTTCTTGCGGGAAAATGTCAGGTGTTTAAGTGGGGATTTTCCAAACCTCGAGATTCTCGGCATCGTCGCTGATTACTACGCCGGATTGTCCGTGCTGGCAAACGAAATACATCAACCCATACTGATGTTATGGCTGGGTACGGACATTGGACACGCAGACCGTAACGCGGCGGCAGGGCTGCTTCGGGATAAAATGATCCCGGCGTTGAAACCGGGTGACAGATTACTGGTAGGCATTGACCTCAAGAAGTCCGCCGAGCCGATTCACCGGGCCTACGGCTGCCCCGGCGACAAGGAGCCGTTGCGCTATGCATTTAATTGCAATGCCCTGCGCCGCATCAACCGTGAATTGGGCGGTAACTTCATCACCGAAAAATTCCAACGCTATTGTTTTTACAACGAGACTTTGGGGCGGATTGAAACCTACTTGAAAAGCCTGTGTGACCAGCAAGTGACGGTTGCCTCTCTAGGGCGGTCCTTCGACTTCAAAGAAGGCGAACTCGTTCATCTCCATTTTGCCTACAAGTATGACCAAGACGACATATTGCAACTGGGCAAAGCCGCAGGTTTGAAGCTGCAACAGCAGTGGTTCGATGAAAAGGCTTGGTACAGCCTGAATCTTTTCGCCGTGGCATAAGCTGAAGATCAGTCTGATGCCCATTTTTTACCTAGGATGCCCGGACAATGCCAGCGGTCCTAGGTTTTTATATTCAAAACCATGATGCTTTTAATTTTGCTCATTATCGTCTATTTTTTGGGGTTCAAGCTATCGCCGTTTCCCTATTGGAGGACCTACCTTGTTCTTTGGAAACACGTGTTGTTTGACCGTGAAACCCCTATGAATGCGGTGTACAGAATGAGGCAAGCTTGGTTTCTAATGAAATATGCGTTGCTGACCCCCTTGTGGACTGCGCTTTGGTGGCTGGATGAATGGCTATTCCCAGCCTACAAGCACTGCACGGTTCGTCCGGTGTTTATCTTGGGGCAGCCGAGAAGCGGCACGACCTTGCTGCATCGAACATTGGCAGCCGATGAAGCAACTTTCGTCGCGGCCCGGCATATCGAGTGGCGTTTCCCCTATATTGCTTTGCAAAAGCTCATCAAGGCATTCGGGCTATCGGAAAGGCTAAAAGCCACGGACTATTGGCCATGCACCGAGACAGGGAAGCAGGCATCGCTCATGCATCCTAACACCTTGTATGACTGGGAGGAGGACGGAATCTTTTACGAGGAATGTTTTCTGCATCATTTCTTCATTTTCTTGAGGTTTCCATACCCTAATCTGTTGCCCTATCTTGACGATTTTCCGGGGCTGCCCGCCCATGTTCAAGGGCAAATGATCGATATCCATCATAAAGTCTTGCAGAAGATTCTATACCTAAAGGGTGGTGCGGGATTGCGCTATCTGTCAAAAGAAGTCACGAGTCATAACAAGTTTGCGCGGCTGATGCGGCTTTACCCCGACGCAAAGTTTATCGTCATAGTCCGCCATTCCGCCGATTTTATGGGCTCCCTGTACGCTTTGGTCCGAAAATCGACCCATGCCAAAACCGGCATTGATCCGATACTGATACCGGGATGGGAAGTTGCATTTATTCAGCGAATGAAGCAAGACAGTCTGTTTTTAGTCGATTTATGCAATAACCTTATCGACCCCAAAAACCAGATTCAGTTGACCTTTGAAGGCTTCGTAACCGATATTGAAAAAACGGTTGGTTATTTGTATAACGAATTGGGCATTACACTCACAAAAAGCTATATCGAATCCCTTAAAACCTTGCAAAACAAACAACAGCACCGCACTACGGGTTATACCTATGACATTCATGCTGTTGAAGGCTTTGAGAATTTCGATAATTTTGTTAATAATGTGGATGTTCAGTTTAACAAGGCTATACTGATATAATCTAGTGACATTGCCATGAAATTATCCCAATGTTAATTAATAATTTAACTATTAGTATAATGCCACATCACCAAGACGAGACAAAATCCTCTTTTGGCGGGACAGCCTACCGCTTCATCGACATCGCTTCCCAAGGTTCGGTAGACACTTATGCCGACGACATTGCCCGTGGTTTGGCCGCCCCGCAGAAATACATCCGTTCAAAGCATATTTATGATGAAGACGGTTCCAAATTGTTTGAGCAGATCACGCAGGATAAAAACTACTACCCGGCTCAGGCGGAAACCGAAATCTTGACTCGGTTTGCGCCAGAAATGGTGGACGGTCTGGCTGATAATACGGCCTTAATCGAATTGGGCAGCGGCAGCGCCAAAAAAACCCGGCTGCTGTTGCAAGCCTTGTTGGGTCGGCAAGGGCGTTCGCTGTACTGCCCCATCGACATTTCCGGGGATTACTTGCGGGAAAACGTCAAACGCTTGAGCGAAGACTATCCAAGACTGAATATCCTAGGCATCATCGCTGATTATTACGCTGGGCTGGCTGTGCTGGCAAATGAAATACGCCAACCTAAGCTCCTGTTATGGATGGGGACGGACATCGGACACTTGGATCGTAAGCAAGCGGCGGAACTGTTGCGGGAGAAAATGGTTACGGCCTTGGAGCCCGGCGACAAGTTATTGATAGGCATCGATTTAAGAAAAGCCGCCGAACCCATCCGTCTGGCCTACGGCTGCCCCGGCGACAAAGAGCCTTTGCGCTATGCGTTCAACTGCAACGCCCTGCGACGCATCAACCGGCAGTTGGATGGCACCTTCGCGACGGAAAACTTCCAGCGCCACTGTTTTTACAACGAGACCTTGGGGCGAGTGGAGATTTATTTAAAAAGCCTTTGCGACCAGAGTGTCGCCATCGGAGCGCTGGCGCGGACATTCGACTTTAAGGCGGACGAACTCGTCCATATTCACTATGCCTACAAATATGACCAAGACGAGATTGTTCAATTGGGTGAGGCTGCGGGTTTGAGGCTGGAGCGGCAATGGTTCGATGAGAAGACGTGGTATAGCCTCAATCTCTTTATGGTTAAATAAGCTTTGATGAACCCCAAAATTGTTCAGGCGTTTCCTTGCCACATAGACAAGCCCCCAACCATAGAGCCCATCGCAATCGTCCATTGGCTTCGGGAAAAGCAACTACTAGGCTTGCCTTATTATCTTCACGCCTTTGAAGGCTGCACTGAGATTGGTTGGGGGGCCAAGGAGCACGTTGCATTCTTGGACGGTGACGCTGCCGAGGCCGATGACTGGGCATCCACGATCAAACGAATCGGGGATCACGCAGCCACAGTCAATAGCAAAGCTTTTGGTTATCTAGGATTTGACGCTTGGGATAGTTTACAGGGGGTTGCCCCTGACAAAAGCGCGACTTTTCCGCTAGGGCAGTTTTTTGTTCCCGAACATAGGCTCTCCATCCGGGGAGGGCGCATTGAGTATTTTGGCGATGATTGCAGTATATTGAAATGTGTGCGACAAACCCCGTGTTTCACATCTCCCCCTGCACCGGCAGAGTCTTATCCTGATGTTGAATTTTCGGAACAGGATTTCATGCTAGCCGTCGATGGCGCAAGGCAATCCCTGCCGGGAAAAATCACCAAGGCGGTTTTATCGCGGTATCAAGGCTTTGATTACGATGCCGACTTGCTTGAACTGTTTGCCAGGTATTGTTTAAAGCAGAAATACACCGATGCGATCCTGATGGATTTTGGCAGTGTTGGCGCGGTCATCGCCACCCCCGAACTCATGCTGAAGACCGATGCTGGCAAGATCACCGCCAGTCCGCTGGCAGGCACCAATAGTTGCAGCCCCAACGCCGAAGCGAACCTAAAGAAAAGGCAGAGTCTACTGAACGATCGCAAGGAACTGGCTGAACATACGCTTGCCTTGCTGCAAATGCTGGACGAACTCCGGCCTTACTGTGAGCAGGGAACGCTGGTCGTGAGCCGATTGTTGGATATTGTCCAGCAAAATAACGTGATGCACCTGAGTTCAGAGTTAAGCGGGCAACTCGGCGCGGGCGATCATTGCATCGACGCGATGCTGTCGCTGTTTCCAAGCACCATGGTCAGCGGTGTGCCCAAGGCTGAGTCCATCCGGTTAATCCGCCGTCTCGAAGGCTTTCCCCGGGGTTTGTTTGGCGGCACGGTTGGTTGGGTTTCCGGCCATGACTGCCGGTTTGCGCTGACGATTCGCGGGATCTACAAGTACGGGGCGCGCCTGTTTGTCCAAGCGGGCGCAGGAATCTTAGAGGAATCCGACCCACTGAGAGAAAATGCCGAGGTCAATCTGAAAATGTGCGCGATGCTGGATGCCTTGTCCGGCAACCGCAGCAGCCGATTGGGCGAGGTCGGCCAGGATGCCAGCCTCTAAACGTATCGCCGTCATTACCGGGGCCGCGCACGGAATCGGCAAGGCCATAGCGCTGATGCTGGCAAACCAGACCCAAGCGCTTATTTTGTTGGATAAAGATGAACAGGGTCTGGCGGAACTGCAAAGACAAATTGACACGCAAAACGGGAAAGCCGGTAACCATCATGTTGACACCTACGCGCTGGATGTGACCGATGAAGAACAGGTCGCAAACCGGTTCGCCTTGCTCGAAGCCAGGCACGATCATATCGATATCCTCATCAATGCCGTCGGGGGCAGTTCATCGTCTGGCAATGCTGGGGCTGGGATTGAGGACATGGACATGCGGCAATGGCAATCCCTGATCGCACTCAATCTGAACTCTGTTTTTTTGTGTTGCCGTGCAACCGTGCCGCTGATGAAAAAAAATGCTTACGGTAGAATCGTCAATTTCTCGTCGATTGCCAGCCACGGGCGGCGGGACAAAGTGTCGGTTGCCTACGCCGCATCCAAAGCCGGGGTGGATGGGCTTACCCGAAAGTTGGCACGAGAATTGGCACCGTTTGGCATTACTTGCAATGCCATCGCGCCCGGCATCACCCTGACTGAAAGGATCGACGAACAATTTTGGCGGGTCAGGTCTGCCGAGCAGCGGCAAGCCGTGTTGGATTCGATACCGCTGGGGCGGCTTTCGACCCCGGAAGAACAGGCCCAGGTGGCTGTTTTTTTAGCCTCCGAATCATCCGGTTATATGACAGGCCAAATTATCGAGGTGAGTGGTGGTATCTGAACGCAATCGCCTAACCGTCACCGTCATCGGCAGCGGTACGATGGGCGCGGCATTGTCCCATACGATTGCAACAGCCGGTCATGCCTGTACCCTACTGACCCAGAACGACCGCGTGATGGAGTCCATCAATGCCACACATTGCCATCCCCTTTTTTTCGGCGGCTTAAGCCTTCACCCGCAGGTGCGGTCTTCAACCCGTTTCGATGCACATGTTTCGGGGGCGGACCTGATCCTGATGGCCGTGCCATCCCATGCCATGCGCGGGGTGGCGCGAAGTGTCAGCCATTTGACCCATGCAAGGCAATCCGTATTGTCCGTCACCAAAGGCTTTGAGCCAGCGACCCATAGTCTAATGTCCCAAGTCCTCGCCGAAGAACTGGACACCGAACACATCGGGACGCTTTCAGGGCCTAACATCACCCTCGACCTCGTCAAGAACCTACCCACGGCACTGGTGATTGCGTCTAACTCGCCCCAGATGAGGGAGCATGGGAAACGGGCACTTGCCACGCCTACCGTCAAAATCAACTTGTCGGATGACCTCCTGTCTTACGAATACGCCAGCGCACTGAAAAACATTGTCGCCCTTGAAGTTGGCATCGTCACCGGGCTAGGGCTGGGAGACAATTTCAGGGCATTAGTGTTGGCGGAAGGCTTGGCCGAAATCGTCTACTTGATGGCAAGAATGGGGCTGCAATCCGATGTTTTTTTTGGGCTAGCCGGCTTGTCGGACATATTCCTGACCTGCTCCAGCCACTTCGCCCGCAATTACACCATCGGTGTCCGCTTGGGCGAAGGCTCTCGCTTGCCGGAACTATTGGACGAGCTTGAAGCCTCCGGCGAGACCGCAGAAGGTATCGAGTCCTTACTGGTTGGCAAATCGCTGACTCAACAACACCGTAGCCAATCGCCTTTGTTGGATGCCACCCATGCATTGGTTTACGGCGAGTCAAACCTTGGGGCGGAAGCTTTTCTGGCGGCAATGCAAATGGGGGGTTCCGTTGCCTAATAGCAACGGTGCGACGATTTCTGTAAGCTAGTGCCTGAACGGAAAGCGCTATTATTATTACAAAACAATATGTTATAATGCTATTGTGGACTTGAAGATTCTCGTCCAAAAGACTTTGACCGGCTCATTTTGCCCTACCAGAACCGTCTTTGCCACTAAAAACAGGCT
>CAIOOA010000230.1 GCA_903859815.1 uncultured Methylococcaceae bacterium | reverse complement strand
GGCGCGACCGGCAAGCTCGACGTGCAGGGCGGAACCGTCAAAGTCCAAGGACTGGACAGCGCCATCCTCGCCGGGTCCGACCCGGCATCGCCCACGCAAGCTGCCGCCGTTCCGCTGGGCGCCGGGCTTGCCGTCCACGCCTTCGGCGCGGACCCCGCAGGCGGCTACGCCCTCTGGGTCGCCGACCAAGGCCAGATTGCCGCCAACACCGTAGGTGACGCCAGCCTCTCCGCCGTGGCAGGCTCCTCCGTCGGCGTCACCGGGGGGGCCAAAGTCACCGCAACCAACCGGGGCGCGCTCAATGTCGGGACCGACGGCGGCAACCTCACCTCCAAGCAAGTCAGCGTCATGTTGGGCGGAACCATCGAAAAGATCGCAGGAGGCAACACCATAGTTAGGGGTGGCAACCTTTTGCTAGATGGGGGAGGTTCCAAAATTTCCACTACCGTGGATTCCATTGGCAATTTGACCGTGGAGGCAACAGGTGGCAATACGTCTGCCCAAACAGCCATCACTATTCGCAATGGAGGGCAACTCAACAGCGGCAACACAGGCGACATGAGCTTGCAGTCAAACTCGGGTGACATAGGAGTATCTGGTGAGAACGCCATCCAAGCATCCAACATTGGGAATGTGCTAATAAGTACACCCAACCTGGAGGTGACAGGTATGGGCGCGAACAGTGAAATCCCGGTAATCGTTTTAAACAATACGGGATCGGCGGAAATCCAAGCCAACACCATCAAGGGAGATGCAGGGGCATGGGTGACGGCGAGCAACCTTGGCAATTTGACATTGTCACCGTTTGACTCGGACACGTTGACGATAGACCCCATCAGTTTTGAAAAATCCAATCCTGTGGGCAATATCATTTTGGGGGCAAATAACATCAACATGACCGATACCCTTGTCGCGATAGACTCACAAGGAACCGATGGAGGCAATATACTCGTCGCCGGCATTAACTTTGATATGATCCGCTCCATCATTCGTAATAAAGGCGCGGGTAATTTTGAAACCTCCAATAACATTAAGTTTGACTTGCTTAATCTGAGAATGGCCAATAGTGTTGTGGAATCGAAAACCATTCCTAGTGGCAGGGGAGGTAATATCTCCATCGTCAATGGCAACGAATTTAACACCCGAATTATTTTTGGTACGGTAAATAATGGCACGTTTATCGATGGAGGTTCCGCCGAATGGAGAGTGACCACACAATTGGAGCCCGACTTAGTGATCAGCCCCTTGGGGCAATCCATCTTCGCCGCGACCCACCAGTTCAAGCTTTCCGAAAACATTCGACTCAGTGCGACCGACTCGGTTCAAGCAGCGGTGAAAGCGGTGATTGGTCAATGGAGCTTGGCCGACAGGCAAGCCGATTTGCGCAGCAACCCTTGTGAAAAAGAAGGCAGTTCTTTGTCCAGCAATGGCAGTGGAGGCTACGCAGTGGCATCAAGTATGACTCTGCCATTGCCGGTTGGCTATGGCGATACATCCAAGCAGATGGCTCATGCCAAGAATGTAGGCTTTGGCTTGCAACAGCCTTACAAGCTGGCTGCTCTAAGCCGGACACCGGACCGAGAATGTAATTGATAAAGTGACAATTGGGAAGCAATGGAATCTATCATGAAGAATACAAATAAAGCGATAGCATTCAGCTTAGCCATGTTGCTTTGCTCGTGGTTGCATACTGGATTTGCGGATCCAAACTTGCAACAACTCTTTGATCAAAATGCCAATAAGGTTAGGGAACCAAATCTTTATAATTTGGATCCGTTAAGCGACCCCAGCAAACCCAGTAATAAACCTTTGTTTGAGGGCGTTCCTGAACCAGGCGAAAGGCCAAAAGAAAGCACTTTAAAACTACCCGGCAAGCCAGCAGAAGGCCCTATCGACGAATCGGATAAAGAAGCTAGGATTCTAGTCCAAAAGATCGTTTTCCAAGGTAATAATACTTTTTCAGATGAGGAATTGAGCGAAGTCACAAACCCGTATTTGAACCGTCGCTTGAGTGGCAGTGACTTGGAGCAATTACGCTATCAACTCACGCTGTTTTATGTAGATAAAGGCTATATCAGTTCGGGTGCTGTAATCGAAAACCAAACCTTCAAGGATGGTGATTTGAAGGTCAAAATAGTCGAAGGCCAGCTAAGCGATGTACGGGTCAGTGGGAACGGATGGCTGAGGGAGCAATATATCCGTGACCGCTTAATGGGTGATCCAGACGAGCCACTCAATACCAATCAATTGCAGAAGCGCTATTCCCGCTTGCTAAACGACCCTCTGATAGACCGGCTTAATGGCACGTTGTTGCCGGGTGCCAAGCCTGGTGAGGCTATCTTGGATTTAAAGGTAACGAGAAGGCGCAATTATGGCTTGGCATTGAGTGCTGACAACTTCTCCCCGCCTGCCATTGGCGGATATACCGGGCGCATAGACACTTGGATTGCAAACCTGACTGGTTTCGGCGAAACGATTAATTTTAACTTTAATACTTTATCAGGTGCTCAAAACTATTATGCTGGGATTGACATTCCTTTAACTCCCCAGGGTACCCGTTTTGCCTTTCACTACACGAATAGCAATACAGTATTGGTGGAACAACCTTTTTCAGTGCTGAATATTGCAAGCAACATCATTAGTTATGATGCACAATTGTTACATCCATTTATCCTAGATGTCAACCAAATATTGACGGTAGGTTTTAATTTTAATATCCGTCAAGACATCACCACTATAGATGGAAATGACCCAGGACGTCCTGGCTCACATAATGGGAAAAACCAAGAAACCGTGTTGCGCCTCTGGCAAGATTATATTTATCAAGAACGCAATATAGCCTTAAACCTACGCTCCACCGTATCGGTTGGTGTCGATGCCTTAGGTGCGAACATTACCACTCAAGTGGGCGATGGGCGGTTTGTCGATTGGATTTTACAAGCGGCAGGGCGGTATTCATTTCCATCCACAGGCGCTTATATTTCGCTCAGCGGTGCGCTACAGTTATCCGATGATGAGCTATTGCCTTTGGAAAAACTAGCCATTGGTGGGTTTTTCACGGTCAAAGGTTATCGCCAAAACTATTTAGTCAGGGATGAGGGGTTTTACACCGCGCTTGAAGCACACTTGCCCCTATTCTGGGGCCAAACCGGTCTTCCCTATGGCATTTATTTAGTCCCATTTTTGAATTATGGCGGTGCTTGGGATTATCGGCAATCCGGCACTAACCTTTTTTCCACCGGCATTGGCATTGACGGTCAATATAATTGGGTAGGATTTGATGGTGCCAACCAAAGCCTGTCGGCATCCTTGTATTGGGCCAATCGTTTGACAGACTATAAGATGACCCCCGGAACCCCTTATGATTTGCAAGATAATGGCGTTAATTTTCAGATGAGATTGCAAGTATTTTAATCCTGTTTGCCCTGCCGGAATTTGACAAGAATCCAATGCCGCGATTGATAACATTTAAAAAACTACTTCACTGGTGTCTATGCCTGGGCTTACTGCTTGCCAGTGTTAGTTGCTCGGTGACGAAGCCAACATCATCGACGATTCAAACCGCTGGGTTCAATAGGGAACCGGTTGCGTCCAATTTTGTTGCGAACAGTCCGCATTTGGCACAAGGCTATGCCAACTTGGAGGCTGGCAAATACCGGCTGGCTTTGCTTGAATTTGATCTCGCCCTGGCCGAGGCCGAAGCACAGGCCGATTCAACTGTCGTCACCCCACAGCTTTCCAACTGCACGGCTTTGGAAAATGCACCCAAACCCGTTGCCCCGTCCCGATTGGCTGAAATCTACGGTGCATCAGGATATACCTTATATTTATTGCATTTGTTGACCCCAGACCAAGCCAACAGCGCCCATCAAACCCTGATGAATTTTGCCGAGCCTCGATTGACGTGTGCATTGGAACTGGCCCAGCAAGCAAAGAATCCGTCGTCGGAAGGGCGTGTCAGGGCTTATCTTGGTTTAGTCTATGCCCGGTTGTCACAAGATAATGCCATCGAAGCCAAAAACGCTGAAAAGGATTCAAGGCGGGAAGAAGAGAAAAAGTATCTGGAATTGGAAAATAGATATAGGCAACAGGCGATAACCGAATTCAATAATAGCCAGAGGTTAGCCAAAGCCAGTGGGGATTCGGCCTTGCTTTATGCATCCGATCTGCAATTGGCCAAGTTGGAAAATAATCCTGCGAAAAGGTTGACTCAGTTAAAACAGGTGGATGCAAACTTGGGCAATGTGGCCGATATCCCTTCCCGCGTCAACTTGCTACTTAATATCATGGATCAGCTTGAAAGCTTGCAAAAGGATGGCAGGGTGGCAAATCAATCGGCAGACATTTCAAAGTTTGGGTGCGAACTGGCGGCCCAATCCAATCAATTGGCAGCACAAGCCAAAATGCCTCGCGCCTTGTCGCAAGGCGAAGGCTTTCTGGCTGCCTGTTTTGAAAGGGTGGGCAAGCGCGAAGAAGCCATTCAACAAACCGAAGCCGCCATTCGTCACTCGGTGGAATCCAAGTCACCGGATTTGACCATGAAATGGCAATCTCAGTTAGGGCGGCTGTTGGCGCTGGAAGGCCGCAACCAAGATGCCATGTTGGCTTATCGGCGAGCCATGTTTTATGTGGATGAGATTCGCAATGACATTCCTATGGTTTATGCCGATGGCAAATCGTCCTATTCCGAAACCTTGGAACCTATCTATCGCGGTTTGGCCGATTTGCTCTTGCGCACGGCCAGCCAACAATCCAACCCGCAGGATCGGCAGGCATTATTGTTTGAAACGATTTATTCATTGGAAAAACTCAAACAGTCTGAACTTGAGGACTATTTCAATGCCCGTTGCTCTTTACAAGCCGCCTCCGAAGACAAGGATGCACCGCAACAATCCCCACTCAATGGGCTATCGCCACTTTCTGCGGTGGGAGGGTTGGCTGATTTGGATAAAACCCTGCGCAAAGCCACTGGTAAAACGGCTATTCTATACCCCATCATCTTTGACAAGCGCTTGGAACTATTATTGGTTCATGACGGGCTTATTGTTCAAAAACCCTCGGTCGCTGTCACCGCAGACAGGATCAATCATGAGGCGGAAGAACTGAACAGGCAATTGAACTATGGTGATAAAGACAGCCATGGCAAGGAAAACAAGGAATGGAAGTCAAGCAGCCAAAAATTATATCAATGGCTGGTGAAACCCTTGCGAACCGAATTGCAAGCTAATGGCATTGAAAGGATAGTCTATATCCCCGATGGCAAATTGAGGTTGGCGCCCATCAGTGCATTCTACGATGATGACAGTCAATCCTTCTTTGCCGAAAACTATGCTGTGGTCATCAATAATGGTTTGTTATTCAACAGTGCAGGGCGGGAACAAAGTGCTTTGGGCAAAACCCTATTGGCAGGGTTGAGCAATCCTGACGGAGATTCGGTGGATCAGCTTCCGCCAGACCACCAAGATATATGGGTCAAACAGGCAGCCAAAAAGAACCCACCGAAACGAGGTTCGCCCGAATATCGAACTGCTTTGGTTGATGCCATGTCTTTGGAAAGTGTGGGCAAGGAAATTGATTCATTGAATGGCATGTTGGAAAGCAAATCCTTGCTGAATAAAATTTTCACCCACTCAAACTTGGAAAGCGACTTGCAAACCGGAAATTATGAGGTTATCCATATCGCATCCCATGGACATTTTGGACACTCGGCCAATGATAGTTATATTATGACCTATGATAAAAACCTCCGGCTCGACGAAGTGCAGAAAGTCATGCATGTGAATCCAGAGCAAGGCCGCCAACTGGATTTGGTGACTTTCAGCGCCTGCGAGACAGCCAACGGGGATGACCGGGCGCCGCTAGGCTTTTCCGGCATAGCCATCAAAGCCAAAGTCCGCAATGCCTTAGGCGCATTGTGGCCGGTCGATGATGAGGCAACCTACCAATTAATGGAGAGGTTTTATACGGCATTGAAAGCCAATGAAGCGGACAAAGCCACCGCCCTACAACAAGCACAGAAGGGTATGCTACAAGATAAGTCAAAACCTCATGCACATCCTTTTTTCTGGTCGCCTTTCATACTGGTTGGGTCGTGGTGATTCCAGTAGCCGACCATCAGCAGCGATATTTTATTAGACTATAATGTTTTACCAAAGCGGGTATGCCATTTCATCAACTAAAACTCCGCATGGCGGGGGAGGGAAATTATGAAGAAAACACACGATCAAAACCAATATCTCGTTAGCTTGGAAAGGCTTAATGGGATTTTCCGCTTAGCGCTGATCGCATCAGTAATGATGGCGGCAATAGCCTGTTCAACCCAGCCAAAATCCGTGGCATCAACGGCAAAAGCCGGCAGCGCAGCAGCCACTGCACCCGCCGAAAACCGCCTTACCTATGACCAATACCTTGCTCAAGGCAAAAGCGAGTTAGCCGGCGGGAAACCCGGTAAAGCCATTATTGTTTTCAAACTGGCATTGCGGGAAGCCAATGGTGATGAGGCAAAACAAAGGGATGCCTATGGAAACTTAGGTGTCGCCTATGAAGCCGCCGCAGACTACCCTAGGGCGCAAGCCTATTTGGAAAAAGCCGGGGCGAAAGAGCAAGCGCCCGCTTGGATAAAAGATGCCTACAAACATCTGTTGTCTTCGCAAAAATTCATGACCGCCGACTACATGGAAAAGAAGCTCCAAGCCGAGCAGGAAATTGAACAGGAACAAGCGCAAATGCTCGCCGCCGACGAAAGCGCTTCGGAAGAAGCCGAAGGAACCGGTTCAGGGACAAAAAGGCGTGGTTTTAGTGTAGGAAAACCAGCGGCTCCGACCTTAGCCATGGTGGATAAGGATGCTTACAAGCCAAAACCGGCTGAACCCAAAGCAAGTTCCAAATCAAGCCCAAAACCCAGTGCCAAAACCGCCAAGCGTTCAACACGTCCCGGACCCACACCGGTAGCCTCCAGCAGCCACCGGGAAGAAGCTCCGATCTCCTCCGAGACAACGTTGGACATTCGTATCAACTTCGGCTTCAGAAGCGCAGCCCTAACCCCGGACGGGGAGAAACAAGCCGACGAACTGGGCAAATTGTTGCAGCAAAAACTGCAAGACGGCAATTTGATGGCCGTCATCGTCGGTCATACCGATATCTTCGGGGGCGAGGAATACAATGACCATCTGTCCGAAGACCGTGCCGCCGCCGTCATGGCCTATCTAGTCACCAAGTTCCCCGATTTGAAGGGCAAACTGTCCGAGCGTGGCATGGGCAAGCGGCAACCTCTCTATCTGGAAGAGGACGATCAGTCGCAAAGCCTGAATCGCCGAGTCGAAGTGAAGTTGAAGAGCCTGTAAAGCAACCTAAGTCAATTATCCCGGGTTCCGCGTGGGCAGACGATAGAGCCGTCTGCCCACGTTACTCGACTGGAAAGGTTTTTTAGTGTTAGGTTGAACAACTGTTTTATCGTTGCCTAACCATTTTAGGGCAGTTAGTGAGTATTGGGCAACAGAAAAGACGTTGCCCAACCTACTTCAGATAACTTATTTGTAGTTATTTTTAGAGTGAAACGGGAGTAAATCAAGGCAAATAATCATAAATTTATTGGTGTCAAATTCGAATTCACCTATTATTTCACAACCGACTTTCTTCAGAGCATTTAAAGATCTTAAGTTGGATTCTGATGCAAAAGAAATTCTTAGTCTGGGCGGATTTGACATTTGTTTAAGAAAATCAAACACTGCCGCTACAAGTTGTGGAAAAATACCTTGCCCTCGATATTTTTTATCAATACAAGTAGGCCCAGCAATGAAGCAATCGTACTCAGAAATATTCTTACCTTTGTAACTAATCTGACTAAATTGCTGAATCATAGCTGTTAGCAATGGTGAAGATTTATTAAATTCTAGTGTAGTTGCAACCTGATATCCACATAAATCCATGCCAGAAAAACATGTCATGATACAAATATTGTCATTCATTGATCGAAGTTCATCCACAGTAAACGATGCAGATAAAAAACCATCTTTTAAATCACTCTCACTTAAAGATGTCACTAGATTATTATTTTGAAGGTCAAAGATTTGTTGAAAATCCTCTGTTGTTTCTGCTCTTCTAAATATTAAGTTATTATTTAGCGACATAGGTTTACAATCTCCTGATGATGTGTCAACTTATTATCAACGGGTTACCAAGCTCCAGCTTTGTAACCAGAGCAAAACCGTTGCCCGACCTACCAGGCTTAACTGTAAACCATGGTTCACACTTTAGCAAATCTAGCGTTGTAATCCGGGTTTACGGGCGGATATACTCGGATACCCAAAATCATACCGCATGGGCAAAACAGCGGTATCCATCAGGTTCCGTTCCATGTCCGACCCGGTTTACGCCTCAGTCATGTAGGTCGGGCGCATTTTTTGCGTTGCGCCCGACAATCCGAATGTCGGGCAACGGTGAAGCTGTTGCCCGACCTTGGATAATGAGTGGGTTGGCGCTACCTTGCAGCCCGGCTTGTTGGTTGAGTAAGCGTCCTGCCGGGTCGTAGTCGTAGCGGCTGAAGAGCTTGCCTTGTTGTCGGGCGGTTTCCTGCCCCAGTTCGTCGAACTTGTGCCGGGACAGGGCTTCGCCGTCGAGGTGGACGGCTTTCACCCGGCCTTGTCCGTCGTGTTGGTAGTCGATCCTGCGCCCGTCCGGGGTGACTGTGGCGACGCGGTTGCCAAGTGCGTCGTATTCATGGCGGACGGTCTCGCCGCTTTGGTTTTCTTGGGTGACAGAACCTAAGGCATTGTATTGCCAGGTTGCCTAATCGGGTGTGATCAAAATGATGCGGGAGTGCAAGGCTTGCCTTGCGAGGGCGTTTTTAGGCAAGGCAAGCCTTGCACTCCATCCGTGCTTAACTTATTGGTAGGGAAGCTCCTGCGTGGGAACGAGAGAAATCATTGACGTTGAAGCAGTTCATGGTTCGCCCTTCGACAAGCTCAGGAGGCTCACCACGAACGGCTTAAGTTAATGGCTTTGACGCTGGAGCGTTGGAACAAGCAAACGGTTGCCGAACTGATAATCCGCTCGGCGCAACTGCGAAAGAAAAGCCGTGGCTTGCACTTTACCTTTGACTACCCGGAAACCGACGAAAGCCACAAATGAGGTGATACGATTTTGGAGCTTAGGTAAACGTAATGGCATATCCAATCGGATAATACCTAAAACTTAAGCAGCCAATATACATAACAAAAAAAACGACCACAACACGAATGAAGTGGCCGTTACATTTTTACATGTATCGGTGACTTTCCCCCCGAAAGGGTACTCGCCTTGTTGCCGATAGTCCCCACCATCGGAAAAGCTGATACGATATCTATGTTAATTGGAAATCTTAGGAGAAGCAAGCATGCATTACCGTCTTGCCCTTGATTTGGGCACTGCATCCATTGGTTTGGTGGCTTACGAATTAAACGACCAAGGCGAAGCCATAGCCATTCCCTATCACGCCGTCCGCATATTTCAAGAGCCTCTGCAAGCAGCAAAAAATCAAGGTGTAGGGGAACCCAAAAAAGCGGCTCGACGGGCTGCTCGCCTTGCTCGACGACAAATTGATCGAAAATCCCGACGACTCAAGCGCATTGCCTATTGCCTCCCATTGCTTGGACTTGAACCCAAAGACATTACCCCCGATAGCGGACAAAACATTCATCGACTCCGTGCTGAAGCCGCGACAAAGCGCATCGAACTGGCGGATTTGGCGAGTGTGTTGTTAAAAATGTCCAAACGGCGTGGGTATTTCGGTGGTTTCCGCCCTGACAAAACCGAAGAGCCAACCGACACCAACCAAAAACCCAAGAGGGGAAAAAATAAAGGAGTAGTGCCAAAATTGGAAGATAACGACAGCCAAGATGACAAAGCTGAAAAGGACGAAAAGGAAAAAGGCATCGTCAAAACGGGCATTGGCAAGCTGAAGGAAGAAATGGCGAAATGCGGCCCTGACATAACCTTGGGGCAGTATTTGGCGTATCGGTTTGCAAGCAAGTTAAGCCTCAAATTGGCATCTAAGTACTCTGAAGAAAAGCTCTATGCCCATCGCGATTTGCTGGAAGCGGAATTTGAAAAAATCTGGGGGACGCAAGCAAAACATCATCTCATTCTGAATGAAAGCCGTATTGACAACAATCAATCAAAACCGATCAAGCAGATTTTTCATGACGTACTGTTTCGTCAACGCCCGCTGAAATCTCCGGCGGCGATGGTGGGCCGCTGCCCGTTGGAAAAGGATTTGCCCCGTGCGCCGATGGCGCAACCTGCCGCACAAGCTTTTCGCATAGAAAAACAATTGGCGGATTTGCGTTGGGGTATGGGAAGCAAAGCCAAGCCGCTGTCTCCCGAACAAAAAGCCATCATTCGTGAGTTACTGCAAAATCAACAAACTGTCACCTTTAAGTCCATTTATACCGCCTTGGATAAAGCCGGTTGCCCAAGTGAACCGGGGCGCGGCTTGAACATGGATCGCATCAGCCGGGAAGAATTGACCGGCGACAAAACCCGTGCCGCGTGGCGGAGTGCCAATATTAACCTATTGCATGAGTGGGATGCGCTGGATCGGACGACCCAAGTGCAAGTCATCAACATCTTGGCAGATTTAGGTTCGCCGGAACAGATAAGCATGGATAACTGGCACACGCAATTCGTCAAGCCAGTCCGCGATGGGAAGAATGCCAAGGGCGAATGGCGCTATCGCAACGAACTCCGTCAATTTTCACCTTCGTTTGTTGGCTTTATCAACGCACTCAGAAAATGCCCAGGCTACGACCGGCTTTCCAAGATGGGTTTCGAGTCGGGTCGCTCGGCCTATTCCGTCAAAGCCTTGGAGAAACTGACCCGGTGGATACGCGAATCCACGGCAGAAAACCCGATTGATGAACGCAAAGCGATAGAACTGGCTTACCCTAAGTATTACGCAGAGAAACCACCCTTGACCGAACTGCCACCGCCGCCACTGACCGGCAATACCGTGGTGGATGTGGCTTTGCATCAAGTCGAATTGGAAATCCGCAAAGCCATTAAACAATTGGGTAGCTTGCCTGCGGAAATCATCGTCGAATTGGCTAGGGAAATGGCGTTAGGGGTTTCTCGGCGCAATGAAATTGAAAATGAAAACGACAAGAACAACCGAGCGCGAAAGAAAGCAGCTAAGGAGTTGGAGAATGAAGGTTTATCTGCCAGCAAGACCAATATCTTCCGCTATAGGTTATGGCAGGAGCAAGAATACTATTGCCCCTATTGTGAAAAAAGAATGCTGAGTCTGAGCCAAGTGGTCGATGGCCATGAAACCCATGTTGACCACATACTGCCGCGTTCACTCACTCAAGTGGGTCGAAAGCGCGACCAATTGGTTTTAGCGCATGCCGCTTGCAATCATGACAAAGGCGATAACACGCCTTGGGAGGCATGGGGCGGCAACCCACCAAAATGTCCTGAACGTTGGCGAGCGGTGGAGGCTCAAGTCAAACGCTTTAGAGAAAAAAGACATTTTGGCAAACTGGCTGGCAAGGCACGGTTGCTTGAACTCCAAGACTGGACTGACAATGAAACCGTAGAAGGGTTTAGTGAACGCCAATTTCAAGAAACGGCTTGGATTGCTAAACATACCGCCCAATGGCTTAGGAGTATCTGCCCACTCGGCAAGGTACAAGTTTCACGCGGTGAGTTGACCGCCTATTTACGCCGCATCTGGCATTTGGAAACCGTTATCCCCGAGGTGCGTTTTGAAACCAGCTTACCCGTTTTTGATACCGATGGACTACGCATCAGCCAAGAGGATTTTTTCAAACATAAACCCTTTTGGGAAGGCCGAAAAAGCGAGGAAGACGAAAACCGCACTGACCGCCGATTGGATAAGCGACTTGACCATCGACACCATTTGATTGATGCACTGGTCATTGGACTATGTACGCCAAAGCTTTACCAAACAATGGCTCATGAATTCAAGCAGAGATCAATTCGTCGAAAGCATAATAAGACGGAAAAAGTCAGTTTGGCGATTGACCCGCCCTTGCACGATTTGCGTAAAAAAGCGTTAGAACTAGTCCGCAATTGCAACCTGACTCACAAGCATGACCGCTTCCCAGATGGGCCGCTGTTTAAGGATACTGCTTATGGAATAGTAGAAATTTCGCAAGATGGTAAAAAAACCCGCTGGCACTTTGACCCGGAAGAATTGTTTAGTGAACAAAACACCTCTGAAACAGAGCGATTTCTAATTTTGCGTAAACGGTTGGAAAGTTTTGGGGTGAATAAAAATAACAAACCCTTGCCCGTAGATAAAGTACGCAGTGCATTAAATGAAATAGCGAGTACCGAAGTACGCGAATATGTATTAAGGATTGTTGAACAACGTTTACTTGAAGGCAAAACTGCTCAAGCTGCCTTACGAGAACCAATCGTTCATCCTATACACAAAACGATAATTAAAGGGGTTAAGACGAAAAGAGGGATTGCAAATAAAGCTTATCCCATAATTCATAGCAGCCGAAGTGGAAAACATTACAAATTTTTGCCACATCAGGAAAATTCATATGTGGAGGTAATTTTGAGTGAAGGTGCAACAAAGATTCGAATGGTTACACCCGTTGATGCCATGAAGGAAAAAGGTTTAAAACCTTCCCAGGGTGTTATGCGCTTTAGCAAGGGTGACAGTGTGGTTGATATTCGAGATCAGCAGCGGTTTGTAATTAGACAGATATTAGATAATCCATCTAAACGTTTGGCTTTAGTACCAATTACTGATACCCGAAATGCCGATGATATGACTACAAAGGAGGGCAAAAGATTTGCCAAAGACCATGATATTCTCAATTTTAAACTCATATAAGAATGTCCGAACACCGCGTCTTGCTGATTGAACACCCGGCCTATCTGTCGGTTGATTTAGGCCGCTTGCGCATCCGTCGCGAAGGCCATGATGATGCGTTTGTGTTGCCGGAAGATATTGCCGTATTGTGCTTGCATCATCACACTGTCACACTAACGGTGCATGTATTGCGTGCCATGGCAGAAGCCGGGGCGATGGTGTTAGTGACGGATGAATACCACCAACCCTGCGCCATGCAATGGCCTTATCTGGGCAAGACCCAAATCGTCCAGCGTTTGCGCCAGCAAATCGCATTGCCCGAAAACCAAAGGGATGCATTGTGGGCAACTATTGTTTCCGCCAAAATTGACAGGCAAGCGGCTAATTTGCGCTGTTTGGGACTGAAAGGCGGTTTGCGCTTGGAGCGTTTGGCAAAACAAGTCCAGCCCGCCGATGCTTCGAACCTCGAAGGCCAAGCAGCAAGGGTGTACTGGAAATGCCTGTTCGGTGATAACTTTACCCGCCGCAAGCAGGGTGCTACGGACAAGCTCAATGCCATGCTCAATTTCGGCTACGCGGTGTTACGTTCCCTGATTGCCCGCGAGTTGAGCATGGCAGGATTGAACCCCGCGTTGGGCCTAGGCCATGTCAATACCGAAAACCCGTTCAACTTAGCTGACGACTTCATCGAACCTTACCGTTGTGGAGTGGAAAAACGAGTTTTCGCCATACACGCTAACCATGCTGAATTTGACGGTGCTTGCAGGTTGGATTTGCTTGGTTTCATGAAGGAAGAAATACCCATGAACCGACAAAATTACCGTCTCCCCTCCGCCATCGCAGAAACCATTGGCAGTTTTTGCCGGATATTGGAGCGAGGTAAAGGCGAATTGAGCCTGCCCAGTTTTTCACTACACCATGAAAAGGCATAACCTTTACAGCGGGACATTCCTGCAAACAAGCCAGATGCAGAGGAAAATATTATGCCTGGAAACGGTTGGCGGATTATGTGGATAGTAGCGTTGTATGATTGTCCGATGCTCACCCCGGAAGAGCGGCACGATTATAACGCATTCCGAAAGTTGTTGTTGCGTGAAGGGTTTACCCGGCATCAGCTTTCTGTCTATGTGCGTCACTGCCCGACTTTTTCTCATGCAGAGGCATTGGTTAGCCGCTTGCGCGGCGATATCCCCGACAGCGCTGAAGTGACCTTTTTCTTTTTGACGGATAAACAATTTGGCATGACAAAAGTTTTCACCGGCTCCAACTATGGCAAAAACAAGCCTGTAATGCCTGAACAATTTGAACTATTTTAGTGAAAACGCCGCAATAATAGAGGCTTGCGGCGTTTCGATTGTATCAGGTATTCCGACGGTGGGGTATCGGAACTAACTTGTCGCTGGCTTGCCCATGTCGATCATTGTATCAGGTATTCCGACGGTGGGGTATCGGAACTGTGCCTGATGTCATCCCCAAGCAAGCCGATTGTATCAGGTATTCCGACGGTGGGGTATCGGAACTAGGGGGTTGTATGGTTTCCCTACAGAAAAATTGTATCAGGTATTCCGACGGTGGGGTATCGGAACTGACACCGGGGGTGATATCGGTCGCGGTCGATTGTATCAGGTATTCCGACGGTGGGGTATCGGAACTGTGCGCTCATGGGTTGCATCAATCAGGGAATTGTATCAGGTATTCCGACGGTGGGGTATCGGAACTGTTGGCAGTGCTGGCATTGCACCAGGTCAATTGTATCAGGTATTCCGACGGTGGGGTATCGGAACTGTCCATGCGTCGGTCGTGTCATTGCCCAGATTGTATCAGGTATTCCGACGGTGGGGTATCGGAACCAAGCGGCAAGATGGCGCTGAACCTGTTTAATTGTATCAGGTATTCCGACGGTGGGGTATCGGAACTGTTTGAGCTTGCGGCCCTTGACGGGGTTTATTGTATCAGGTATTCCGACGGTGGGGTATCGGAACGCCTCAATGCGGCGTTAGGCTTCACGTCATATTGTATCAGGTATTCCGACGGTGGGGTATCGGAACCTTTCTGCCATGGTGGTCTCCTGTGGTAAAATTGTATCAGGTATTCCGACGGTGGGGTATCGGAACGGAAGGTACAGGCAATGCACAGCCGGGTTGATTGTATCAGGTATTCCGACGGTGGGGTATCGGAACGGTCAAATTCAAGGATGTCGCGCATGATGGATTGTATCAGGTATTCCGACGGTGGGGTATCGGAACTGGAGCACCGATTGCCACATGCTGCCAGCGATTGTATCAGGTATTCCGACGGTGGGGTATCGGAACTGGTTTCGGTTTGGGGCAATCACCACCGTTATTGTACCAGGTATTCAGACGGTGGGGTATCGGAACGTACAGGGGTCAAT
>CAIOOA010000229.1 GCA_903859815.1 uncultured Methylococcaceae bacterium | reverse complement strand
GGAGCAGTGTTTTGCCTGGTACGAAGCCAACAGCCAGACCTTGCATCCCGTATTGCTGGCGGCGGAAATGCATGAGCGCATCGTCACTATCCATCCCTTCATTGACGGCAATGGACGCACATCCCGATTGGTGATGAATTTAATACTGCTTTCCAACGGCTACCCCTTGGCGAATATTCAAGGCGATATTGACAGCCGAAGGGCTTACTACGATGCCTTGGAGAAAGCCAACTTGCAGGACGACAAGAGTGATTTTTTCCGCTTGATCGCCCTCAACGTGCAAGCCATGTCGCGGCGATTGATGCAGATAGTTGGGGAGCCGAAAGATGACTAACAATAAACGCCTCATCGAAGTCGCCTTTCCGCTCAAGCAAGCCTCCATCGACTCGGTACACGAAAAGAACGTCCGCCACGGCCATATTTCAACACTGCACATTTGGCCGGCGCGGCGTCCGTTGGCGGCTTGCCGCGCAGCCTTGATTGCCACCTTGCTGCCCGACCCCGGCGACAAGGAAAAGCGGGATGAAATTTTACAACGGCTGGCGGGCAGCTTGGTGAAACGAACGAAATCAAAAAAACAGGCCAATGGTCAGGTCGAGGATGTGGCGACGGAAGAAACCGAGGGCGGCATTTTGCATTGGGGGCGTGAGTCGGGTCCAGAACTCGACTGGTTCCGTGAAGAAATTCGCAAGGCTTATGGTGGCCGTGCGCCCAAGGTGCTAGACCCTTTTGCCGGCGGCGGGGCGATTCCGCTGGAGGCGATGCGTCTAGGCTGCGAGGTGACGGCGGCGGACATCAACCCGGTGGCCTGGTTCATCCTTAAATGCACACTCGAATACCCACAACAACTGGCCGGTCAAACCCGGAGGTTGCCGGAATTCGCCCTCCGTGACCGTGAATTCATGGCGGCTTATCTCAAAGCCCAAGGACTGACACCGGCCACGATCAAGCGGCATCTTAACGAATTGTTCCCCTCATCCTCGACACAAAAGACCGACTCGGTCTCAGAGACCGAGTCGGCCTACACCCAATCCGGCGAAACCATTGATCTTTTCGGCCACGACCCCATACCTTCTGAATTATTGGAAGCCGACTTGGCCTGGCATGTCCGGGCATGGGGACTGTGGGTGCTCAAAGAAGCCAGAAAATCGCTGGCACGTTTCTACCCCACCTATGCCGAATATTGTTCGGAGAAACCCTACGCCAAAGTGCCATTGGCACAGGATAACGCAGAGCACTTGAAACTCGTTCCGCTCAACGAGCTAGGCGAGCCGCAAATCGAATTGCTCAATGCCGGTTTTGCCAAGGACTACTTGGATGACCCCAAAAATCCGCGCTGGGTCGCCAAGCCTACGGTGGCTTATTTGTGGGCGCGTACCGTCAAATGCAAATCCTGCCGGGCCGTGTTACCGCTACTGAAAACCCGCTGGCTGTGCAAGAAGGAGAATAAGCGGGTATTACTGACGATGACACCGGATATTGAACGGCGGGGAGTGATCTTTGGCATAGACCCAGCCGTGAAACAGTCTGCCGGCAATGCCGCAACCAAGCGCGAACATGATAAAAAGTTTGGGGCCGGGACGATGAGCCGTTCCGGGGCAAGCTGTCCCTGTTGCGGGACGATAATGAACAAGGAAGACATTCGTCTTCATGGATGTTCAGGGAATCTCGGAGCAATTATGACGGCAGTCGTTGTGGATACTCTTGGTGGTAAGGAATATAGGCTACCTACAATGCACGAGATTGAAATGATCACGGAAGCTGATAACACATATGCAAATATTTTGGCTCAAATTACAGACCTGTCCATAGATGAATCATTGCTTCCAGCAAGTACTCGCTCTATTTCGTGCCATTTGTATGGCATTAATAAATTTTCCGATTTGTTTACAAATCGTCAGTTATTATCACTCGGAACTATTGGCATAGCTATACATTCGGCAGCTCGATTGATCAACTCGAAATCGAATCAAAGGGCTTGGAATGAGGCTATACAAGCTTACCTTTCTTTAAGTTTTGATCGTCTGCTTTCATTCAACTGCGTTAATGTTAGATGGAAGATTGATGCTGAAGCCGTTGTAGATGCATTTTCTAGATTTTCTATATCCCTATTATGGGACTTTTCAGAGCCATCATCTATTAGCGATTCTGCCGGAGGGTGGATTATCTGCAATGAACGAATTTGCACAGCACTAGATACATTCAAGAAAATGCCAGCACATATTTTTTCACCGTCAGTTCAACGTAGAAGTGCTGTATCACTATTTGCGGATGGGTCATTTGATGTAGTAATGACTGACCCTCCTTACTATGAAGCAATTTCTTATGCAGACTTGTCGGACTTTTTCTATACATGGTTGAGGGGTATCTATCCGAATAAAATTCAAGAGTTCGAGGAAAAGTTAACACCTAAATTTGGTGAAATCGTTCAGCATATTAGAACTGATAAAGATAGAAAGGTAGAACGCCAAAAGTACGAAGATGGAATGGCAGAAGCCTTTTCTACCGCATATAAGTTGCTTAATCAAAATGGTCGGTTTGTTTGCGTGTTTGCCCATAAGGACCCAGATGCTTGGGAAACACTTGTAAATGCGATAATTAGGGCAGGTTTTGTTGTTAATGGAAGCTGGCCAATACAAACTGAAATGGTTTCACGCCAGCGAGCTGCTGCAACTTCAACGCTTTCCTCCTCCATCTGGCTGGTCTGTAAGAAACGCAACCCAAACGCCAAAGCCGGCTGGGATGCCCAAGTGTTGCAGGAGATGGAAACCAATATCGTGCAAAAGCTACGCGACTTTTGGGATGCCGGCATTCATGGGCCTGACTTCGTGTGGGCGGCGACCGGCCCGGCCTTGGAGTCTTACAGTCGCTATCCGGCGGTGAGAAAAGCCTCCGAATCGGGTGCTTTGATGGGTGTCAATGAGTTTTTGCGCCATGTGCGGCGCATCGTGGTGGATTTTGTCGTTGGCAGGGTGCTGACCGGGGATGCAGCGGACAATGACACCATCGACCACGCGCTTGACAATGTGACTAGCTACTATTTGCTGCACCGCTACGATTTCGGCATGAAGGATGCCCCGGCGGGCGCATGCATCCTCTATGCGGTGTCGTGCGGATTGTCCGAGCGCGAGTTGACCGATCAATACGAGTTGTTAGTCCGTTCCGGCTCGTCCACTGCCGACGATGAAACCGAAACTGACGAGGAAGACGGCGAAGCATCCGAACCGACCGGCAGCGGCGGGCAATTCAAACTCAATCCTTGGATCAAGCGCAAACACAAGAACCTTGGTCAGGATTCGGCGGGGGGCCGCCCTTCGCCCCTCATCGACCAGATTCACAAACTCATGCACCTGTGGCAAGCGGGCGATGTCATCCACGTCAATGAATACCTTGATGCCAAGGGCTTGCGCCGCAGCCGGATCTTCGTGCAATTGTTACAGGCGCTGATTGAGCTTGCGCCAGCGGGTGACAATGAGCGCGCCACGTTGGAACGCTTATCCAACCATGTAAAAATTTTGGGCGGTAGACCGCAAGAAACACTGCCATTTGACGGAACAGGAGAATAAAACGTGGCAAAGTCGATTTCACCTTGGCACAAGGTTGTTAACCTCCGGGCGGATATCCGCAACGAAGAATTGTCGCAGAAACAATTCGCCGCCGATTTGTACGATGTGATGATGGGCAAGCATCCATCGGTCTACCACGACCCGAAGGAATTCTTTGCGCTGACCTACCCCACGACCAAACTCCGCGACCTTGCCCGCGATGTGATGCGGCGGCTGGCGGGGAAATCGGAAAAGGCGGTTCGCCAATTGCACATGACGTTCGGCGGCGGCAAGACCCATTCCCTCATTACCCTAGTCCATCTGTGCCAAAACCCGGAGGCATTGCCTGAAATCCCCGCCGTGCAGCAGTTCAAGACGCATTGTGAAGTCCCCTTGCCGAGGGCGCGTATCGCCGCCGTAGTGTTTGACCGCTTGGATGCCGAAATGGGCATGGAGGTTCGCGACCCATTAGGCAATGTCGCCCGGTTGAAAATGCCTTGGAGTGTGTTGGCGTGGCAATTGGGGGGTGCGGCGGCAATGAAGCTGATGAAGGAGTCAGGCGAAGAACGCCCCCAACCACCCGCCACCAATGTCTTGGAAGAAGTCCTGCAACTGGCAAGGCAAGACGTACCGGCGATATTAATTCTATTTGACGAAGTGCTCATGTTCGTCCGCACCATGGTCGATCAGGATAAGGCATGGGAGGGGCGAATGTCTGTATTTTTGCACCACCTGACCCAAGCCGTATCGAAAGTTCCTCAATGTTGTCTGGTGGCTTCGCTGCTGGCATCCGACACCAAGAAGATGGATGAACTGGGCCGCAAGATCAGCAGGGAGTTGTATGACGAATTCAAGCGGGTGGCCGATGAAGGCATCCAACCAGTGGAGCAGCATGACGTGCCGGAAATTCTGCGGCGACGGTTGTTTGAATTGGAAAGCTATACTGATCGCACGAAATGGCCGGAGCAGGTCTACGCCACATTGAATGGCATCAAGGCGGTGGACAGCCAAACCGCCAAAAATCCCTCCCCGGAGGAAAAACGCTTTATGGATTCCTATCCCTTCCATCCTGATTTGGTGAATGTTCTCTACGGAAAATGGACTGGGCTGGAAGGTTTCCAGCAAACTCGTGGCATTCTGAAAACCTTGGCATCGGCATTGCGTGATGCCGAGAAATGGCAAGACACGGCTCCCATCATCGGGACGCAAGTCTTCTTGAGCGCCGCCAACGAGGACGGTCTGAGCGTGGCGACCCGTGAACTGACGACGATTGCCCAGTTGGAGCAATACGAGGGCAGGAAACAAAACTGGACGGCCATTCTGGAGGCCGAACTCAAACACGCGAGGCAGGCACAAGAAGACTTGGGCGGATTGAAACACCGGGAAATCGAACAGGCCGTCATTGCCACCTTCCTGCATTCGCAACCCATTGGGCAACGGGCGGCAACCCGTGAATTGCTGATGTTACTGGGCGGCGGTGCGCCAGACAAGATCGAGTTGGATAAGGGGTTGCTGCGCTGGGCTGATCGGTCCTGGTATCTCGACGACACCTTCACCAATGAACGTGAGGCAGGTCTGCCTCGGGTATGGCGTTTAGGCTCGAAGCCCAACCTCAAGCAAATGCATCATGATGCCCGTCAGCATATCAGCCAGACGGTGCTGGAGGAAGTGTTGGAAAACCAAATCGCCAAGGCTGCCAAGCTATGGGAAGGTGCCAGCGGTTATGGCATTAAATTGCATAAGCTGCCCAGTAAACCTTCGGAAATCGAGGATGATGGCGAATTCCATTACGCGATTCTCAAACCGAAGGCGGCATCAGAAGCGGGTCAACCCAGTGCCGAAGCAAGGCGGTTCTTGGACGAAACGACCGGGCCTGACAAGCCACGGGCGAATAATCGCAATGCGGTGGTACTGGCAGTGCCATCCATTGAAGCCATGGACATTGCCCGTGAAAAAGTGAGGGACTTTCTGGGTTGGGAAAAAGTTAGTGAAATGTTGGAGAATCGCAACGATATCGACACTGGTCGCACAGGCATGTTGGTAGCCAGTCTGCGTGTCGCCAGTAACGAGATGGTGTCCCAAATCGTGATGGCTTATTGCATTGTCGTGACCGTTGACAAAAAGAACGAGGTGGCAGCCTATCGAATCACCGTCGATAACACGCCCTTATTTTCAAAAATCGCAGCCGACACGCGGGTGCGCATTGAAAGCACGGCGGTCAATGCCGAGGCGCTACTGCCGGGTGGACCCTATGACCTTTGGGAAGAAGGGGAGAAATCCCGCTTCGTCAAAGACTTGGTTGGCTCCTTCGCAGCAACCGCAAAGTTGCCTAAGATGCTAAACCGAAATGCCATATTGGAAACGCTGTTGCTAGGCTGCGAGTCTGGCGACTTCGTGCTGAGGGTAACCCGTTCTGACAAATCGGTGCGGACATTCTGGAAATGCCGCCCCGATGAACACACCCTAGCCGAATCGAGCTTGGAAGTGTTGCTGTCCGATGCCGCTACCCTGGTCGATCTGGACCCCGCACTGCTTACACCGGGAATATTGCCCGGCTTGTGGTCTGGCGATTCGATTGACTTAGCCCGCTTGGAAACCTATTTCTCCGGGACACACTTTGAACCCGTGGACAAAGGGGGGTATTCCGAAAACCTGCTGATTCCGGCTGCAAAGCTAGAAGCGATTAAATCTGCGGTGACCGAGGCAGTCAAGACCAACCGACTTTGGCTAGTCAATGGCACCATCAGTGTTTTGGGGGAGGAGGTTCCGAGCGGGTTCATGAACGAACAAGCGGTCATCCTCGCACCGCCAACCCCAATCCCGGCAACCGATCTGCTGCCTGCAAGCTTGGGGCAAGCTTGGAAAGATGAAGAAACCACAGGGAACCTTATTCATGCGGCACTATCTGCGTTAAAAGGGGGAGGCAAACCGCTTCCATGGGTTATTGTAAAACGGGCGTTGGAAGATGCCTTCAAGATTGGACTGTTAGAAAGGGCTCTAGATTCATCCCCTTGGCCTTGTGACCTTGGCGGAGCCAGTACCTTGAAAATACGAATCCCTAAAGAATCACCAGGCATCAAAATTATCAAGCCCCCAACATACGGCACAAAGATAGCCAGCACTGAATTGGAAACCCGTGAAATCCAAGATTTCTCCGAGCGCATTGACGAGTTGAGAAAGCTGACGGCAGGGCAGAAATTGCTTATTCGAGTCAGTATTGAAATCGGCGAAGGGGGAAGCCTCCCAGAAGATGTCGTTGACAAGATCAATACTCTGCTTGATGAAATTAAGCCAGGGTGGAAGGCCCAATGATTGATATTCAAATAGGCTAATAAAAACCGACCTAATCGTAAGCAGTCACGCTCTGCGATTTGCCATCTTTACAGCACTGCCCAAGGATTTGGCCGCCTGTCTGGTGATGTTTGATCTGCCAATGGAGATTAATCCTCCAAGTGCCGACGTCGGCAAATAATTACAGGCTGGGAGAACTACCAAGTCTTGATGTCGGAAAGTGTTCGATGGCCGGAAAGATAGAGTCGTTTCCCGCATTATCGCCGCAATTTCCACCATATTTGACATAATTTAAATTATGTGCAATCGGTGTGTAGCGGCTAAGTTGAAATGTCCGCTTTTGGCTAAATAGAAATGTCCGGCCTCCGGGTAGGATGTCAAAGGTGTGGACGGCTGTCCGGCCGTTCTTCTGGAGACATCAAAAATGGCGACAAAAACCGAGGGCATCACGATGGGCATGCGCGAACTCGACAGGCTGAAGACGGTCCAGTCGGTTGTGGACGGCAACCTGAAGCCGGGCCTGGCGGCCCAGAGGCTCGGGATCACGGGCCGCCAATTGCGGCGGTTGGTGCGGCGCTACCGCGACGAAGGCCCGTCCGGGCTGGCGTCGCGCAGTCGCGGCCAGCCCGGCAACCACCAGCTTCCGCCGGGGGTGGCCGAGCGGGCCTTGGGGCTGATCCGCGGCCGCTACGCCGACTTCGGCCCCACCTTGGCATGCGAGAAGCTGGCGGAATGCCAAGGGTTGGTCTTGGCCAAGGAGACGGTGCGCCGGCTCATGTCCGGGGCGGGCTACTGGGTGCCGCGCCTGCAACGTGCGCCCAAGATCTACCAGCCGCGCCGCCGCCGCGACTGCCTGGGCGAGCTGGTCCAGATCGACGGCAGCGACCATCGTTGGTTCGAGGAACGGGCACCGGCCTGCACGGCGCTGGTCTATGTGGACGACGCCACCAGCCGCATCATGGCGATCCATTTCGCCCGCAGCAAGTCGGCCTTCAGCTACTTCATCGCGACGCGCGCCTACCTGGATCGGCATGGCAAGCCCGCCGCCTTCTACAGCGACAAGGCCAGCGTGTTCCGCGTCAACCACCCGTCGGCGCGGGACGGCGGCGGCTGCACCCAGTTCGGGCGGGCGCTGTACGCGTTGAACATCGAGGGCATCTGCGCCAATTCCAGCCAGGCCAAGGGCCGGGTCGAACGCACCCATCTGACGCTGCAAGACCGGCTGGTGAAGGAACTGCGCCTGCGCGGGATCAGCACGCTGGAGGCCGCCAACGCCTTCATGCCGCTTTTCATCGCCGACTACAACCGGCGCTTTGCCAAGCCGCCGAAGAGCGGCCATGACCGCCACCGGCCGGTCAGGCCGGACGAGGATCTGGAACTGATCCTGGCGTGGCAGGAGCCGCGCTGCGTGTCGAAGAGCCTGACTCTGCAATACGACAAGGTGTTGTATCTTCTCGATGACACGCCGGGCAACCGCGCCTTGGCGGGCCAGTACGTGACGGTTTGGCATTACCCCGACGGGCGCATCGAGCCCAGGGCCCATGGCGTTGCCCTGCCCTTCACCCGCTATGACCGGCTGTCCGAAATCGACCAAGGGGCCATCGTGGAGAACAAGCGCCTGGGGCATGTGTTGGAAGTCGCGCAGGTCGTGCAAGCGAAACGCGACAACCGGCGTTCCCAGTCCGTCCCGGGCAACGATGGCGAACCGCCGCGCAGGCGGGGACAGGCAACAGGCAAGAAAGCGCAACGGGCGCTCGACGGCAATGACGTGGCCGAGGCTTTGGAACAACTGCAAAAGCGGAAAGCTTCGAAAGCTCCGAGGGTTGAAGCTTAAAAAAAAACAACCTGAAAAACGACAATGCGGACATTTCAATTTGGCTGGAAGGCGGACATTTCAACTTAGCCCTGACATTTAATGTATCGTCCAGTTTCCGAGGGTTGCATAGGTGTATGCCGATTGTTTGGCTGCCCTCAAGGAGACATCCTCAATGGCAAAAAGCCCTCGCCATCCCCGAGTATGGATGATGGGTTTGTGTGAAAACCTACGTACAGCACTGACTTTCAAATTTGAACACTATCAATTTTTAGCATCCCATGTTTCAATGCACCAACAACGGTAGCCAAATTGGACGGTGTTTTCTTTTATATACATTAAACTTCGCTGTAACGGATTTATCGGCATCCATAGTCAAAATGCAGAAATTGCCAAAACCTGAACAGTCTCCCCCCCAACCTGAGAACTGATACTCTTGAGAAGAGGGAACTGCGGTCAGAGTGACAGAAGTACCCGGTACAATGTTGGAATTGCACGACGACCCGCAGTTTATCCCATTAGCGTCGTCGATAATTGATCCACTTGATGGGTTGATGTTACTGACATTAAGAGTCAAAGGATTGCTCTTAGCAATGATCAATGTCAGCAATATTTCTTGAGCACGCTCATAATTTTTATCGCCATCCTGATTTGCTGTAATTATACAGCGCCCCACGGCTACACCTTGGACATGATCACCATTGACCAAACAAATAGTGGGAGTTGATGACAGAAAGCTAATTGGATTATTCGAGCCCCCCCCTTTGCATGGGCTTGGCCAGACATCTTTAGTTTCTCCTACAATTACAAAAGGTATAGTCAATTGTGGAGGGCAGGAAATACCTTGTTTTCCTTTGTTTATTTTGAAAGTCTGCGTCTGGAGTGCAGACCGATAGTTGTCGTTGCCCATTTGCTTTGCCTCAATCGTGCATTCATCAGCGGTTTTACCGGTCACTTTGCTACCATCGATTGAACAACTAGTACGGGCGCGTTTAAACAAACGACACCAAAGTCCCATAGAATTACAAGGCGTGGCACGGCGTAAACTTCGGCTGGATCGCCTACTCACTCTGCCTGTGTTGCGCCATTCGATGAATACCGGAAAATTCGGCTTATTTGATAAGAAAAAACATAGTAATGTCAGACATTTTCATCTAATTTTCCTTATCGTTTAAATGACCGTTTTTTCTATGCCTTCAGAATGGCCATTACTCTTGATGATCGCTGTTGGTTGAGACCTCCCAAAAAACTGCTGGTTTGACATGACTAGAATTGGGAGACGCTAAACTGACCGAAAGCCACGCCAGCAGTGGCTTTGCAAGAAATTCTATGGGACTTTGGTGTCGTTTGTTTAAACGTACCCAGTACTTTGCGTTGTGAATTCCACAGCATTGCCTGACTTGCCGCCGGTTGCTGAAACTGTGCCGATGCCCCCTACCACTAAATTCGGTGGATCTCCAAATTTTATGTCTTGACTGCCCTTGCCGATCTCAAAAGATTGCTTCTCCTGAGGCGCGTTGTAATAAATATCGTTGCCCAGTTGATCGGCTGTAATGGTACAAGTCCCAACCAACTTGCCAGTGACTATAATACCGCTGGTTTTAATGTCGCTAGTTTCGCTTATGACACAAAAATCAGGTGTTATCGAATTATAAGTCAGTGGGTTGCCCGACGCACCGCCACTAGCCAAAACTGTCCCTGTACCATCAACCACAATGGTCGGTGCTGTTCCAAAAGTGATGGCCTGATTAATCTTGTCAATGAAATTGAAAAACGCTACATGTGAACGTGCATTATTACTGAGACTGGCGAAGTATCCTCCGGTAAAAATCCCCTTGTCTCCCGCAGCAAAGGCCGAGGCGGCCTCATCTGCACTGGGGTTCCAAGGGTTTGCTGCGCCTGTGGCAATGTCGATAGCAGCGATATAATTTCTAACTTGGGCACCGATGCTGTCAAAAACCCCTCCGACATACACTGCCCCGCTGCTGACTATCAACGTCCAGACAGGATTGTTGGCGTTAGGATTCCAGTCAATAGCCTTGCCAGTGACAGTATCAAGTGCAGCAATATAGTTTCGCGCCTGCCCGCCTATTTTGTTAAAATCCCCCCCTGCATAGACTATTCCGGCGTTGACGGCTAAAGTCCATACCGTGAAATCGGCATTGGGGTTCCACTCCACAGATGCGCCAGTGGTTGTGTTCAGTGCCGCTATGTGATTCCTAGACTGCCCACCAATGTTGGTGAATCCTCCCCCTGCATAAACCGTCGATCCATTCAGGGCGAGTGTGTTGACAATGCCGTCAGCATTCGGATTCCAGTCTGTAGCGGCTCCGCTAACCCTATCAATGGCCGCGATGTGGTTTCGGGTTTGTCCTCCGATGTTAGTGAAACTTCCCCCAGAATAGACTGTTGTGCCGCTGACCGCCAAAGCCCAGATGAGGTTATCAGCATTAGGGTTCCAGTCAGTGGCCGCTCCGCTAGTTTCGTCAAGCGCTGCGATGCGGTTGCGTATTTTTCCACCAATGCTAGTGAAACTTCCCCCGACGTAGATCGAACCACCGTTCACAACCAAAGCCCAAACAGCGTTATCAGCATTCGGATTCCAATCTATTGCAACACCAGTGGTAGAATCGAGCGCGGCAATGTGATTGCGGGGTTGCATACCAATACTGGAGAATTCTCCCCCGGCGTAGATCGTCCCACCGTTTATCCCTAGCACTAGCACGAAACTGCTCGCGGTGGGGTTCCAGGCTGTGGCGGTACCAGTATTGGTATCTAGTGCGGCAATGTGGTTACGGGTCTGTCCCCCTATGCTATTAAAGCTTCCTCCAACATAGGCTGTCCCTCCATTTACTGATATTGTGCTGACAATGCCATCAGCGTTGGGATTCCAAATGGTGGCGTTTCCAGTAGATGTTTCAATGGCGGCAATCCTATTGCGAGACTGCCCACCGATATTTGTAAAATCTCCACCAACATATAAAGTACCCCCAATAACCACTAAAGCATTTATGATATTGTTGGAGTTTGGATTCCAGGCAGTTGGCACACCATTGGAATCGAGTGCTGCTATATGGTTGCGAATTTGTCCGTTAATAGTGTCAAATCTTCCGCCCGCATAGACCGTCGAGCCAGTTATAGCCAATGCACTGACAGTATTATTGGCGTTCGGGTTCCAGTTTGTAGCCGCTCCAGTGGCGGTATCAATGGCGGCGATATAGTTGCGAGCCTGTCCGCCAATATTGGTAAACTCACCTCCAACATAGACCGTCGAACCACTTATTGCAAATGTACGGATTGTTCCATCAGCATTTGGATTCCAATCTGTTACCTTACCTGTAGCGGACTCAAGGGCGGCGATGTGACTTCGAGCCTGTCCGCCAATGTTAGTGAAGTATCCCCCGACATAAATCTTCCCGCCGCTTACCGCCAAAGCATTGACCATGACATAGGGTCCAGCGAATGTATCCGGTTTCCATGAGTTGTCGAGACTACCACTGGCAAGTATGTGGGCGAGGTTGCTGTGGGCGTTGTCGCCGACATTCGTGAAATTGCCACCGATGTACCATCCCCCCGCACCGTCCGCCGTGATTGCAGTCACCGTACCGTTGACCTTTGGAAAGCTAGACAGAGGCTCCCCTGTACTGATGTTTACCGGGACAAAAGTGCCGGTATAAGGGCCGACATGAGTGAAATCACCACCGATATAGGCAGTCGAACCATTCATGGCCACCGCATGGACGGTGCCATCTGTCACCCAAGCAGTCGTAGTCGGTATGCTAGAGGGTGTCGCCCCCAACGCGGGCACAAGATGGAAAGCCGTAAACATAGCCAGTAGCATAGTCACAATCGCGTAAAATCGAGTTAGCTGGGGTGGGTTCATCGTTTTGTTCCTATGACCGAGGCCACGGCGATAATTTAAGATATCATGCAATTGAATGATACCAACCGAAAGATATTTTGGCGACAAGCTCATAAGAGGCGACATCCACTTTGAAGGCTTGGCAGTTGGATAAGGGCATCACCGCATTTTGATCAATTCTGGTTGGATTCGTAGCGGCATAGCCAGAGAATCGCTCGCCATGATGGTAATCGGCAATCTGGCGTTTTTATCTTTCAAAGCCCATTTGGCATATTTATTATTCAGTTTTCGATAATTTAGATCGGCGGTGACGGTGACAGGGCTCTTGGCCCAATCGGGAATTGTGAAAGTGAAAGCAGTGATATCTGACGAAGCCGGCGAAATGATCCGTTTAAAGCTGTCACCCACCATATTGAATAGGTCGTGCCGCCATACCTGATCGCCATGCCTATCAATAGGGATTGATCGATAAAAATAGGCATCCTTTTCAACATCTCCAGTATTTGTGATGCCACCCGATTCAAAAATAATCCGATCTTGACCATCCACGGCTTGGAAATGAATCCAGACTTCATTGATGTCTGTTGTACCTCCTGGAAAATTATGACCGACTTGGGCGTTGGTGACAGCTACCTTAATGCTAATGTCTTCACCAAGGTAAAAATAACCGGGTGATTCGGATATCGTCGTGGCATTCGGGTTGACAAACTTAGTACCTTCCGTGGCATTGAGCCTGTTTGGTTTATCGAGTGTAATCCGAACCTGATCCGATTGCAGAAAATCTTGAACTCGCTTGATTTGTTCGCGATTTCCTGAAAACCAAGGGATGGCAGTGTTTGCACCGGCATTGAAATGACTTTTAATCAATCCTTGGGCATTGGCAGAAGGATCATTTCCGGCGACTAACGGAAAATGGCAATCCTGACATCTGCGTGGAGAGGCTTGTGCGTAGGTTTGCCGGGTCTGTTGCGAGTAGGGGCTGTTCAACCATGCGGAATAATCATCCTGCATCTTGACCCATCCCCACCCGTTAAACTCCTTATCCATGAATTGAGCATGGCAAGTGGCGCACAATTCGGGCTTGGCAAGCACGTCACGCGACATGTCGGTTCGGTGCTGGCGTGGCTGCATTTTGATGAGGAAATTGTGTAATTGGATGGCGATTGCATTGTTGTCCCCTTCAAACAAATAGGGTGATTGTGGTGCGAAACGATAACTCGCCACACCTTTGACATGTTCGATTCTGTCGATCCCATGACAACCCAGGCAACTCACCCCCTCTTCCAAATGCCCCTTGGTGTCGAGTTTCCCTCCTGTAGTCAACTGACCGCTCAACAGTGCAACCGGTGCGTGGCAACCCTCACAGTACCGGGTAGCCGCCATGCCTTTTTTTTCTGCAAGAAGCTTGATATTGGTTTGATAGGTCTTGTCAGATGCGGCTTGTGCATGGATCGACTGTTTCCATTGGGCGGCAATGTCTTGATGGCAGACGGCACAGTTTGCCGAATCGCCTATTCTTTTTGCATCCAAAAAACCGCCAGTTGCCGTTTCCGTTTGGCTAGGTCTAAAGGGATGTTCACCATAAGGATAAGTATACGGTTGAATGGTGGCAACATCCCGATAAGGAGATGCATGTAACGAATAAACTCCGGTGGCAACTATAACTAATAGAATCCCCGCTCCTGTACTCAACCATATGATTCGAGAACCGGAATTATCAAGTGATGGATAGTGCAAATTACTTTGTTGCTTCCTTCGTTCTGGAAGAAATATCCAATGGGAAGCTATATGAACGAGGATAATTGCAAGTGCGAATGTAGCAGACCCAACATGCAAGTCGTAAACCCATCGGTCGGCTTCGCGTTGTCCAGCGAGGACGATGTACAAGCCAGTGACGGCAAAAATTAACGAAAAAAACGCAGCCAAAATGCCCACAAATGAAAGAATTGGGCGACGTAGGCCAATAGTCCTCTGAAAATGTACCACCAGATAAACTAACAAAACCACGACCATCGCAATGCCAACAGCCGTATGCAGCAAAACTGTCCATTGCTTCCAAACCGGAAAAGCATCTCCAATACAGGTAAGAAACCCGCTTAAAACACTGACTGTCAGCAAACCAGTCAGGATATGGATATATTTCCGTTCCTTGGCAAATAATCGTTCAGTGGAGTTCATGGCTTGCTTGCCGCGAAGGTGCTATTTCACTTGTGTTTACCAAAAGTTCGAAAGCCTCATTATGTTTGCGCTTTACCAAATATTCGACGGCAGTTAAGCGCACGGCAAAGTTTTGATTTAAGTCATGAGCCAGCTTTCCAGCAAAATCGATGAAAATATCGCTGTCAGCCGTTTCAAACAATTTGCGAATTAGTTCAGGTCGCAGAGGGTCACCGACGTTGCTTGCCGCTAGAAAAAGTGCTTTGCGCATTGAATCCGTTGCAATATCAAGCTTATCCAAGACCACCAAGCGTGCATCCTTGGGATATTTTTGGTCACCTAATATCAGGGCCAGAATGTCTAATGCCCAAGGCTGATTTACAACGGACAAACTTTCTACACATGCGAGCCTTACCGCTGGTGACGGATCAGCACAGGCCCGTCGGATAAGGCTGGCTTCTTCCTCTTCCATCACGCCTTTGTGCTGCCCAATGATTACCTGTACTGCCGCTTTGCGTACCCTAGGGTCCAAATCCGACAACAAAGATTGGGGTATAGGGACACTTGTTGAGCCTGTGTTTGCCATTGCCGATAACAGGCTTTCCCTGTCTAAACTAGGCGTGTTGGTATTCTCAATCTTCGCCATCAGATGTTTTGCATCTTCATTATTTGAATGTCGGGAAGATACTTTTAGTGGCTGTGAATGAGGATCACCCTTGTTTCTCCCGGAAATTTCCTGCTTAAACGCTTTATTACTCAATACACGGACAGCGGCAACATCAATTACCGTGGAAGCTTCGGGTTCAGCCATCAGCAATTCCGCCACTTTCAGCCGGTTTGACTTAGGGGTATGGGCGAACTCGCCCGCGCCTTTGATGAAATTCTCGGTAATTTCGTTGATGCCATCCACATTCAGCCGCTTGAGTGCAACCAATATATTGGCTAAAACGACTGGGGATTGATTGCCATCTTCAAGCAACTTGCGCAAAACGGGGATCGCCTCCCGCTGCCTGAGCAAGCCCAATGCGCGAACCACACTGGCGCGTACTTCAATGGATGAATCATCCAAGTGTGCTTCGAGTTCATGGATTCCCCGGTATTTCTCGGCCTGGGCCAGCGCATTCGCGGCGGCAATTCGCACAGCAGGGCCAGGATCATCAAGCAAGCGCGACAATTCCGGCAAGGCCAAGTATTTTCGATGGACTACAGCTTCTTCTTCCTGAAGGAAAAAACCAAAGGCATTAGCCGTAGCAACCCTGACCGATTCATCTGAATGCGTAAATCCTCTCAGTAGGAAGCGCACGGACATTTCTTCCTCGTAAACCCGCAGAGCATCTATCGCCGCCCCGACATTGGCCGGATCATCATCGTCCAATGCCGTCACCAATAATGCCAAACCCTCAGAGCCTTTTTTTTGTCTAGCCGCAAGGTCAATGACAACACGACGGATGTTGGCATCTTTATCAAGCAGGGCAGTGCGTAATTGTGGAGCAGACACAGGGAAACCCTTGGCATCAACCAGCAAACGCAGATAGCGAGCCTGAATATCGGCAGAAACCTCTGGCAATCCAAAAGATAGGTTTGATTGGCTTGGCTCATTGACATTTTTCGGAGTCAATGAAACCAGCTTGTCATTGCCTTGATTGGCGGAGAAATAATGATTCGCCGCAATATCGTTAAACACTTGATGTTCACCATTGGGCCAGAAAATTTCCAAGCGTTCCACAAGGCTTGAGTCGCCCAATCCAAAATGCAGTCGCTTATCCCCATCGGATAAGAATCCAGCACCGCTAACCACGGTTCGTGTTTGATTTCCCGATTCGGTATGGATGCTAACTTTAGCTCCTATGCCATCCCGATTGCTTGCCTTTCCGATCAGTTGCAGTTCCAACCAATGGCGAGAGTTTGGAGTATCATTCCGCAGAAACTGGCCTAGGTCGTTGTTATGAGCCACATACGCATCCATATCGCCATCATTGTCAAAATCGGCGAACACAGCCCCTCGTGCCGACTGGTTGTCCATCAAAGGTTTTCCTGCTGTGACAGTGGCATCGACGAATGAACCATCACCCCGGTTCAACCAAAGCTGTTTGTGTTGCCCTTCGGGAACCCTATGGGTATCCGGGTCAGGTTCCAGATGACCGGATGCCAAAAACAAATCCAGTGATCCATCGTTATTAAAATCTTGTACGCCCGGTGTCCACCCCGAAAGATTTGAATATTCGCTGTTCCCGATACCTAGTACCAGCCGCTTGAAATAGTCTGGATAACTCATGCCATCAAGGGTTTCCCGATGTAAGTCCAGCGGAACGGCTTGGCCAAGTCTTGGTTGTAGTGTTCGATGAAGGCGAGGATGCGCCGCTTCAGTTCCTCCTTGG
>CAIOOA010000228.1 GCA_903859815.1 uncultured Methylococcaceae bacterium | reverse complement strand
GATCGTGGACAAATTCAGCGAGAAGGAAACCTCTCGCACGGAAACAGAAGTCGAATCGGGGCAGCGCCGTTCCGCTGCAAGTGATACGGTTACCCTCTTAAATTAGGCAGTAAACTGTCTTGACATAAGGGTCCACTGTAGGGTAAACACTGTTAGGGCACACAGTTTCGGAATAAGAATCTAGGCGAGGTCATAAAAAAATGAAAATGCTTGAAAGAATAATGCTGGAAAATAAGGCTTGGGTGCAGGAGAAGCTGAGTGTGAATCCTGATTACCTGAATTATCTAGCTCAAAACCGAAGCCCGGATATTTTATGGATTGGTTGCTCGGACAGTCGGCTCCACGCGGATGAAATCACCCATTGCGAACCGGGTGAGATTCTCGTCCATCGCAATATTGGCAACCAAGTCGTCTCCACGGACTTGAGCTTGATGGGCGCATTGGAATACGCAGTGGATGTCCTTAATGTTAAGCATATCATTGTGTGTGGCCATTACCGTTGCCGTAGTATCAAGGCTGCTTTGGACCGCCCAAACCCCAGTTTGCCTTTTGCGGACAAATGGTTGAAAAACATCAAAGATATCTACCGATTGCATCGGCAACAGATAGAAAATTTTGATAGTTTGGACGAGCGCTGGAAAATGTTGGTTGAAGTCAACATCAAGGAACAAGTGATCAACCTTTCCAATAATCCCATTATCCAAAAGTCTTGGAAGCGAGGAAAAAAACCGGATTTGTATGGTGTGGTTTATGGGTTGAACGATGGTTTAATACGGGAAGTGTGTAGCATGACCCCCTATTCTGCGCTTGATCCAATCTACGAATACAATCTGGATTGCTTGACCGCGTGAGGGTATTAGTTCAATCTTTGCAGTTTGATGACAACAAAAAGATCATACTGGGGGGCAAGTGAACAGAATAATAACAAAAATTATCGGGCCTTCGGCCTATGCGGTTGACGCAAGCCTGACTAAGCAAACGCGGTGGATCACCGGAGAATTCCCTGATATTGCGATGACTCTGAGTTGGATTCCTTTCTCCTTGTTGGCGCTTACCATGATTAATAATCCGGCAGGGTTGAAGTTGCTGATGTTCTCGGTGTTTTTATTTTCATTCACCCACCAGCCGCTGAGTTTGTTCTTAGTCTATGGGGACAGGCAACGGTTTGATCTCCGCCGGAATTTGTTTGTCTGGAGCCCGTTGATTTTTGGTGGGGTGATTTTCTTTGCAATCCATTTCAGCCCTTTGGTGTTGGCTATTTTGGCTGGGGCTTGGAATGTTGAGCACACTTTGATGCAACGCTATGGCATCACGCGCATTTATGGGCGGATGGTTGGGCAAAAAGAAGGCGGTTGTGAATTGGCTTTGTTGTTCGCATGGTTGGCGCTGGCGGTTCTTTGGTCGGCCTATGACCCCAACACCATGGAACGTGTCGCTTCGCTAGGCATCCGGGGCGCTAATTTGTCCGCTTTCGAAATGATGACCGGTATGCGTTCCGTCGCCGGGTTGTTGTTGATGCCAACTTTACTGATTGTATTGTGGTTGACTGGAAAATGGTTCAAGGAGGAATTAAGCCGTCCGTTGAATCAGGCTAAGCATTACTATTTGGCAGCAACCTTGGGGCTGTTCATCGTGATGCTCATCAACCCAATTGTTGGGTTTATCGGCTATGTTGGCGCACACGCATTCGAGTATTTCATGATTGTCAATCAAGCTTTGACAAAAAGTTATATCGAACCTAAAAGGTCTGACTGTCCGCTCGGCTGGGTTGCCAATTCTCCACTGGGCAGGGTTGGAATATTGGCCTGCTATTTAGGGCTGATCTTATTGACGGTTTTGTTGCTGGAAAAATATGCCTCTTTCATCCTCTATTCCATGGTTTTCTTCACGTTGGGTGCTTTGCATTTCTTCTATGATGGTTTCATCTGGAAATTGCGTAATCCGAATGTGGCGAAAAGTGTAGGTGTCAATTAATTTTCCTTGATACTGAGAGGAATTGAAGTGCAGAGGTTTTTTTGGGGTCAAAAAAAGCCCGCCATGAGGCGGGCAAACGCTGAAAATAAACGCAAAGGAGAACATGTCATCACTCGACAATATAATAAGCATTAGTCATGCCATGCTGATTAATGCCTAGAATCGCCTTTTCCAGCGGTGTTCGCGAATTTTATCTGCCCTAGTTGCTTAAACATGGTGCAATTGTGAATCGAATTGATCGAAATTCGAGCGGGCTTCAACGTTGGTTTGCTTATAAGCGAACAAGATACCCAGTTACTTCTTCGCGGTCATGGTAGAGTTGTTTGAAGGCAAGCTTGAAAGGCACCTCGGCATTGTCCAAAGTCTCTTCTATGGTGGCTCGGCATTGCTTTAACTCCTCGTAACGCTTTTTCATCGGCAATTTGAGGTTGAACATCGCATTTCGACAATGGCCCCCGGCCATCCAGCGCCCGATGAGGGTGGCAATGCGGGAGGGTTGTTCCACCATATCGCAGACCAGCCAATCCACCGGTTTGGCCGGGAAATAGCGAAATCCATCCACGCGCAAATGCTCGACGATGCCGGAATCCATCAATTCCCTGTCCATCGGGCCATTATCCACTGCCGTGACGCGGATGCTACGCTTCACCAACTGCCATGTCCAACCGCCGGGTGCAGCACCCAAATCCACGGCTTTCATGCCAGGTTGCAAGGATTTTGGGTCATCTCCCAAAAAAAACAATAATGCTTCCTCCAGCTTCAGGGTTGATCGGCTGGGAGCCGAACGGGGAAATTTTAGCCGTGGGATGCCCATGGGCCAAGGCGATGAATTGCCTGGCCGGGAAATACCTAGGTACACTGTGGTGGAGTTGAGAAAAAACAGATGCAAGCGAGGGGCGTTGGTTTTATTAGTTGCCAAACCAGCATCGACGATGGCGCGGGTCAATGGCCCTTGAAATTTGCGCACAAACACGGAGAGTTCCTTGGCTTCATTGGTATCCGCTGTTTCCAGCCAAGCGTCTGAAAATTGCCTAGCCAGTCCAGAAACAGCCCCTAGCAGAGGGCTGATCCGGTCATCAACCGGGAGCCCGGATACCAGCGGTAGCACTGCCACCATTTGCCTCGCAAAGCACAAATCGACAAAGAGCAATTGCTTGGTTAGTATTGCCATGTGGTCTGGCTCGTAAGGCGTGAACAACACATAACCACTATCTGGGCTGGCCTTGGAATAACCTAACACTTCCAATTTCTGCGCTTGTGCCTGAATTTCGGCAGCACATTCTTTTTCGAAGCCAGGACGGCAGTAGAGCAGCAAGGATTGTATCGAAGATTTTTCCATAAGGTATGCTAGGAGTGGCAAGGCTTGCCTTGCTTAAGGGTGAAGGGTCATTGTTTGCCGTTTAAGGAAAGGGGCACCGAAAGGCAGGGTTGTTTTGGAGGCTCCGGTTTCATTTGCCAGGGTTTTGGGAGTGGAATTCTTGTTCGTTTCTCCGCCAACGAGACTGACCATAGAGATAGCCGACGAAAATCCAAACCAACAAGGCCAAAATTAGCCGAAACGGTAGGTTTCCTTGAGTGCTGAAAACACTGCCATAGTGGCTGTGTTGGAATAATCCTAAGGAAAAGAAAAACATGAATCCGCCCCATTGGATTACGCCATGAGTCCAGATGAAATGATTTTTACCGTTTGCACGGGTCTTACGCCATTGATCTAGTCGTTGTTGTGTCCAAGCTTCGGATTTTTTCATAGGGTTTCCTCAAACAAGAAGCCTTGTCCTAGGTGAAGTCCCAGTAGGTCATTGGCCCTCTTCATATTGGCGGCTATTTCGACCAAACCCATGGAGTTACAATACCAAAACGGTTCGCCCGGTCCCAAGTCGCTAAAAGTCTGGGCTTGGGGAATCCTCCGTCCATTGACCAATAATGTACTTCCTTGCAAAGATTCGGAATAACGCCAACCGGTGATGGCGTTGCCGTAATGATCGAAATAGATGATGGAGGCTATGTCTTCCGGCCAACCACTTATGCTGGGGCCTGTCCAATTGCCCTGATGCCAAGAAAAGTCGCCAAGGGCTAGGTTTGCCACAACGGGTGCGAATAGGTCGCGGCCATGAAAACTGGCTGACAGATGGGGCGGCCGCCAACTGATGATGCGCCACGTCAGGTTTTCAGCTTGGGCGGCCACCGTATTGAAAAGGCCGTTATCTGGCCCGACAAACCATCGCCCGTCGGCTTCCAGCACTACGGGAAAGCGTTCCCCTCCCACTCCTGGGTCCACCACGCAGAGGAAAATGCTGCCCTTGGGGAAGTGCTTGCACAAGGCCGCCAACAAATACGCGGCGAGCCGGGGTTCTCCCGTCGGGGCATCGCTGACTAGGTTGACAATGTCCATTCCTGGTGCATTCAACTTCAGCACAGCCTCCATTTGGCCCAAATAGGGTCCAGACGGGCCAAAATCGGTGAATAAGACAATCATTCAGGTTAGGCTGTCAATCCTCTGGGCTTGCCATGTGTTGGTTGGTTTTTCCATCGGGTTCAGTCAAAAGCAATTCAGGGTTTTGTTCCTCATTCCTGTCGGCATTGAAAAAACGCGAAAAGAACAGGCCCAGTTCGAATAGCAGCCACATCGGGACTGCCAACAAGGTTTGGGACACCGGGTCTGGCGGGGTCAGCACTGCTCCGATGAAAAAAGCCAGTACGATAATGTAAGGCCGCTTATCAATCAGGGACTCACGACTGACGACACCCGTCCAGACCAGCAAGATCGTGAAGATAGGCACTTCAAAGGAAATGCCAAAGGCGAAGAACATGGTCAGCACGAAGTCTAAATACTTGCTGATGTCTGTCATCACGGTCACACCCGCTGGGGCTGTCGTGTTAATGAAAGCAAACAACAACGGAAATAAAACATAGTAAGCAAACGCAATGCCGGCATAAAACAGTATGCTACTCGACACTAACAGCGGCAGCACGAGCCTGCGCTCGTGTCGGTACAGGCCCGGTGCCACAAAGGCCCATGCTTGGTAAAGGATGAAAGGGGCGGACAGAAAGACAGACAATACCAAAGTCAGTTTGAATGGGGTCAGGAAAGGGGACGCCACATCAATGGCGATCATCTGGCTACCCGCCGGCATGTGCTTTAGCAATGGGCCGGCCAAGTAAGCATAGATTTCATTGGCATAGAATGCCAAACCGAAAAATAACACGAAAATGAAGATGATTGAGCGTAGCAGCCGGTTTCTTAGCTCGACCAGATGGGAGACAAACGGCTGTTCATGGTCGAAGCTGTCGGCGCTACTCATGCATCCCCTCGGATGGGTCGTTTTTGGAATCCACTGTTAGATGAGTATCCTTTGTTGGTTTGTTGGCGCTATTGTCAGCCAGCAACATTCTTTCCATCTCGCGCTTTTGTTTGTCCATGGACTCCTTCAAGTCTTGCAGTTGCAATTCCCTGTCAATCTCTTGCTTGACTGAGGAAGCCATGGAGCGAGCCTTCCTGATCCACAGGGCTGCTTCCTTGGCAACACGGGGCAGGCGTTCCGGCCCGAAAACGAGTAGAGCGATCAAACCCACTAACACCATTTCTGAAAAGCCAACGTCGAACATGATGGCTGATTACTATTAGGTTTTGTCTTTATTGTCGGATACCACCTCGGCCTCGCCATCAATGGTGCGTGCCCGTTCGACAGGCTTGGCTTCTTCAGGCTCACTCATTGCGCTGCGGAAGCTTTTGATCGCGCCGCCGAGATCGCCACCGATGGTTTTTAACTTTTTGGTTCCAAAGACCACAACGACAATCAGTAACAGGAGCACGAGCTCCCAGATGCCTATACCCATTGTTGATTACTCCTCAATATAAAAAAAATGATGACACACGAAGTGTGTTGGACCCATTGGGCGTTACAGTCCGACTAAGATACCCGGAAATAGTCGATAAGGATAGGCCAGAGACTTGCTTAGCAACTTTCCTGGCTTAAAAATTCATATCGCTCAAGTTAGAAATGCGAGGTTCTTTGCGTCCGCCCGTTTCCACTAACAACAATGGCTCCCGTTCCAGTGCCTTGCGTAAATTATCCCGAATGTTGTCTGCGGAATACTCGGGCATGACAGGGAAGTTGACCAAAGGCAGCCCCAAGTTCGCGCAAATTTCGATTAGAGGATCTTCGTCTTCGATGCGTGTCTGACCGGTTTTGTCTAGCAATTGTACGGCACATGCGACGCTCAGGGAGTTTTTTTCGCAAAGGATGAAGTCAAAATGGCGTCCCTCCAAGGGTTTAAAGGCATTTTTCGCGGCCATGCCCGATGCAGATTTGTTTGGGGCGATGATGTCGCAGACACTGATTTTGCCAAATATCTCGTATTCCGTCCCCACAGCATTTTGCAATGCACGAAAAAAGACCCTGTCATCAGGGGAAAATAATAGGCTGCGTCTTTGATACGGATACCGGGAGGGTTTCCTTCCACCAAAAAAAAGCCATTTAAGAATTATGGCCAGCAGGACAAACCCGGCGATTAAGGCAATGATCTGCCATTTCATCTCATTTCATTCCAAAGTCTTTTGCTGCAAAGCCTCTTGTATGGCTTCGGGGTCAAATCCACGAATAACAGTGGAACCGTTGAGGACGATGATGGGAACCCCACCCCCTCCGAACTTTTGGTAATCAATCCGACCTTGTTCCGATTTTTCCACATCCAACTCTTGGTAGGGAATGCTGTTTCTAGCAAAAAATTTTCGCGTCTTGGCACAATAACCACACCACTGTGTGGCGTAAAGCACAATATGGACGGGACCGGATACAGTTACAGCAGGTGGCGGGGAAAGAGTGTTGCCGATCAGTTCCCAATTCTGATAAAGGCCAACGACTAGGCAACCTAGGAGAAGAATTTTTATTTTGGACATCGGCTCCTCGAAGAAATGCCTAAAACCCTTGAATGACCCGTTCATGTAATCTCAGCGATGAGCTTCATGCGCCCAACAGCCAATGGTTTGGCTTTGACTATTGGAAGCTTATGGCATCGGTTGCTCTGGCATTAGCCGCCTGCGCGTTTAGCTTTGATGCCGCGTTTGGCAAGTTCTGCAATCACTAAGTCCCGATGGTCGCCTTGAATTTCGATGACGCCATCCTTCACAGTGCCACCACTACCGCAACGGGCCTTCAATTCCTTTGCCATTGCTTTCAAATCTTCGTCAGTTGCCAAGATGCCTGTGATGACAGTGACTCCAGCGCCTTTGCGACCTTTGGTTTCCCTCCCTACCCTGACAATTCCGTCACCCTTGGGGGATCTTGGCTTTTTTCCGCAAACACAGGATGCCACTGGTTTTCCACAGTCTGGGCAAATCCTGCCTTGATCCGTGGAGTAAACAATGCCCATGGAAAGCCGTTTTAGTAAGACTTGGTTCAGTGATGGGTTACGTTTTCGTCAGTTTCGCCAGTCAACTGTTGGTTTAAATCATCCGGTTCGACCTCCAAACCATCAAGGTCATCATTCCAGTTGGGTCCAACCAAAATGCCGTCTTCCGCCATGCCAGCCAGCCAATCCTCCACGAATTCATCCAAATCCATTGACACGGGGCGGAAGTGAGCCCACTCACCAACGCAATGCGCTTTGGCAAAGGCTTCTTCGGACCAAAATGGCATGACTTCCGAATCCTCAAATTCTGTTGAATCCACAACCACCCATCCATCTTCGGATTGCAGCCCCCATACTTGCCCGGAATCCAAAATGCTTTCGATGAAACGTTGATAATTTGCGTTAAGGTCGGCCGTTAATTTGATCATGGCAATTCTCTAAAATGACATAGTTGTGCAGACTGCAATCAGTGCTGCGATTGAGTGAACTGAGTGTGGGCGAGTGTCAAATCACACCCCACAAAGCTAAAATTTTACGCATTTTTCCCTTTTTGGTGAGTGATTTCGGAGCGATTTTGGCTTTCTCTCAAGCTCACAATGCAGACATGCACGATTCGGCGATAGGTGACCTAGGCCAATGCAGTCCGTGGCTGATGATGGGCTTGATGAGTGTTGGATGACCATAAGGGTTCATTGTCATAATATACCACAAGATTCCCGTCATCTTGAAGAATCAGCCATGCGCCATGGGTGTTTGACCCGGTTGACGAACCAGAGGACCACAAGATATTCCCTTTGAGGTCATGCACAACCAAATCACCATCAGTTTGCATGATGGCATGATGCGGATTATGACCAGTGGTATTCGATATCCAAAGTGGTTTGTTCCCGGCCACCTCATACAGAACTAAACGGCCATCTTCATGAAAAATCAATTGATAGTTACCGTTGAGTGAAGTGAGCGCATTGTTGACAAAGAGTGCTTGATTAGGATTTAGAATATCACATCTAGGTGTATGGCACGTATTCGATGACCATACATCCACCCCGCCATAATAAATGACAATATTCCCGTCATCTTGGAGTGCGAGGATGGAACTTGGGTACTCACTAGTATTGGATGCCCAAACTTGCCCTGAGGTGCTCCTGATCACCCAATTTCCGTCAGCTTGCATGGTAGCACTCTTTGGCGTGGTCCCTGCGGTATTCGATGCCCATATAGGTTCTTTACTGGGCAAGCTATGCAACACTAGGTTGCCATCGCTCTGATAAGTTAATTGATACTTTCCTTGAGGGGAAACCAGCGAGTCATTTACACTGAGTTTATTACCTGTAGTGATGACATTCGCATATGACATGGCTAAGCTCCAAAATGAGAAGATATAGAGTGCATGAATTAGGTCAAAAAGTTGCTGCACTCAGAATGCAACGAATTAGACTGACCCTACCGAAGCAAATAACAATAGTCCCATGGGCAAATTGGCTTGTATATCGGAAAAAATCTGATTTTTGGGGTGAAAACGGAAGTTTTTTTGTGACCGACCAAGCTTGCCTAGGCGTGTTGAACGGAAAAATGGGCTAAAATCACTCAATTTACGTGAAAGAACTCAAGCATGGCCCACATTCCTTTAAGCCTCCGCATGTCAGCGGTGCAGTCCCCCATCATTCCCGTCATCGGCGAGTTGATACGCGCAAATCCTGGAACGGTTTCGCTGGGGCAGGGCGTATCTTGGTATGGCCCACCGGAGTCTGCGCGAACCAGGATTTCCCATTTTTTTGACCAGCCGAATCATCATAAATATGGCCCAGTGCATGGAATAGCGCCTTTGTTGGAACTGATTGAACACAAATTGGCAACGGAAAATGGCATCCACCTATCCGGGAGGAAAGTGGTTGTCACGGCGGGTGCTAACATGGGTTTTCTGAATACCCTTTTTGCGATCACCGATCCGGGCGACGAAGTCATCCTGCCTGTGCCTTATTATTTCAATCAAGAAATGGCTATTCGCATGTTGAACTGCAAACCAGTGCTGGTGCCAACCGATGAGGACTTCAGGTTGCAGCCCGAGGCAATACGTTCAGCCATCACTGAAAGAACCCGTGCAGTGGTGACCATTTCGCCCAACAATCCCTCGGGTGCGGTTTATGCTGAAAGTGATTTACGCAAGGTCAACGCACTCTGCAAGGAAGCCGGCATCTACCACATCAGCGACGAGGCTTATGAGAATTTTATCTATGGCGATGCCCGCCATTTTTCCCCTAGTTCGATTGCCGATTCTTCACAGCACACGGTTTCCTTGTATTCGCTGTCCAAAGCCTACGGATTTGCCAGTTGGCGGATTGGTTACATGGTCATCCCTGAGGCCATGTACCCAGCCGTGCTAAAAGCGCAAGACACGAATTTGATTTGCCCTGCGTTGGTGTCGCAACATGCGGCGATGGGTGCGTTAGAGGCGGGTTCGGGCTATTGTCGGGAAAAGCTAAAAACCACGGCAAAGGTTCGACAAATGATGATGGAGGGGCTTAATTCCGTTAGTCAGTTTTGCCATATCCCGCCAGCCGATGGGGCGTTTTATATTCTATTAAAAGTTCAAACCGATGTTGATTCGTTGTCTTTGGCCGAACGTTTGATTCGGGAGCATGGTGTGGCGGTCATTCCGGGTGTCGCCTTCGGCTTGGAGCAGGGTTGCTACTTGCGCATTGCCTATGGTGCATTGGATGAGGAAACGGCAACGGAGGGCTTGAACCGATTATTGGCAGGATTGAGCGCTTTGATTTAAGTTTGCTTTAAGACTCTCTCCGTAAAGTACTCACCATACGCGGACTTAATCGCGGTTTTATGAATGAGGAAACATCCATGCAAGCAAAAACCTTCCGTCTTACTATGATCGCCTTGGCTGTTGCCGCTGTCGCTGGTACGGTGTATGCGAACATTGACGAACTGAATGCCAAGCCAGTGCCGGTCACTCCGGTGAATGCCGTGAGCGGTGCGCCATCGCCTGTCGTCATGGCGGCCTTGCCCGATTTTTCCGCCCTCGTGGCGAAGAATGGGCCTGCCGTGGTGAACATCAGCGTCAGTGGTCACGCCAAGGTGGCAATGACGGAAATGCCGCAACTCGACCCCAACGACCCGATGTATGAATTCTTCCGCCGCTTCCAAGCGCCGGGGCAACCCAATGGTGAGGCACCCACCCACGGCATGGGTTCGGGTTTCATCATCCGCCCGGAAGGGGTCATCATCACCAACGCCCATGTGGTCGATGGCGCTTCGGAAGTCACGGTCAAGTTGACGGATAAGCGCGAATTCAAAGCCAAAGTGGTCGGAGTGGACAAACCCACCGATACCGCCGTGTTGAAGATTGATGCGAAGAATCTTCCCACGGTGACGCTAGGCGACCCGGCCCAGACCGGCGTAGGCGAATGGGTGGTGGCGATAGGCGCTCCATTTGGTTTTGAGAACAGTGTCACTGCTGGCATCGTCTCGGCCAAGTCGCGTTCGCTGCCCGATGAAGGCTATGTGCCATTCATTCAGACCGACGTGGCGGTGAATCCGGGGAATTCGGGTGGCCCGCTGTTTAATTTGAAGGGCGAGGTCATTGGTATCAACTCGCAAATCTACAGCCGCACCGGGGGTTACCAAGGGCTATCCTTTGCCATTCCCATCGACGTGGCGCTGAAAGTTGGCGACCAGTTGCTGCAAAGCGGTAAAGTCAGCCGTGGGCGGATTGGGGTTGGTGTGCAAGCGCTGAACCAATCGCTGGCCGAATCCTTCGGTTTGGACAAGCCACAAGGCGTATTGGTGGACACCGTGCCGGAGGGTGGCCCGGCGGACAAAGCAGGGATCAAGCCGGGTGACATCATCTTGAAGTTCGACGGGCATACCATCCAAGAGCCTTCGGAATTGGCCCGTTATGTGTCGGACTTGAAACCCGGAACCGAAGCGAGTTTGACCCTGTGGCGCGAGGGTAGTGAAAAGCAAATCGACATCAAGACCACCGCCGCCGAGGAAGTGGCACAAGCCAATGAGGTTCCGCCGGAATTGGCGAAGAGTCGGCTAGGCTTGGCGGTTCGTCCATTATCCCCGCAAGAGGGTAGGCAATCCGACGTGGATGGCGGTTTAGTGGTGGAACGGGTCACGGGCGCGGCAGAGCGGGCTGGCATTCAGCGCGGCGATGTGGTGCTGGCAGTTAACGGTCATGCCGTTGCCGACCCCAATGAATTGCGGGAATATGTCACCAAAGCCGACAAGCGTATCGCGTTATTGGTTCAGCGTGGCAATAGCCGCTTGTTTGTGCCGGTGGAATTGGGATAAGTGATGATTTGAACCCCTAGGGCGTTGATCGCTCCCACGCTCCGGCGTAACTGCCATTAAGTTAAGCCGTCATACCGGCATGGATGCCGGTATCCATCGTCCAGGGAAGGCAACCTCTGGCGTACTCCATTGCCAAAGGTTGTGCTAAATTCGACACACTGTTAACGTCACCTTCACTCACGACTAGCATGGCCTAGAAAACAGCATCCGTGCTGGTTTCTAGGCATTTTCCTGCTTAGCCAACACCCAGCAACCTCATCAGAGCCTTGCTCGGAAACCCGTATTCTGTTTCGCTTCAAATAGACCACATTGCCTCTTGGGGTGATTCTTGGTGAAGGCATTGTTTATCTTAAGGAAATAATTAATTTTTTTATGGGCTTGTTATTCGTGTTGTAATTCATTTTTTTTTTTCGTACTCTAAAACCAAGCAAAGTACTTTGTGAATTTGTCAGCATTTTCTTACATTGAGTTTGGAGGTTTTGTCATGAGGTCGAAGTTTAGGTTAATAGTGATTTTTTTTGGATTTTTCTTTGTTTCCAATGTTCATGCAGAACTTACAGCAACGTTTAAAGGAGCTACTGCAGGTCATGCATTCGTGGAAGAATATACTCTACCGCCGAAAACTTTCCAAGACGTATTTGGTTCAGTTTTTAAGAAGTTAACAGAAGAGGTACTTGCAAAATTAAGCTAACCTATTGATTTATAAGACAAATGCTCAAGCTAATAATTTCAACAAAATCAAATAGATACAATAATATTGCAAGTGCCTCAGAAGTAAAAGATTACCAGTACCTTAGTTTTAAACTCGTAGGTACACTTTCATTTGAAGAATTACTTTCGGTCTTAGCTGTGACGACTAATGGGCAGGGTGCTACATTTGCATTCGACTTCAAAAATACATCATATAAATTTACTGAATCATTTGCATCGGATCCGAGTTTTGCTCAGTTCGTCGCATCTGTCCCCGAACCGAGTGAATGGGCTATGATGTTGCTTGGGTTTTCCATGGTTGCCTATCAGGTCAAGCGAAAAGCATCCGCAGTGAAAGTTGGCTGAAAATAATTATTTCTCTTTTTCTACGAATCCATAATGTTGGAGGTTTTGTCATGAGGTCGAAGTTTAGGTTATTAGTAATCTTTATTGGATTTTTGTTTTTTTCCAATGTTCATGCAGTTACAATAGAAATCAGTGGGTATTCCGATGGTCATGGTTTTGTGGATGTTTATGACATACCGCCGAGCACATGGGGAGACGTATTTAAGACAATTTTTCATAGGATAAATGAAGTACAAGGATCGAAGTTCTCTAGTTTTAAAATCAATGGTCAAGAACTTATACCCCCAACTGTGGTGAATGGGTATGGTGGAGCGAATGGTACATTTGGATTCAGTTACAATAATATACCATATAAATTCACTAATTCATTTTCATCAGACCCAAATTTTGCTCACTTCGTCGCATCTGTCCCTGAACCTAGTGAATGGGCTATGATGTTGCTTGGGTTTTCCATGGTTGCCTATCAGGTCAAGCGCAAAAGCATCCGCAGTTAGAATTTGCTGAAAATAGTTTTATTTTCCTTACGTATCAGATATTAAGGCGGGTCTATACCCGCCTTTTTCGTTTTTCAAATTTCAAAACCAATCTGAGTGCGGAAAAAAATAATTGGAGCGTCAAAGCTTGCTTTGACTATAGAACGGTCAGGGCAATCGCATGAAGGCTAAAACCTCGTCATTCCGGTATGGATTGCCGGAATCCAGATTGCAGGGATGCAGAAAACCCTTGTCTGTTGGGAGAGCTTGCCATCCTTGGACGCTGGATTCCGACATCCCTGATCGGAATGACGGCACTTTTTTCCTTTTTACCGGCATCCCCCGGCATTCCCTGCCGGGGCTGGCTCTGCCGGAATGACGAGTCGAGCTTATGCCAAACCTGTCTTCAAGCGCTCCATGGCCTTCTGCAAATTCGCCATGCTGGTGGCGATGGACAAGCGCACATGGCCGGGGCAACCGAAGGCCGAGCCGGGAACGAGGGCCACACCGGCTGTCTCGATCAATAATTCAGACAAAGCCACGTCATCAGGCAAGCCTTTTTTAGTGATGGCTTCCTGCACATTGGGGAACAGATAAAACGCGCCATCCGCACCCAAGCAGGAAACGCCGGGGAGTTCGTTCAATGCACCTAGCACATAGTCATGGCGTTCTTTGAAGGCTTTGACCATGATGCTAATGAATGATTGGTCGCCAGTCAGCGCCGCTTCCGCACCGACTTGGGCAAAAGAAGTTGGGTTCGAGGTGCTTTGCGATTGGATGTTGGTCATGGCCTCGATCAAATGGGCGGGTCCGGCACAATAGCCGATGCGCCAACCCGTCATGGAATAGGCTTTGGACACACCATTCAGCACCATCATCCGGTCATAGAGTTCCGGGCAGGCATTGAGAATATTGACAAAAGGAATCTCGCTCCAGCGAATATGCTCATACATGTCATCGGTCGCAATGACGACTTTAGGAAAAGATTTCAACACTTCGCCCAACGCCTTGAGTTCGCCCAAACTATAGGCAACGCCGGTCGGGTTGGAAGGGCTATTGATGACGAACAAACGGGTTCTCGGTGTCAATGCCGCTTGCAGTTGCTGGGGAGTGAGTTTGAAGCCTTGGCTTTGCGGGGCGGAGACAATGACGGGCACACCGCCCGCCAACAACACCATATCCGGGTAGGACACCCAGTACGGGGCCGGAATGATGACCTCGTCCCCCGGATTAATCAGTGCTTGGGCCAAATTGTAAAAACTCTGTTTGCCGCCACTGGAAACGAGAATCTGCTTGGGGGTGTAATCGAAGCCATTTTCCTGCTTGAATTTGGTCACAATGGCTTTTTTCAAGCCGGGTGTGCCATCCACGGCGGTATATTTAGTGAAACCGTCATTCAAAGCTTTGATGGCCGCTTGTTTGATATGCTCCGGGGTGTCGAAATCTGGCTCGCCGGCACCGAGTCCGACGATGTCTTTGCCAGCGGCCCGCATGGCATTGGCGCGCGCGGTGACGGCTAGAGTGGGGGAGGGTTTGATCGACTGTACACGGTGAGATAATTGTATGCTCATGTTCTTAAGATAAGTTGTTGTTTTTTATATCATGGAACCAATATGGCTTTCGATTCTTACAAGTTGATTATGATAACCTAAGGGACATCTTTTCTGTATCCTTGTCTAACGTCATTGGGTTCTTCCGAAATCAAATCGTCCTTACGGTTCGCAATGGTTGAAACATGACGGATTGATCGCTCAGAGGGTTTGGATTGCTACGGGAATGATCTGGATTAGCCATAATAACCTTCTTAATTTCATTCACTTACAGAAATTCATGACAATCTGAAAAAATTTAGTGGCAATCGATAAAAATCAGATTTTTTCCGATATACAAGCAGTAAAGCTCATGAGACCATATTATTGAATCGATCGTTTATATCGATAACAACGAAATTGATTATCCCACTAAGGCGTAATAGTGTTTTTCCGTCTCATTAATCACTCTAACGAATTGAACTTGCGGCACATCTTGCTGTGTTTTTATTGTGCATTTTCCTGACAACTCATGTACTACTAGGTTTATACTTGCGCAGATGATTTGGAAAGTTGACCGAACTTGGCTGGGATTGGTTCATCCTTGGGCAATCCAGCTAAAGAAAATAAAAATATGAAAGAACTAGCCCAAAAATGGCAACAGTCCCACTTGCACGAGCTTGCGAAGCCCGAGGTGGAAGACATTGTCAAGCAAAAGGCATTCAAATTGCAAAGCCGCTATCAGCCGGCCGGGGACCAACCGGAGGCTATTGCAAAGCTAGTGGAAGGTTTGCGGGATGGCGAATTGCACCAGACTCTCTTGGGTGTCACCGGTTCCGGCAAAACGTTTACCATTGCCAATGTCATCAGCCAAATTCAGCGGCCTACGCTCATCATGGCCCACAATAAAACCTTGGCTGCGCAATTGTATGGGGAGATGAAGGACTTCTTCCCGGAAAATGCAGTGGAATATTTCGTCAGTTATTACGACTATTATCAGCCGGAAGCTTACGTACCTTCGTCCGACACCTATATTCAAAAGGATGCCAGCCTCAACGAACACATTGAGCAAATGCGCCTTTCCGCCACTAAAGCCTTGATCGAGCGGCGTGATGTGGTGATTGTGGCGACTGTTTCCGCCATCTATGGCTTGGGGGAGCCCGCTTCCTATTTCGAGATGGTGCTACATCTGGTGCGCGGCGACTTGATGGATCAGCGCAAATTGTTGCGGCGTTTGACGGAATTGCAATACACTCGCAATGACACCGAACTTCGCAGGGCCACCTACCGGGTGCGGGGCGAGGTGATAGACATCTTTCCGGCTGAGTCGGAAAGTGAAGCCTTGCGGGTGGAATTATTTGATGATGAAATCGAGCGGCTTTCGCTGTTTGACCCGCTGACGGGTGAAATCCTAGCCCGCATCGCCCGCTTCACAGTTTACCCAAAAAGCCATTACGTCACCCCCAGGGAAAAAATCTTGGCGGCGGTGGAAGAAATCAAAGTGGAATTGAAGCAACGGCTGGACAATTTGCGTCAGGCCAATAAGCTGGTGGAAGCCCAACGCTTGGAACAGCGCACGTTATTTGATTTGGAAATTATTCTGGAGGTCGGCTATTGCTCCGGCATCGAAAATTATTCACGCCACCTATCCGGGCAAAAACCGGGGGAACCGCCTCCCACTTTGTTTGACTATTTGCCGCCCGATTCTTTGATTGTGATTGATGAAAGCCATCAAACCATCCCCCAAATTGGCGGGATGTACCGTGGAGACCGCTCACGCAAAGAAACTTTGGTGGAATATGGCTTTCGTTTGCCGTCGGCCTTAGACAATCGGCCGCTTCGCTTTGAAGAGTTCGAACAACGTGCCCCGCAGCGAATTTATATCTCGGCCACGCCCGGTCCTTACGAATTGGAGCATTCCGGTGCTGTGGTTGAGCAAGTGGTGCGTCCCACCGGATTGGTGGACCCGGAAGTGGAAATCCGTCCTGCCGCCACTCAAGTGGATGATTTGCTGTCTGAAATCCGGCTGCGCACGGAAAAACAGGAACGGGTGCTAGTGACAACCTTGACTAAGCGTATGGCGGAGGATTTGACCGAATATCTGATGGACCATGACATCGCCGTGCGTTATCTTCATTCCGACGTGGACACCGTCGAGCGGGTGGAAATCATCCGCGATTTGCGCCTAGGTAAATTTGATGTGCTAGTGGGCATTAATTTGTTGCGGGAAGGTTTGGATATCCCCGAGGTTTCCTTGGTGGCAATACTTGACGCGGACAAGGAAGGCTTCTTGCGCTCGGTCGTTTCTTTGATTCAAACCATAGGCCGGGCTGCCAGGAATATTCATGGCAAGGCGATTCTTTACGCTGACAAAATCACTCGCTCCATTGAAAGAGCCCTAGAAGAAACTGATCGTAGACGCACCAAGCAAATTGCCCATAACTTAAAAATGGGCATCATACCGGCAAGCGCAACCCGAAATGTCACTGACATTTTGGAACTGCCCATCCCCGGCAGCGGAGGCCATTACGCCTATAAGCCAAAATTGAAGGCGGCGGAGAAATCAGCCGATTATCAAGTGCTTAAACCTGATGAAGCGGCAAAAAAAATCAAACAATTGGAAGAAAAAATGTATTCTTTGGCCCGTGAGTTACAATTTGAGGAAGCAGCCAAGATCAGGGATGAGATAAAGTTAATTCAAGCTAAGGCATTTGTAGATTAAACTAATCACTATGCCAGTTCATTGGCTAAATTTAGGAGCATGACTCATGACACCCAACATCACTGACCGCACCGAGGCCGAATCCATCATTCAGATCTGTGAATGCGGCAAGAAAACGCCAATCTGCGGGACAACGGAAATTTGCGTGACATGGTTGCGCAAATTAAACCCCTTGCAGTTTAGGGGTACGTTGCAGGAACTGTTGGACACATGGACATCCAACCGCCCTGACATTGATATTGAAGAACTCCATAGCCTATGTCCGGCAATTGGTTCGATGATACGAATAGATTCTAGGCGAAAAGAGGATGCCAAGCTTGGCAATCCAGTTTAAATTTTAAGAGGCCAGCGCGGATATCTTTTGAAGATCGTGATTGGATAAAACTTACGTGAACAACACAATCTTTAAAAAGCGCTGTTATTATGATCGGTGATGAGTGCAGAGCTGGTTTTATGGAAAGCGAGGCAAGAAAACCACCTTGCCCGATAGCCATTTTTTCAAAAGGTTTGAGTGAATCATGTTGCCAGAAAAACCACGAATAGTTGACTATGTGGAAAAGGTCAGATTGCGTGCTTGCGATCTCAGGCCGGGTATGTATGTCTGTGAATTGGACCGGCCTTGGTTGGAGACGCCATTTATGCTTCAAGGCTTCGAGGTGGAAAATGATGCCGACATCGAAGCCGTCATGCAGCATTGCGAATATGTCTATATCGACCTGATGCGCACTAAAGTGGTTCGCGTCACCATTGATGAATTGCCAGGTTCCTTCACCAATGAAAAGAAGAAAGCCTTTGCCGAAAAGGACATGGAGGCCGCCGATATAACGCGGAAACAAACATCCAAACTGATCAAAACGTTTATTGATGAAATCCGTTTTGGTCAAAGCTTGGATATTCAATTGGCAAAAAATGCAGTTTCGGATTGTGTTGTCAACCTGACCAACAATCCCGAAGCCATGATGTTCCTGACCCGAATGCGCAACAAGGACGAGCAACTCAACCAACATGCCTTCAACGTGTGCGTGTACTCCATCGTCTTAGGCCGTTTGCTCGGCTACGATGCGACCCAGTTGGAACAACTAGGCACCTGCGGTCTCCTGCACGACATGGGCAAGGTGACAATACCAGAAAGCATCCTCAACAAACCCGGCCCACTCAATGAAGAGGAGACAGCCATTATCCAAAGTCACGCCAAGGCGGGGCGGGATATTTTAATGGGAGGACGCAATATATTCAGTGGGACCGTGGACGTTGCTTATGGGCATCATGAAAATATTGACGGGACGGGCTATCCTCGCGGCCTTCAGGGGCATCAATTGAACCTGAATTGCAAAATTGTATCGGTGGTTGACAAATATGATGCCATCACCAGCCCCAAACCTTACCGTCCAGCCGGCGATCATCTCAGTGCAGTGGCCATCCTGAATCAATTGGCAAGGGACAACAAGATCGACAGCAGTTTGACTTTGGCTTTCGTATCCTATTTGGGGATTTACCCGCCCGGAAGCATCGTCGAATTAAGTTCCGGGGAAGTTTCCATCGTGCTTGAATCCAATCCTAGGCAAAAACTACGACCGCAAATTCTCGTCGTGCGTGATGCCAATAAGCAGCCCACACAAAAATTTATCGATATGAGCGAGAAGACGGAAGATGACAAGGGCCGTCCTTACCGTATCGTCACGGTTCGCCGCCCCGGGGATTACGGCATCGACTTGAGCCAGTATTACGAAGTCATCATGTCAGCATTTAATAATTGACAGACCAGTTGCTGATGTTTGATGTTGATACTGTTGTTTTCAAGATTTTTGGTGGGCGCGGGCGGGTGAGCCTCGGCGTTAGGCATAATAATACCCATGTCTTCACCCTTCCCGCGTCTTACATCTGATTACACCAACACCCGCTCAATTCCGCCTTGATTCGCCTTGGTCACGAATTCTGGAAGCCAGTTTTCCCCTAAGACATGCTTGGCAATTTCGACGACGATGTAGTCCGCGTCGAGTTGGTCCACATCGTCTTGATAACGTTGCAAACCTTGCAAACAAGACGGGCAGGAAGTCAGCACTTTGATGGGACCCGTGTAACCGTCACCGCGTTGCTTGTTCGCGCCTAGCTTTAATTCCTCTTCTTTGCGGAAGCGAACTTGGGTGGAAATGTCGGGTCGGGCGATTGCCAAGGTGCCGGACTCGCCGCAGCAGCGCTCGGTCTTGTCCACTAGGCTTCCGTCAGCCGTGGCAATCAGTGCGTTGACCGTTTTCATCGGGTCTTGCTGCTTCATCGGGGTATGGCAGGGGTCATGGTAGAGGTAGCGTGTGCCGGTGACTCCTTCCAGTTTCACGCCCTTTTCCAACAGATACTCGTGTATGTCCACCAATCGGCATCCGGGGAATATCTTGCCAAACTCGTAATCTTCCAGTTGATCCAAGCAAGTGCCGCAACTGACCACGACGGTTTTAATATCGAGATAGTTCAGAGTGTTGGCGACCCGGTGGAACAATACCCGGTTGTCGGTGGTGATTTTATCTGCCTTGTCGAACTGACCGGATGCGCGTTGCGGGAAACCGCAGCACAAATAACCCGGCGGCAACACCGTCTGCACGCCAATTTCATAGAGCATGGCTTGAGTGGCGAGGCCAACTTGCGAGAACAATCGCTCGGAACCGCAGCCGGGGAAATAAAACACCGCTTCGGAATCCACTTGGGTTTTCTTGGAATCGCGGATGATCGGCACGATTTGGTTGTCTTCAATGTCGAGCAAGGCTCGGGCCGTCTTGCTCGGTAGCTTGCCGGGCATTTTCTTGTTGACGAAATGAATGACTTGTTCGCGCATGGGCGGTTTGCCCAGAGAAGCCGGGGGTTGTGCGGTTTGTTTCTTGCCCCAGTGTTGCAACAGGCTGACACCCAAGCGTTGGCCTTTGTAACCCCAATCGATCATCACCTTGCGCATGGCCTTGACCGAGCGCGGGTCGCTGAAGTTTAGGAAAGCCATCGCGGCAGCTTTCGCCGGATTGAAGCTCTGCTTACCCATCTTGCGTAGCAAGTTGCGCATGTTCATCGACACCATGCCGAAGTCGATGTCCACCGGACAAGGGTTGTAGCAACGGTGGCAAACCGTACAATGCTCGGCCACATCCTCGAACTCTTTCCAATGGGTGATTGAGACACCCCGTCGAGTTTGCTCCTCGTATAAAAACGCCTCAACCAGCAGCGATGTGGCGAGTATCTTGTTGCGTGGGGAGTAGGGTAGGTTGGCCCTAGGCACATGGGTGGAGCAGACTGGCTTGCATTTGCCGCAACGCAGACAGTCCTTGACCGAATCGGCAATCGCGCCGATGTCGCTTTGCTGCATGATGAGTGACTCGAAACCCATCAGGCTGAACGACGGCGTATAAGCACCCGTCAGGTCTGAACCCGGCATCAATTTGCCTTGGTTGAAGCGGCCTTCGGGATCGATTTGCCGCTTGTAAGCATGAAAAGGCGCGACTTCATCCGGGCTTAGGAATTCGTATTTGGTGATGCCTATACCATGTTCACCGGAAATGACCCCGCCCAAAGAACGGGCCAAGGCCATGATGCGAGCCACGGCGGCATTGGCTTCTTGCAGCATCTCGTAATGATCGGAATTGACCGGCAAGTTGGTGTGAACATTGCCGTCGCCCGCATGCATGTGCAAGGCCACGAACACCCGCCCGCGCAAAATTTCCTTGTGTATGGCTTTGATGCGTTCCGTAACCGGGCGGAAATTGTCGCCCTCGAAAATTTCCTGAAGTGGCGCTTGCAATTCCTGTTTCCAAGACACCCGTACCGAGTGGTCTTGCAAGCGATGGAATAGCGTGGGGTTGTCGGCACGGTTGACGAATTCGCTTGCCATGATGCCCAGTTCGACAAACGAACTTTCGGCTTGGGTCAAGGGTAAATCCAAATGATCCAGCAGCCATTGCCAGCGAGTGCGGACTTGGTTAACGGTATCTACGGCGCGAGTACGGCGGTCGTCAATCAATTCGGCCTTATCCACACTCTCTTCGTAATCCCTAGTCGGCAAGTCACCGGCGATGAACGCTTCCAGCGCATCACAAAGGCGCAACTTGTTGCGCAAGGATAATTCGATGTTGATGCGCTCGATGCCATCGCAATAATCACCCATTCTTGGCAGTGGAATGACCACGTCTTCGTTGATCTTGAAAGCATTGGTATGCTTGGCAATCGCCGCCGTGCGGGCGCGATCCAGCCAAAAGCGCTTGCGTGACTCAGCGCTAACCGCGATGAATCCCTCCGCTCCCCTCGCATTGCACAAGCGCACCACTTCAGCGACAGCGAGTGCAACGGCGTTGTCATCATCGCCGACCACATCGCCGATCAGCACCATTTTCGGTCTGCCATGCCGCTTGGCCTTGGTGGCATAACCAACGGCCTTGACGTAGCGTTCGTCCAAATGCTCCAATCCAGCCAGCATGACTCGCTTCTCGCCTGTTTTCGGCAAGCTTTCCAGAAAATCACGCACTTCGACAATCGCTGGCACGGCCTCGCGCACCTGTCCAAAAAACTCCAGGCAAAAAGTCCGCGTGTGCGGGGGCATTTGATGCAAAATCCAGCGGGCCGAGGTGATGATGCCGTCGCAGCCTTCCTTTTGAATGCCGGGTAATCCCCCTAGGAATTTGTTGGTCACGTCCTTGCCTAAGCCGGTTTTCCGAAACATCTCGCCGGGTAGGTTCAAGATTTCCTCACCTAGCAGCTTCTTGCCATCCGTGCCAAATCGCATCAGTCGGAAAGACACATCCGCCTGATCGTGAATTTTGCCAAGGTTGTGATTGATCCGTTCGACTTCCAGCCAGTTGCCGTCCGGCGTGACCATGCGCCAAGAGGCTAGATTATCCAATGCCGTACCCCATAACACGGCTTTCTTGCCGCCGGCGTTCATCGCAACATTGCCGCCTATGCAGGAAGCATCCGCCGAAGTCGGGTCGCAGGCAAACACTAATCCAGCCGACTCAGCCGCTTCCATGACGCGACGGGTGACGACACCCGCGCCAGTAAATATCGTGGCACAAGGATGAATCAATCCGGGCAGCAGGGTTTGGGTTTCTATCTTGCCGGTTTCCAGCAACTTTTCGGTGTTGATGACGGCGGACAATGGCGATAGCGGAACCGCACCGCCGGTGTAACCCGTGCCGCCCCCCCTTGGGATGATGGTCAATCCTAGTTCAATGCAATCGCGAACCAAATGCCCCACCTCTTCCTCGGTGTTGGGGTAAAGCACTACGAAAGGATATTCCACACGCCAGTCGGTGGCATCGGTGACATGGGCCGCACGGGCAAATCCGTCGAAACTAATATTGTCCTTGCGGGTGTGGCGCGACAACAAGTTCATTGCCCGACGGCGCAATTCGCGGGTACGCTCAAAATGCGCCTCGAAGGCATCCACGGCTTGATGGGCGGCTTGGATCAGCAGAGCCACTTTTGCGGATCGATCCGAGTGCCCGTCTTCGGTTTCGAGCCGTCGGGCTTCCATTTGGCGCAAGCGATGGCGCAAGGCATCCAACAAAGCCTGTCTGCGACCTCGATTATCGAGCAAATCGTCTTCGAGATAAGGATTGCGCTGAACCACCCAAATGTCGCCTAACACTTCGTAAAGCATTCGGGCAGATCGGCCCGTGACACGCTCGGTGCGCAGGGCATCCAAAATGCCCCACATGTCCTCGCCGAGCAGACGGATGACAATCTCGCGGTCGGAAAAGGAGGTATAGTTATAGGGAATCTCGCGTAGGCGGGCTAGGCTAGGGTTGGTCGTGCTTGATTGCGGGGCCGTGGACATGGCGTTGTTTTGTGAGTCAGGAGGTTTTTCGATTAAGTTGCTTAATCTTAACACCCAATGCCCTTGGACTCACTCGAAACAGTTGATTTCTAGCGGTTTTAATGTTGATGAATGGTGAATTGTCTGGGTCAGTCAAAGCAGGCCCTTCGGCTTCGCTCAGGACAGGCTTTGACGCTCCGGCCCTTTCATTTCATACCTTTAGCCGATAACCCACACCGGATTCAGTTAGCAAGTATTTTGGCTGAGTGGGGTCTTCCTCCAGTTTTTGCCGGAGTTGACTCATGTAAATTCTCAGGTAATGGGAGCTTTCGGTATGCGACGGACCCCAGACATCTTTGAGTATTTGATGATGGGTCAATACTTTACCAGCATTTTGCACCAACATGGAAAGTAGGCGAAATTGAATTGGAGTGAGATGAACCTCTTGATCGCCAACATGCACCCAGCGATTAATCAAGTCCACCCTTAAATTGCCAGTGGTGAATTCCCCGGTTGGGTTTTGCTCTGGTGTCCTGAGCCAATGACGAAGCGCAACCCGTGTCCGGGCAAGCAATTCCCCTAAACCAAAGGGTTTGGTCAAATAATCGTCAGCCCCTGCATCCAAAGCCTCGATTTTGCTCTGCTCCGCACTGCGGGCTGACAAGATGATGATGGGCATCGCCGACCATTCACGCACGGTTTTAATCACCTCAACCCCGTCCACATCGGGCAAGCCCAAATCAAGAATGATAAGATCGGGCTTGCGTATTCCTGCCTCGATAATGCCTTGTTTACCGCTATCAGCCTCATACACAGTAAACCCATGGGTGGATAGACCGGTTCGTAAAAATCGGCGTATGGGAGGGTCATCTTCGATAACGACCACAGTTGGTTTTAAATTTGCCATGTTTGTCTATGCGTCTTAATAGTTAACTGATGTACCCTGCGGTTTGGGATTGGAGCGTCAAAGCTTGCTTTGACAGGCGAAGCAAGCTTCGCATTTCCAATGTTCCTATCAAAGCAAGCTTTGATGCTCCCGTCATGTTAGAAAATAAGCAGCTTTCGCGTCCTCGCGTAACAGCAAATGGTTTATATTAGGATCAACCCCCTATTTTTCCAACTGAGTCTACACTAGAGATTTTCCTGTTCCATCACGGGAGGTTCCCGGTCAAGTGGTATGACGAATGAAAATCTCGCCCCGCCTTCCGGGCGGTTCTGGGCTTTGATCGTGCCGCCATGAGCTTCGATAATGGCCCGGCAGATGGCAAGCCCGAGCCCCACGCCACTTTGTGCCGACTCCTGATGTACCCTGTAGAATTTTTCAAATAGTTTGTTTTCCATGCCTTTGGGAATGCCTTGCCCATGGTCAGAAACATGCACCTCAACCGCAGACGGGGAAACATCCACGGCTATTTCCAAGGGGCTGCCAGCAGGTGTGTAGCGCAGTGCATTTTCCAACAAATTGATTAATAGTTGTTCGATCAGCACCGAATCAGCATAGATCATTGGAATGCCAGAGGGGATTTTCACATTGACTTTACGCCCTTGCAAATGCTTTTGCAGCCTCGTCAATACCGTTCCAATGACTTCCTCCACGGGATGCCATTGTTTGTTCAGTTGTATGACCCCGGCGTCAAGTTTTGCCATGTCGAGAATATTATTGACCAAGTTCGACATTCTTTGGGCTTCTTCATAAATGCCAGCGCTCAACTCGACTTGATCCGCTGTGGTCAGCGAACCGTCATTTTCCGCCAATGCACTGGCGGAGCCGACAATGGTTGCCAAGGGTGTGCGCAAATCATGGGAGATGGAACTGAGTAGCGAGTTTCTTAATTGCTCGGCCTCCATTTGAAGTTGGGTATTTCTCGCCTGTTCGGCCAATCTGATACGGGTAATGGCTTGGGCTATTTGACGGATGAATGTATCCAAAAGTTTTTGTTGCTCGGGCAGAAAAACCCTCCGTAAATTGACTGGTAATAAAGCCAATACGCCTAATACTTTGTCGTGGAAGCTTAGCGGAAAATAAACGGCCTGGGCACCCGGCAGGGTATTCGTGCCTTGGCCGGCCATTTCGTTATGATCCAGAACCCATTGCGCGACGCTCAAATCACTGCCATGTAAGGATTCTGCCAATGCTTTGTCCTTAGGGTAGGATACGCTGCCATGAGGGTCTGGCAATAAAATCACATTCAAGCTGCCAAATTCAGCATGAATATGGCGCACAGCGGCACTCACGATTTCCTCTTCGCTTTGGCTCATGGCAAGTTCTTTGCTCATTGCATAGAGCACCGTGGCCCGCCTTTCCCGATGGGAGGCAATCTTGGCTTGGGATTTGACATTCGCCATCAAATTACTAATCAACATGGCAACCGTCAACATGGCGGCTAGCGTAACGAAATATTGAGTATCCGTCACTGAAAAACTGTAATACGGGTCTACGAAGAAATAATCCAGCGTCGCCACGCCTAGCAGGGAAGCCACTATTGACGGGCCGCGTCCGTAGCGTGTGGCGGTGAATACCACGCCCAATAGAAAAACCATCACTAGGTTGGCTAGTTCAAAATGCCCTACCATCAGGCCAGACAATAGCGAGCTGGCAACCGTCACGGCAATAGCCCAGAAATACCCCCAGAAATACCCTTTCTTCCGTTTGCGCAAGATTTCCTTCAATGCGGGTTGAGAATCTCTGCGGTAGCGAGTTAACTCCGCTTCGTAACGACTCGTCCCCGGTTGGGGGCTGCCTAATAAATACAGATTGATATTGTGTGCTTCGCTGATGAGGGTATCGACCACCGAACCCAATAGCCAGCGTTTCCAGCCTCGGCGGCTAGGCTTACCCATGACGATTTTGGTGATGTTTCGATCATTGCAAAAATTAATGATGGCCTCGCTCATCTCATTTGCACTTAAGGTCACCGTTTCAGCTCCCAACTGCTCAGCAAGACGCAGGACACGCAGTATGCCATCGCGCTTTTCCGCTGGCAGCCGTTGCAACTCAGGCGTTTCAATATAGGCCACGATCCATTCGCCGCGCAAACCGACCGCAAAACGCTTGCCTGCCCGCACCAAACGCTCGCCCAACTCATTGGGTCCGACACAGACCAAGATGCGCTCGGCGACCGGCCAAATTTCCCGGATGGCATGACCTTCCCGGTAATCCAGCATTTGCGAATCGACTTGGCTGGCGGTTTGCCGCAAAGCCAATTCGCGCAAGGCGATCAAGTTGCCCTTGCGGAAGAAATGGCGTATGGCTTCCTCGGCTTGTTGCGGCAGATAGACCTTGCCTTCCTTGAGCCTGACCAGTAATTCGTCGGGCGGCAAATCCACCAGTTCGACCTCGTCTGCTGCCTCGAACACGGTATCAGGCACGGTTTCCCAGACGCGAATACCGGCAATTTGGCCGATGTCATCGTTCAGGCTTTCCAAATGCTGGACATTCAGCGTGGTGTAAACATCTATGCCGGCTTCCAGCAGTTCGTCTATATCCTGCCAGCGTTTTGGATGGCGCGAGCCCGGCGCATTAGTGTGAGCCATTTCATCGACGAGAATGATTGAGGGTTTGCGCTTCAAGGCAGCGTCCAAGTCGAACTCGCCCAATGTCGTGCCACGATATTCAATGGATTTGCGGGGCAAGACCTCCAAGCCTTCCAACAAATCTGCCGTTTCCTTGCGGTTGTGGGTTTCAATCAGCCCGACCACAACATCCATATTTTCGGCCCGCCGCTCCTTCGCCGCCAATAGCATGGCGTAAGTTTTGCCCACCCCGGCGGCGGAACCGAAGAAGATCTTCAGCTTGCCGCGTCGGGCCTTGGCTTGTTCCTGCTCGATTTTGGCAAGTAATAGGTCAGGGTTGGGGCGGTCGGGCATGTCAGTAATGGTAACGGGCCTGTACAAAATCGATACGGGCATCGCTGACCACATAGACCAAACGATGTTCTTGGGTGATTCGCCGTGACCATGTGCCAGCCCCCAAATATTTCAGCGGCTCTGGCTTGCCAACACCTTCAAAAGGGTCACGCATGATAGCTTCCACCAAGTTCAAAATACGCAAAGCTGTGCGCTTGTCAGTTTCAACCCAGTATCGCAGATCATCCCTAAACTCAGGTTGAAAAACCGCATCTCGTTGTTTGTTTGCCATTCGCCGCACCTTTAAGCAGGGTCAAGCCCAACTTCCCGCCGCAATTCCACTATGGATTGCGGTGTGCCTTGGTTTTGGCGTACACGAGCCAAAGTCGTCAACAGCCGTTCGGCATTGGCGGGGGAACGCAGCAGATGAGCCGTTTCCAGCAAGCCCGCCAATTCATCGGCGGCTATCAGCGCGACATCCTCCTCACCTTGGCGTTGGATGATGACAATTTCGCGGTTATGCGTGGCCTCGTCGAGGAAATCAGCCAGCCGCGCACTGGCTTGGGAATAACTGGTTTGGATAGACATGGATGCCTCTGATGGTTATTTTGATTCGATAGCTGGAAATCCGTCATTATGAAGCCTTTCCTAGACCCGTAGGAGACCGTTTTGTGCCTTATGGAAGCCTTTCCTAGACCTGTAGGAAACCGTTCGATGCCTTATGGAAGCCTTTCCTAGACCCATAGGAGACCGTTCCTATGCCTTATGAAGCCTTTCCTAGACCCGTAGGAGACCGTTCATATACCTTATGAAGCCATTCCTAAACCAGTATGAAACCGTTCCTATGCCTTATGGAAGCCTTTCCTAGACCCATAGAAGACCGTTCATCAGCCTTATGAAGCCTTTCCTTGACCCGTAGGGGACCTCTCATAAGCTTGTTAGAGGGTGTTGCTACTCATCAACAATTGCGCAAATGCCTCGGGCGTGAACCCCGCCTCCGGGCCTAGGGACAATAGGCATTCTAGTATCTCGGCTTCGGTCTTGCCCATTGCTTGCAATAATTCATAATAATTGCCGAATGCGATTTGTAGATGCGGGTGTTGATGGTCGGTGTTGCGGGTGAAGTTTAAGAAAATTAATAAAGCCCTGCGCATCAAGGGATCGGCTTCATCCAAACGGTTAGTGGCCATTAACAATAGTGCGAGGTTGCTGAGATCGGTGGCAACTTCTGGATGATCTTTACCAAAACTGGCTTCGTCGATGTCCAAGGCCCTGCGCATCAAAGGCTCGGCCTCATCCAAGCGGATAGTGTCCTTTAACAACTGGGCGAGGTTGTTGAGATCGGTGGCAATTTTGGGATGATTATTGCCGAAACTGGCCTCGTCGATTTCCAAAGCCCTGCGCATCAAAGGCTCGGCTTCAACCAAACGGTTAGTGGCCTGTAACAATTGAGCGAGGTTGTTGAGTGCGGTGGCAACATTGGGATGAGTTTTGCCATAACTTTGTTCAAAAATTTCCACCCCCCTGCGCATCAAAGGCTCGGCTTCGTCCAAGCGGTTAGTGGTCTGTAACAAACCGGCGAGGTTGTTGAGGTCACGGGCGACATTTGGATGCGTCTTGCCGAAACTGGCTTCGTCGATAGCAAAGGCCCTACGCATCAAAGGCTCGGCTTCGTCCAAGCGGTTAGTGTCCTGCAATAATAGTGCGAGGTTGTTGAGTCGGAGGGCGACATTCGGATGCGTCTTGCCGAAACTGGCTTCGTCGATATCCAACGCCCTACGCATCAAAGGCTCGGCTTCTTCCAAACGGTTAGTGGCCTGCAACAAAGTGGCGAGATTGTTGATGCAGGTGGCAATGATGCCTTGATCCGGCCGCTCACTGGATTCATTCAATTTCAAGCTGCGTCGATACAGCGGCTCGGCTTGTTGATATTGGGCTTTGGTCTTGAAGAATATGGCTAATTGGTTCAACAGCCTTGCTGTCGGTTCGGCTATGCCTAGTTCTTCGGCGAAATTGGTCACGGCGTTTACATGTTCTTGGATGGCTTCCAAAACCGGCCAAGACCGTACATCAACAGAATCCAAAGGTGCCACCGCATTCACCAAGGTCAAGGCCGCTTGCAGATTCTGCTGGCTTGCCGCCTCATCCTGCCGTTCACGGGTAATCAAGGCCAATACCCGGTGCAGTTTGCCTTCATTCGGGTAATCGGCTTCCTTGGCGGTCAATAATAATGACACGCCGCGCAAGTCGGCCAAGGCGGCTTCACAGTCGAATGCCTCTTCCTCCCCGCTTTGATTAAGGGGTAGGTCGGCATCCCCATGCCGACAATCAGCTTCCAGTAGGTCGGCATCCCCATGCCGACTAGGGTCCTGCCCATCCGTTTGGCGGCAAGGGGTTGCCGCCCTACTTTGGATGATGTTTGCCAACACCCGCGCCGGGAACCCACTGTCTTCGTAGAAGGCTTTGGGCAATCCCTCTGGGGCATAAGCATAATCAAACAGGAAGCGCGGTATCGGTTCCGGGGCCAGCCAAGCCAGCACATCCAGCAAGGTGCGGGCTTGTGGGTTCAGGGTTTCGACACTGGTCTGCCAGGTCGTCGCCAACGGCCTAGGGTATTGCATCACCCGTGGGTCATGCCATGCGCGGGTTTTCTGGTCGGCCTTACGCCAACGGCTGAGATAATCGGCAAAGCTTAGATTATGCCGGTTGATGAATGCCCCCGCTTGCTCCAAGGCCAGGGCCAGGCCATCCAATTCCTTAGCCAATTCCTTCGCCAGACTGTCATCGTCGGACTTGGCGATCCGCCCGTCTTCGGTGCGCTCCAACAGGAAGTCGGCGGCGGATGCCACATCCAGCACATCCAGACGATGGGCTTTCACCTCGGGCCGCCATGCCTTGATGCGGCTGGTAATCAGCACATGGCCTCCGTCCAAGGCTTGCAGCCAGCCGTCCACCGCCGCCGCCGCCACTTCGTCGTCCACATTGTCCACCAACAACAGCCAGCCAGGGTGACGCTGCAACCATTGCTTTACTGTCTGGGCGCGCAAGGTTTCGTCGGTGGTGTCCAAGTCTATGCCCAAATACGGACACAGGCCGGCCAGCGAGCCAACCAGCATAGTCGGGTTGTCTGCCTTCAAGAACAATAGGGCTTGGTATTCGTCGGCGTAGCGCCAGGCATATTCTACGGCGGCGCGGGATTTGCCGATGCCGCCCAGCCCGTGTATCGCTTGCCATGGCACGATGGCTTGCTTGCGCTTGGGTTCGCGCTGGAATTGACGGTGCAAAGCATCAAGAAACCCGTCGCGGCCTTTGAACAAGCTGCCAAGGCTGTGATAGGGGAGGTTGTTGGGCGGAATGGGCGTTGCGGGGTGTGAAGGCGTGACGGGGTTTGCAACCCCGTTACTAGCATTTTGTACATGATGGCAAGCTTGCGCTGGCTTTCGCGTCAATTCTAGAATTTCCATTGCCAAATCGCTTAGGCATTGGTCTTGTTCATGCGCATTGAAGCCCGAAAGCGGCTTGTTGTCTTTGGGCCTGCCTTGGATGGCTTTCAGCCAAGGGACCGCTTGCCAAGGGCAGGGCTTGAGAATCAACGGAATGACCCGTAAGCCGTCCTTCGTCCGACGTTCCAACAAGCGCGGTACTTCTTCGCCACGGATGAAGCTTGAAGCCAAGAAGTCAGCACTAATCAACAAAATGGCGACTTGTGCCGAGTTGATGGCTTGTTCAATGGCCGGATTCCAGTTGTCTCCGGCGGCAATTTGGCGGTCTTCCCATACGGTCAACTGGTTTTCCAGTTCCAGCACTTTAAGCTGGGTATGCAGACGTTCTTTCCAGTCTTCGTCTTTGTGGCTATAGCTTATGAAAACTCGTTTCGGCTGTGAGTCTGTGGTGGCCATGGTTGTATGATTCCTTGTGGGCCTTTAATTTTTCCAATTATGCGCTTTGGGAGTGGAAGTTTAAAGACCTCATCACTTATTCCGAAGCGTGGCGGGATTTTCAATCCCGTCACCACTCTCGTTTCAGCAGATCTTATTTATCTCGCCACCCATTACTGGCTAGCGAAAAACCTAACGTTTGTAGTCAGAAAAGGGTAGCAGCCCAATACTCAAACGCTTTCCCTTCTCAAGTCATCACCTAAAACCTCAAACTCTACTTCTTGACGATGCTCTTCTATCAATTCTGCCGCCATTGAGTCTTCTGCTTTGAGCGAACCACGAAAAAGGCTGATAGGGTCATCAGGGAGAACATAGAGTTCCAGATGATCGTTGGCCTGACGAATTTCCAAACGTGAACCCTGCTTGATTCCAAAGCGTTGGCGCAAATTCGCAGGGATGACGATTTGACCATTGGCAAGTGTTTCTATGGTTTGCATGAGTTTTCCTAGAATTGATTATTTATGCTCTGATTTTGAGTAGGGGAGAGAGTGATGCCCTCTTCCTCACCCCAAATCCCCCCAAAGCGTTTGGATAGCCCCCAAGGCCGCCAAGGCTGCGGTTTCGGTGCGTAATATCCTCGGACCTAGTTTCAAGGCGGTGAACCCGGCTTTAACAGCCAAATCCCGCTCATGTTCTGCAAAGCCTCCCTCGGGCCCAATCATAAGGCTGATTGGGCTTTGCGGCTGCGGCAGTTCGCGTAAGGTTTTCACTCCGTTGGGGTCTAGGAACAGTCTTAACCCGGTTTGTTGTGCCGCCCACTCTTCCAAGGCAAAAGGCTCGGCTATTTCAGGAATTCGGTTGCGTCCGCATTGTTCGCATGCGCCCTGAGCGACCTTGCGCCAGTGGCGGAGACGCTGTTCCTTGCGTGCATCGTCGTCCAGTTGTACGACGCAACGCTCCGCCAGCAATGGGGTGATGCTGGCAACCCCCAGTTCGACTGCCTTTTGGATCGCCATGTCCATGCGCTCACTCCGCGAAATACCCAAACCCAAGGTCGTGAAGAGCAAAGATTCCGCCTCACGTGGGTTGAAATCGCCCAATACGACACTGACCGCACCCTTATGCGCCTCGACCAAGGTGGCGGGGTATTCACCCCCTTTGCCGTTGAACACAACCAAATCCGCCCCCTTTTTCAAGCGCAGCACCGTGCGCAGATAATGGGCGCTTTCATCTTCGAGTTGAATAGTGGCCCCGGAGCTTAGGGGTTGGGGGAGGTAGAAACGGGAAATGCGCATGGATTACCCTCGTGAATGACAATTAAGCTCCATTTTACAAAGAATAGAGCGGCAAAGCTTGCTTTGCTTCACCGATCAGCAATTCTCATTATGAGGCAAAGCGTTGATGTATAACCCGTCATTCCTGCCGGGAAGCAGGAATCCAGTCACAGGGACGTGAAACTAGGATTTGCCAGTCATGTTTTATCAGACACTTATGCACCGACAAGTTACCATCCATGGCACTGGATTCCGGCAGTCCATGCCGGAATGACGGCTTCCTCGCCAAAATGAGAATTGCTGTTCACCGATACTCTAGGCTAAGCACCGGCTGTTGCCAACGCAATGCCTTCCTTTGCCACTGTTGCCATGAATTCGATTTCGTCGGCGTTGATGACATAAGGCGGCATGAAATAGATGACATTGCCCAAAGGCCGCAACAACACGCCACGTTTCAAGCCATGGCGGTAAACCATCAAGCCCCGGCGTTCCCGCCAGTCATAAGCCTCACGTTTGGATTTATCTTTGACCATTTCAATGGCTAGGATCATGCCAGTTTGACGCACTTCGGACACATGCGGGTGATCCACCAACGGTGCGGCGGCTTCAGCCATGGATTGGGCGAGGATTCGATTGCGGTTTAGCACATCTTCTTGTTCAAACAAATCAAGGCTGGCAAGCGCGGCGGCACAGGCTAGGGCGTTGCCGGTATAGCTATGGGAATGCAAAAAGGCGATTTGGGCGACATAATCGCCGTAAAAAGCTTGGTAAACATCATTGGTTGTCAACACTGCGGAAAGCGGGAGATACCCTCCGGTGATGCCTTTTGACAAACATAGGAAATCGGGCCGAATGTCCGCTTGCTCACAGGCAAACATCGTCCCTGTTCTGCCAAAGCCTACCGCCACTTCATCGGCGATCAGATGGACACCGTAGCGGTCACAGGCATCGCGTAGCAGGGATAGATAGATCGGATCGTACATGCGCATGGAGCCCGCGCATTGGACCAAGGGTTCGACGATGACGGCACAAATTTTATCGGCTTGTTCTGCCAATAATCGCTCCATATCGGCAAAACGGCGGATGGAATAATCTTGCCAAGACTCGCCCGGTTCGCGGTGATAGCAATCGGGTGAAGGCGCGGTGATGACTTGCATCAGCAAAGGCGCGTAGGTGTCTTTATACAAGCCCACGTCACCGACTGCCAACGCCCCCAAGGTTTCACCGTGATAACTGTTTTCCAAGCTGACGAATCGAGTTTTGCCAGTCTGACCTCGATTGCGCCAATAATGGAAGCTCATTTTCAAAGCTACTTCCACCGCCGAAGAACCATTGTCGGCATAAAAGCAACGGCTTAAGCCTTTCGGGGCTAGATCAATTAGCCTTTCCGCAAGACGAACTGCAGGTTCATGGGTGAAGCCAGCAAGGATGACATGCTCCAAGCTCTCCAACTGATGGCGCAATGCGGCATTGATGTAAGGGTTGGCGTGACCGAACAGGTTGACCCACCACGAGCTGACCGCATCCAGATAACGTTTGCCATCGAAATCTTCCAACCAAACGCCTAGCCCTCGCCGAATTGGGATGACCGGCTGCAACTCATGGTCCTTCATTTGGGTGCAGGGATGCCAAAGGACAGCTTGGTCGCGGCTGGAGAAGATTTGGTTGGTCATTTAGGGATGCTGAATATAGGGTTATTGGCTTAGAAATTCTCGTATTCCGCTTCGATTCATACAGGCTGTCATAGCTACGATAGTACCTGAAAAATGAAATGATTAATTAACCTGACAATAATACAAAAGCAATTGATTTTACTTGAAAGAATGAATAGGTTTGCTTATCGTTAGTTTGATATATTCGATCAAATCAACACCCATAAGCCAACAATTTATTCATCTCAGGAAAGGAAACGATTATGAAAGTCACAAGTCACAAAATCTTAGCACGAAATTCTAAGCGATTTCTAACGGGTGCATCTATCTTTGCGACCTGCTGTTGCATATTACCGAATGCCGCTAATGCCAATATCATTAATGATACTTATGGCGCAGGAGCAGGGAGTTTTGAATTAGGCAATTTTGTTCAAAATGCTGGGGCCGATGCTATGTGGATTAACGTCGGGGGTACATCAATCTCAGGATGGACGGCAGGTGGGCCAGGTGATGGTATCGATTGGATCAAAACCCCCACTTACGGTGCTATGGATGGTCTGTATTCGGTTGATCTCACTCATCAGACATCTAGCTCCATCTCCATCAACATCCCAACCATTAACGGTGCTGTTTATGATTTAAGTTTTGGTGCAGCAGCTTATGTGACTGGGATTAACACGGGGCTTGTAACAGCAGGGTCCTTGATAAGTCAAAGCTTTACAGTAAACCCTACTAATTCATTAACAAACCAAACTTTTTATCCATTTTCTTACCAGTTTACAGCCACTAGTCTTTCAACAACGATTACGTTCCTATCTACCAACCAGCAAGCAGGAACAACCTATGGGCCCATTTTAGATAATGTAATCGTCAATTATGTTTCCGGCCCATCTACCTCCGTGCCAGAACCTTCTTCGCTGAGCCTTATGCTGATTGGCCTAGTTTCCACGGTTCTAACCAGTAAGTCGTTGAAGCAGCGTAAAGAAAAATAATTCCTTGGCACTCTTTCACAAGCCCCAACTACTAAATCCAAGACCGACTCGGTTACAAAACCGAGTCGGTCTGTGGATTCACATCCCAAGGATTCAACACTCAACCCTGAAGCTCCAATCGTCTCTCAATCCGTTTAATGCGCTGCTTTAAGTTGCGAATCTCGTCACGGTCGGATGCCGATACCGCCAAATCACTGGCTAAAGTCTGCCCCACATAGCCAAGTCGAATTTCTACCCGATTGAAACCGTCGCGCACTTCATTGCGGAGACTCGTTATATCACCGCGTAGTTGTCGTAAAATTTCGAGTACAAGATTTTCTGTGTTATCAGCCATGGCAACCCCCTCAGTCGATTTTCAAGACTATCTTGCCCGTGACATGCCCACCTTCAATCATCGTATGGGCTTGGGCTGCTTGTTCCAACGGCAAAACCTCGCCAACATGGATTTTTAGTTTGCCTTGGTCGATCCAGCGACCGCATTGATTCAGCATGTCCACTTGCAGATCCAGCCCGCCGGAGAGTTGGCGCAGTTGGGGGGTTAGCATCAATTCAAAACCGATGCGCAAGTTTCTAATGCGAGCCTCCTTCAAGTTGGCTTGACCAATTTCAAGCAGGGTGACAATAGAGCCGAAATAAGCGGTGCAATTAATGCTGCGGTCAAAGATTTCCGGTCCGACCGAATCTAGCACCACTTCGGCCCCCTTGCCATCGGTCAGTTGATTGACGGCTTCCACGAAATCTTGGGCCCGGTAGTTGATGACATCGTCCGCACCCCATGATCTTGCCAAGGCGACATGGTTGTCTGACCCGACGGTTGTAATGACTTTTGCACCATGCAACCTCGCCAATTGGATGGCGACATGGCCTACGCCGCCCGCCCCGGCATGAATCAGCACGGTGTTGGATTGTTGCAGCCTTGCCCGGTCATAGAGCGCCCCCCAAGCGGTGATCAACACCAGAGGACCGGCTGCGGCCTGCTCGAAACTGAGGGTCTTGGGCATGTGAGCGACCCAGCGCTCGTTAAGGACATTGAACTCGGCATAATTGCCCTGGTCCCCGCCCAGGCCCCCATGGCAATACCAGACTTTGTCGCCGACTTTAAATTTGCTGACACTGCTGCCAGTTTCCACCACCACCCCCGCGCCATCACAACCCAAAACCGCCGGCAGGGCATTTTCATAAAAAACCCCGCGTTTACGCAGTTTGGTGTCAATGGGGTTTACGCCAGCAGCTTTTAAGCGAACCTTGATTTGGTTCGGCTCTGTGATGGAGGGTTCTGGAATATTTGCCGCTTCCAGCAGTTCAGCGCCGCCAGTCTGAGTCATGAGTATGGCTTTCATGGATAACCTCTTATTGATGATTCTTAGGCGATGAAATCCAGACACTAGGCGCAGTGATTCTGTATTTTTCTCATTAGCCTGTCAGTTATGATTATTTTACCCCTAACTATCTGGATTTTTCTATGACGGCATAGGCAGAATGGTTATGGATGGATTCAAAATTTTCCGTTTCAAGCTTGTAATAAAGTATATCCACCCGTTGATTAAGGTCGTTGGCAATGTCACGCACAATATCTTCTACAAATTTAGGGTTATTGTAGGCTCTCTCGGTGACATATTTCTCATCGGCACGCTTTAACAAACCATAAATTTGGCTTGAGGCTTGACGCTCGACTAGTTCGATCAAATCCTCCACCCAAAACAGTTCCTCGGATCGAACCGTCAAAGTGACATGCGAACGCTGGTTATGTGCGCCATAATCTGATATTTTCTTGGAACAGGGGCAAAGGCTGGTGACCGGAACCACCACTTTGAGCCAAAGTTTGGCAACCCCTTCGATCCACTCCCCGGTCAGGGTGACTTCGTAATCCAGCCAACTGGAGGCACTGGTCACCGGCGCTTTTTTACGCACAAAAAACGGGAAGCGGGTTTCTATAAAACCGCGCTCGGCTTCCAAGCGGGCGGTCATGTCGGCAATGACTTGGGGGAAGGTGCGTATGTCCAGTTCGCTCAGTTCTTCATTCAGGATTTCGACGAAGCGCGACATGTGAGTCCCTTTCTGCTCATGGGACAGATTCACCGTCATATCAAAGACAGCCACGGTCGCTTGCAAAGCACCGTCCCGTTGACGGAAAAGCATAGGATGGCGAATGGACTTGATGCCAACCCGATCTATGCCGATCCGGCGGGTGTCTTCGCTGTTTTGGACATCTTCAATGGATCTATTGGCTTTATGTTCAGACATTGCAACGTTGCTTAAATTGACTAAATTAGTTGGGATACTAAGCGATTGGTTCGTAGATGACAATCGAAACCCCTTCTTTACCGGGTAACTTCAGAATTTGAAGAAACGTTCCCGATAAAACCGCAATTCGGCAATGGACTCCAAAATATCATCCAAGGCCAAGTGATTATTTGATTTTTTAAATGAATCCTTGAGTTCAGGCGCCCAGCGGGCGGCTAATTCCTTGATAGTGGATACATCTAAGTTGCGGTAATGGAAAAATGCTTCAAGCTTAGGCATGCAACGGTAGAGAAAGCGGCGATCCTGGCATATGCTATTGCCGCACATGGGCGAAGTTTTGCTTGGAACCCAAGTACGGAGAAATTCCAAGGTGATTTGCTCGGCGGCGGCTTCATCAACCGCGCTATCCCTCACTCGTTGGATGAGGCCGGAACCTCCGTGCTGTTTCTGGTTCCAATCGTCCATGCGGGATAAAATAGCTTCTGATTGATGAATTGCCAAAATCGGGCCTTCAGCCAGCACATTGAGGTTTTTGTCGGTAACCACCGTGGCAATTTCAATGACGGTGTCGTTTTGAGGGTCTAGCCCGGTCATTTCCAGGTCGAGCCAAATCATGTTTTGTGAATCAATAGCCATTTTTTATCGCCTTTTGGATTATTTTTACCTCTTATCGCTGGAGGATTTCAGCAAGGGTAACGATGCCCAAGCTATGCTGTCAACATTATAAATCCCCGAAAGGGGTGGTTTCCTACCAACAAGGTTTACTGATGAATGCATTTACCATAATTTTTCTAATCGCTGTCGCTATTTCCTATGCCGTGGAGTATTGGTTGGCAAGGAGGCAATGCGCTTTTGTGCTTGCTCATCGGGACGCAGTGCCAGAAGCTTTCCGCGAGAGCATCACCCTCGAAGCGCATCAGAAGGCGGCGGATTACACCCTGGCCAAGGGCAAATTAGGGGAGGTTGACCGGGTCATTAGCTTGGCGGTCTTGTTGCTCTTCACGCTGGGCGGCGGCATTGACTGGATTGCAGAATTTTGGATGGGCTTCGAATGGCCCACCACGCTCATTGGCGTAGCCATCATTCTGTCCACTTTAATGCTGATACAACTGATCGATTTACCCATCAGCATTTATAAAACGTTTGATCTTGAAGAACGTTTTGGCTTTAATCGCAATACGCCTAAACAATTTGCGACTGACCTGTTGATGCAACTCGGGTTGACGCTTGCCATAGGCGGTCCGATATTGGCTTTAATCTTGTGGGTCATGGGTGCGGTCGGCCCGTATTGGTGGGTGTGGGCTTGGGCCATTCTGCAAAGCTTTTCGATTCTGATGAGCTGGGCTTTCCCCACGTTCATAGCTCCTTTGTTTAATAAGTTTTCACCTCTGGAAGATGCAAGCTTGCGCGAGCGTATCGAGGCTTTGCTGGGCCGTTGCGGTTTTCATAGCAAGGGCATTTTTGTTATGGACGGGTCTCGTCGCTCGGGTCATGGAAATGCCTATTTCACTGGGATTGGCAACAACAAGCGAATAGTGTTTTTCGATACATTGGTCAATTCACTCAACCATGAAGAATTGGAAGCCGTGCTGGCGCATGAATTAGGCCATTTCAAACGCAAGCATGTATTGAAAATGCTGATTGCCAGCGCGTGTATCAGCCTTGCAGGTCTAGGCTTATTAGGATGGCTGATGGGGCAGAATTGGTTTTATGAGGGCTTGGGGGTCAGCCAGCAATCCAACTCCACGGCCTTGTTATTATTCATGTTGGCATTTCCTGCGTTTACTTTGTTCCTACAACCGACCATGGCCTATTTCCAGCGCAAGTTCGAGTTTGAGGCCGACGATTTCGCTGCCACCCATGCACATCCACGCGACCTGATCAGCGCATTGGTCAAGCTATACCGCGACAACGCCAGCACCTTGACGCCCGACCCGTTGTATTCGGCTTTCCATTATAGCCATCCGCCCGCTGCCATACGCATCGCCAATTTGGAAACCAAGGCCACCTAGCCCATGAAGGGTAAAGGCCGCCGCAACTCACCGCAAAAACCCATCCTTGGCATTGCCCCTCCCTCACATTTATTGGATGGTTTGGTGATTTCCCATTTGGGGCAGGGGTTGGCAGTGGAAACGCCGGACGGAAACATCATGCTATGCCAAACTCGCCGTCGTTTGGGCGATGTGGCGGTGGGTGATAGGATTAGCTGGTCTCCCAGCGAAGATGGAATGCAAGGTAGAGTGGAGGAGGTACTGGCGCGAAGTTCGGTTCTTGTCCGCCCCGGCTATGCCGGAAAAAATAGGGTGGTCGCCGCCAATCTGGACAGGGTTTTCGTGGTCATTTCACCCTACCCACAACCTGATTGGCTATTGGTTGACCAATATCTAGCCGTGTGTGAATACCGACACATTCCCGCCGAAATCATCTTTAACAAGATCGACTTGGCCGAGAACAAGGAACAGGCCGTAGCCGAGCTAAACGATTATGTCCGTATTGGCTACCCCACCCATGCAGTCAGTGCCCGCAAAGGAATCGGCATTGCCGAATTAAAACAAAGCTTGCATGGGCATTGTTCCATGTTTGCCGGTCAATCCGGGGTTGGAAAATCCTCTTTGACCAATGCATTGTTGCCGGACAAAAATCTGCGCACCAACGAAATATCCCTCCGTAGCGGACTAGGCCGACATACCACCACCGCCGCAACACTTTATCATGTGCCGGAAGGGGGGGATTTGATTGACAGCCCTGGGGTTGCGGTATTTGGTTTGGCCGACATCAAAGGTCAAGATTTGGCATGGTGTTACCGCGAATTTCAAGCCTACATGGGGCATTGCCGATTTAATGATTGCCGCCACATCAACGACAAGGGCTGTGCCGTGCGCGAGGCGGTTGAGAAAGGTGAAATTTCGATTGCCCGGCATCAGCGTTATCTAAAACTGCTAGACAAGCTTGCCCAGCCCGATACCTTATGGGAATGATGATAATAATGACTTGTCGGTTGATGACCCAATCATAATACGTCAAAAAATTGGGCGGCAACTCTGCCGCCCGTATTAATCAGCTGAAGCTAAACTAAGGATGTGAAAGCGGAGCGTCAAAGCTTGCTTTGACATGAGTTTGAATAAGCGAAGCTCATTTCGCCTGTCAAAGCAAGCTTTGACGCTCCAATCCTAGTAGCTGCCTAACATCCGTTAATCAAGAAAATCCTTATACTAACTTCCTCCCCAATAATCCTTCCAGCTTGCGCAAAGGGGAAAGATCGGGTTCTTGCATGGATTCGACAGGCAGATAGAAAGTCTGCTCCAAGCAAAATTGCCCGGATTTGACCGCATGAGGAACCAAGTCGGTATAGACAATCCAAGTCGAACCGGCAGGAAGGCTGACGAACCTCTTCGGACAGGTTTGTTGAAAATCGCTGTCCAATTTTTCTTGATCGTGCAATTGCAACATGTAATGGTCATACTCGGTGCGTTTTCCCTTCGTTATACCTAAAGTTTTCAGCAACCAAGCAGAACCGGGGATGGGCCTTTGAATTTTCGGCAGAAACTGTGGCGCAAGCAAGTCAAACGGTTCCCCTAGCGTCCATTCGCGGGGTTTGCCGTCTGGATTGATGTTACTGAAAATGCGTAAAATCCGCTCGCCTTGCACGGGACTGGCCGCAAATGCGTCCACATGCAATAAACGGTCGTCTTTGCGAACCGAGCTTGAACGCCCATCGGCTTCGGCTGGCCGGTAACTGGTCCTACCGATCCTTATTCCCCTGCTATAAGCCGGAAACAGGCTTTCGACTAATTTGTGAGCATAATCTGCATACCTTGCCATCATCCGGCCTATGGCTTCTTTGTCTGTACCCGTTGCCGAGGTATGTTTGACTAGCTCGGTTTGAGGGTCATAACTAATGTTTTTTGCCTTGGGATCAGACCATTTTGGTGAAAGCAAGTACCGCTCGTCCTCAGCGATTTCAAAGCTTAAATGGGGGAGAAAGGGGACTCGCCCTGATTCAAGGGCGTGAGTGTATTCCTTTGGTTGGGTACTGTCTAATTTGGGATTCCATGAGGAAATACCTAGGGTAATGAGGAATAGCATAAGTCACCTGTTTCAGTAGTTTTGCTTAGAAGTGGTTCGAGAGCGGCAAGCTCAGGAAATAGCCCAAAAAGCCGCTGTTTAATGTTTGCCAACGCTTCTGCCAATGCTGGTATATTCTCGTGAACGGTTATTAATGCATTCATAAGGCATTTGCCCCACATGATCGACAGTCAATGGCACGGCAAAAAGCCATGAGTTGGTGCGAGAAATATAATACAACTTTGCCTTTGCCACTTGAAGTAGTAAATGCAAACGGACAAGTTGTTGCGGAGTAGGGCGACCAATCATAACGCCATACCCGTGCGCAACGCGATTTCGTGGATGGGTCGGGAAGGCGAACTAGGCGTGCAAAGCACAACGTCCACCTTGCGATCATCCAAAGCCCGTTCCAATTTCATCTGGAGAAAAGCCGCAGTGAAGGTAGGGTTCAACAGTTTTTGCCCGGTAGTAATCAACAAATCCACATCACCCCCCGTTCGCTGTCATCCACCCGCGAGCCGAACAGTACAATTTTAGCTTCTTGCCCAAGCACGGCAGCGACGGTTTGACGAATGATCTGAGCTTGTATTGATGAAAGGCGCATATTATCGAAAATTTGAGGGAGGTTTGGGCATAAGCTCGGTATTGCCCAACATTCTGGCATACAAAACAGCATTTACAGTATTTTTATGTGGGGACATTTTTACATTTTTGCCAAAATGTCTTCAATTTGATTCAAAACCCTAGAAATTCTTGGAATCTACGTTGAACGACATGAGCAGAAATTCGGTGATGAATTGCTCCCTGTTTGAAGACATCCATTGAATAATCCGATTGTATAGCGAAATCCCAGTCGCCATCTAAACTTGCTTTAGCAGAGGCGCGATTGCCAATCAAAGCAATGAAAAGAATACTTGGCTCATTGACAAATAGATTGGAAAGATTGGTTATAACATGCATTATAAAATGATAGTTGGTTAAGAAATATCACTCAGTTTAATACCCGTATTTCGGGCGATTCTTTCCATGGGAGAAGGTTCCCGACCACGTACACGAACCAATAAGTCGATTTTCTGTTCACCAAAAAGCTTGAAGAGCCGACTGCGAGATTCAATGAGTCGATCCAATGGATTCAAACCATCCGCTGTCTCAACATACAAATCAATGTCGCCCCCCTTTGCGTTGTCATCCGTGCGGGAACCGAATAGCCAAACATCTGCATCCATCCCGTAAACCTGACGCATCTGCTCCACCAAGCGAGGGACAATTTCAGGGTCTAGCCTCATTCCGGCACCTCGGGTAGGTTTTGTGAAGGAATGCCAATTCGGTCAATTGAAAATACCCGGATGCGTTTCAATACACTGCATAACTCATCTGCCTTCTTGTGGGCTTGGGTCAAAGCCTCGGCTCTCAATTCAACCTGATCTGGATAATCATGCATGAAGGTATTGCATAATTCTCTGAGAGTTTTCCAATCCTCGAATGAAACAATGATACCGCGTTTTTCCATGGCATTAAGGACATCAAGCATCGATCCTATTTTTTCCTCTTCCAAATGAAGAAGGCTGCGAAATAACTTGTTTGCCAATAAGTCCTGTAGCTGTGCATATCGAACACGAAAGGCATCCAGACGTTCAAGTGACTCATCATCCAGATTTTCCAGAGTATTAGGTGAGAGAGGGAACAAGTGGGTTGTTCGCCGGATGGACACCAAAACATTGCGTGCTGCACGCACTGCCTCCCCAAAGCCCTGCACGAAAAGGGCGGCGATCTCTGTATCATACTTTCTAGATTCGGTCATGGTGGGCGAACTCTTATCAGAAACTCTTGTTTTGCTATTCAAAGTATAAATTAATTGAAAATACTCCAACAAATTAGTCTTTTTTTGACACTACTTCATTCAGTCGATTTTTCATAAAATTGTTTATATACTCATGCGAAAGTTTATTTAGAGTACAAATTGACGATTTGAAAGTAATAAATTCGTTAAATTGTTAGGAAAGTCACTTGCACTACACCTATCAGAAATATTTTCAAAATCAGAGAGAGAGTTAATTTTATCCAACCTGCCTAAATGTGATTTAATTTGATATATTACATATAATTCAGGATTCCATATTTTGTTAACAAATCCTTTTGCGCCATCTTCCATTCCATTAAGTAAACTGGCATGAAATTCGAATAATATCATATAATTGCGTTGGGAATGGAAAAGTTGTTGTAATCCCTGAAATGCATTTGGTTCATTTCCTTCTATATCAAGCTTAATGAAAATAGGCGCCGAATCTGGAATATTTTCAACTTTAATTAAATCATCTAAAGATATGCTAATTACCTCGACTAATTTATGACCGTAAGTTAAGGGTGAACTTGTAGTTTTGCTCCATTCAGAATGCTCTTCTTCATCTACATAATGAAGTTCACCAGAAATACAAGCTATTGCAGCATTGATGCATTTTATCCGTTCATCTAACTTATTACGGCTAATATTTTCTTTTAGATAAGAGAATGTTTTTGGGGAAGCTTCAATGGCAATACATTTTTCAACGGACGGTAATGATGCAGCAAGCAAACTAAACATTCCATAGCTTGAACCCCCGTCAATGAACCAAGCACCTTTCATAGGATCACACAACAATTTTTCGACAAGTATTTGCTCATACATTTCATGTCGCCATGATCTAGTGAGCAAATATCGAAAATAAATTTGCGCCGCAGACTTATCGGTAATAGGCATAGTCACTGAATATCCACGGTAAGTAATATTATAAGTATTGACGATTTTACTGATCAGTAAACAGGCAAAATCCTCAGCAAAACGTAAAAGAAAGAATGGAATATATTTGTTCAGAAATGAGAAGATTTTATGCATATAGATCAAAATTTGAGGGCATGTTTGAATTTAGTGGTTTACTATCTTCCACCAAATATGGCGTTTACCTTTGATGCCTAGCAAACCATCAAACAAACCTGCTGAAAATGCCCAAAGTTGGGCTAGTTTATGTGGCTCGAACCATAACGCAAGGACAAGGCGCACCAATGAACCGGGTATTGTCTGCGTCACTAGACGATAGCCGTGATACTTTCTGGCAATCAATAGTCGATTGCGTGTGTCGTAATAGCGTTTCCATGGAGGCAGGCTCAAATAGACAAATGTTCCCCATGGTACTTTAAATGTCTGGCTGCATGACTTTGGATGATTGATATGGCTTTTACCCGCAACGATAATCTCCGCCCCTGCTCGGTTAGCTCGTAAACAATATTCCGCATCATCCGCAGCGATAAAAAAATCTGCATCAGGCAAACCAATCCTTTCGACCAAGCTTCTGGAAACCAAAAGACCAAGAAAGGGTAAAAATTGCACCCGCGCCTTATCAGGAACTTCATTGATATTACGGACTAAGCGTTGGCTACCATCATCCAGTAACAAAGTTGTATTCCAAGCCGTTTCAGTGCCATGAATCGCAAGTGAACCATAGATATTGGTGGGTTTAGCGGCAATAGTAATTAACTCTGCTAAAGCATTTCTCACAGGTTCCGCATCGTCGTCCATCATCCAAACCCAGTCAGCCCCCCTCTCCAAAGCGATTTGCAGACCTGTTGCAAACCCCCCCGCGCCACCAAGATTCTCCTTGGTCAGGTGGTAAGTTAGTTGAGGATGCTGCAACAATCCACTGGCCTGTATCCAATTATGAGTATCATCCGTTGAAGCGTTGTTGATGATAAGAAGATGCCGCAACGGGTAGGTTTGATGTAATAAAGCAGAGATGCAGTTTTCTAGCAATATACGGCGGTTGTAAGTGACTACAATCGCAAGAACTTGGGAGTTAGCAACCATGTTTTTGAACTTTTACAGCCTGCGTACAGGATTCCAGCCTAGAACCATCGCCTTTATAAATTGGAAGGCATAGATAAACCAACGTATTGGAAGTATTAACCATTCAAGCAATAAAGGGTTTATTGTGGCAACGCCGGGAAGTGTAAACAAAAAAGTTTTTGGACGCATTTCAGGTGCATGTTGCAGCAGGTTTATTGCCACTTTATGCCAATAAAACGGACTAAAATAAAAGCCACGATGGACACATAACCATAATCCGCAAACTGCGGCATGTCTACGCTCAATGCTCATACGGCCTTGCTCTTCTAACGATGTCACTGTTTTTAAAATGGATTGCGCAGTAATATAACTCGGCAAATTTGAGGGACGAGCATACGATAGACGTGGACCACCATGCTGATACCAAACACCAACAATTTCATCCGACTTAATCCAATATATTTCCTTATAACAAGCAATAGTATGTAGCCAAGCAATATCTTCTGAAATAATATAATCTTCATTCCATAGCAAGGGTTTAATTGATGATTTTTTATAGAGATGAGCGTGTATTAATTGCAAACGGGATGCCCCTAGTTGAGCTGTAACAAAATCACTGACAAGGGGTTGCTTTAGAGTTTGGAAGAGTATGCCAAATTCATCTTCAATACGAATTCCATATGAGCTAACATCTGCTCCAGCTTCCAATAATTCATAACATTGCTTAACTGCAACATCAGTGATCAAATAATCATCGTCATCAAGAAAACGGACTAATAAACCTCTAGCAAGAGATAAACCATAGTTACGGGATGCATTGGCACTAGATTTTTCCAAAGGGCAAATGCGAACACCCTCAATATCATATAGGCTAGAGACCGCATTTTTCCATCGATATTCTGGTCCATTTGGTACGACAACAACCTCCACTTCGCTTGGTTGAAAACCAGCTAAAGCAGTTTCGATTGAACGCAACAATAATCTGGGTCGAGTACCAGTTGTAGGGATTACAATACTTACAAGTGCATTCATTTTATCACCTAGCATCTATCTAAATAATGCCTCATATTGAATCAATTGGTTTTTTATTGATAAAGTTTCAGCTTTTTGTCTGTTTATTAGTTTGTATTTATCTTTATTTTGTTCCAAAAAAATACTCAAAATAGCCTTTTTACTATTTTCAGCAAAATTATTATCGAAATTAATCATAAGTCCATTTATTCCATCCTCAAAAAATTCTGAAATTCCCCCAACATTTGACACAACAGCAGGTTTCCCCATAGCCATCGCTTCAAGAATACATAAACCAAAAGCTTCCGTTTCTGAACAAAGATAGAGCAAGTCGATTTCACTTAAAAGCTGAGGAATATTATCTACATATCCTAAAATAAACACATTATCATGTAGCCCTTCGGTTTTCACCATTTGTTTAATATCACCCAACATTGGGCCATCTCCCGCAATGGCAAATCGTATAAAAGAATAATCCTTCATGAGTCTTGCAATTTGTATGACATATTCTGGATGTTTCTCCGAGGTCATACGACCAACGAATGCTACAAGCTTATCATTGTTATTTATTTTGAATTTATCTCGATAAACTTGAATAGTAAATAGAGAAGGATTAAAGTAGTTTGTATCCACTCCATTATGAATAACTTCAATTTTAGCTGCGGGTATGCCTTTAAGCTTAGTAAGTAGTTCAGCAGCATGGGTACAAACACAGATATATTTATCCCAAAAAAAATCATAATTTGCCACTTCGAATGACCAGTCTGGTAGAAGTCCATGAATTATACAATACTTCTTAGAAAATGGAAATTTTCGAAGTATGGGTGTAAGCGTATTAATGTATACACTTGCATGAGACATAATTATAATATCATATTTTCTATCTTGAACTATGTGATACAAAAATCCTGCCCGATAAGCTCTATGGATAATATCAGGGATATGCCATAAATGATCTGCTGCTTCTGTGTATAGTTGTTTCCAAATATTAGATCCATCTGGGTTATTCGTTACTGATATAATATCAACAACATATTTTTCTCGATTAATATTTGAGGCTAAATCCAAAACAACCTTTTCAGCCCCACCCATGGACATGTAAGGCGCAACAATCAAAATTCTTTTTTTTCTTTCTTCATCTGCGGTTAATTTAGGTATATATTCCCTGCATGCTTGCCTGTATTTTGGGTAATGAATAAAATATATAGCTTGAATAATATGTAAATGACGTGCGATATCAAGCAACTTTTTTGGTATTTTCATGAGAGTTTGTATAATTTAGGGGATTTATAATCAGAATATCATTAGTCATTATTACTAAATCAAACATGAAACCCACTTTGAATTTTACGGTAGATTATAACAACGCTATGCCTGACAATATGATAAAGCAATAGAGGAATAAAACTAATAACAAGGGAATCATTCCGTATAAGTCTAATTATTTTTGATAAATGAATATAGCTACCACAAAGCCATGATGCAAACAAATGGGTATATGATGTCTTTGTATCAAAAATACGCAGAGCCTTATCCTCTACATTATCCAGTGCTTTGGAAATAGTTAATTGCTGTTGATATAAACAACTAAAATTCAAACCTTTATTTTCACCTAAAATGACTGCAATATCGAATACCCCAAATTCCGGCAGAAGTCTATTTAATTCTGAATTGTTTGGCAAGCTGACCATGATTACATTCGACTGATAAACCAGAAGGAACGAGTCATTTACTCCATAAACTAGTAACAAAACATTATTGCCAAACAATTGAAGTGTTTTGGCAAATTCAAATATCCTATCGAATATTGCATTTTCATTAATATCCAATTTATTGTCTTGAGATTGAACCACTAATAATATGTCTTTCGGTGTATTTATAGATGTTGCTGTTATTTCTTCTAGTTGTAGCTCTTCAAACTTTTCAAGCCACCTTCTTAAAACAACTTTTTCATGGGGTTGGCTACGAAATACATGTCTACGTCGATAATAGGCTTCTGCAATATTAACAGGTTCAGTACTATCTATCTTTATTGATATGTCTAAAGACGCAATGACAGATGATATATTCCAAATAAAAGAAAAATCTTTATATCGGTTAAGATATGAAAAGGTTAGCATCCTATTAACAATCTGTTGGTGTATGTTTTGTTCAATAATTGCACTATTTAAACAAACCCACTCCAAAACCCGTAAAACTAATAAAGGGTGTGCGCCTAAGGCATAAATAAAAGCCCTCTTGTCCTCAGCTACGTTAAGTGCTTGGCTCAACATATTCCACGTTAATTTAGGATCATTCAAATCTATGAGTGGAAAAATATTACTTAGGGTATGTATGTTTAAAAACTGAATCGCTGCTTTAGCCGAATCGTAATACATGGCTTGAGGAAAACGTTTGCCATCTTGATGTAGATGCTGGCGTGAAATGCATGTACGCACTGGAATATAGGAGGCAGGATATATGACCATAAGCCGAAGCCACATATCGTAATCTTGACCATAGCGCAACGACTCATTAAATAGTCCAACTTTTTTCCATGCAATGCGGTTAATGCAAACGCTGTTTCCTGACACAAAGTTTCCCCGCAGCATCTCTATGATTTGAAATGGTTTATCTGGCAAAGGATGCCAATGCTCAGAATCAATTATTTTTCCCGATTTATCATCTAAATCTCTAAAATGAGTAAAAAAAAATGAACAGTCAGGTTCTTTCTGAATCCATTGGAAATGGGTAATTAGCTTGTAACTTTCAAAAAGATCGTCAGAACTCAGCCAACAAATCCATTCTCCCCAAGCCATTGACAAACCTACATTCAAGGCAGAACCCGTACCGCCATTTTCCTTGTGAAATGTCCGAAATCGCTTATCTTTATGGCAATAGGCATCAATGATAGCTTTAGTATCATCCGTCGATCCATCATTAATAATAATGCCCTCCCAATTTGAAAAGGTTTGATTGAGCAAGCTGTCAAGTGCAGCACCTAAGAACTGAGCTTGATTATAAGTGGGTATCAAAACACTGAAGAATGGCGGATTATGTGACATTATTTATGTCTATTCTTTGTTGTTAAATATTAATCAAGGTAATTTTGACCAAACGGTGCGATTGATATAATTCGTATAACTCAATACAACACGAAGCACTTGCTTGGAAACATTGATTGAATCGTAATCCTTTACTATCCTCATCGCCCGCTTGGATTTATGATGCTGGCCTATGATGACACGTACTGCATCCAGCACCCCCCCCTCTTTTAATCCGCTCATGATTAATGTACCTTCATCCATACCTTCGGGGCGCTCATGAACATCGCGGATGGTGATCGCTGGCAGATTAAGAAGCGAACTTTCTTCGGTAATTGAACCACTGTCTGAAATCACACATAATGCTTCCATCTGCAATTTTATGAAATCGAAAAAACTGAATGGCTTCCGAAATTGGATTTTCGAATCAAGTTTGCCTAATTCCAAGGCATCCAGTCGATGTTTTGTACGTGGATGGGTTGAAACAATTATTGGATGACAGTAAGTTGTTGCAAGTGCATTCAGAGATTGGATCATATCAAGCAAATTATTTGGATTATCTACATTCTCCTCACGATGCATACTGACTAAGAAATACTGATTTGTGGTTAAACCTAATCGAGTCAATATATTGGATTCGTGAATCTTAGGCATATAATAATTCAACACCTCACCCATATGAGAACCAGTCTTGATAATTGTCTCTGGTCGAATACCTTCGGCGATCAAATAACGTCGGGCATGCTCAGTAAGCACTAAATTTATGTCGCTCAGATGATCTAACACCTTACGGTTCAATTCCTCGGGTACACGTTGATCAAAGCAACGATTTCCCGCCTCCATGTGGAAAATGGGAATTTTCCTGCGCTTGGCAGAGATGACTGCAAGACAAGAATTGGTGTCACCATATAGCAAAACCGCATCGGGATTGACTATTTCCATCACTTCATCGGATTTTTCGATCACCCTAGCGATAGTCTGCGCTGCGTTGTGACCTACCGCGTTAAGAAAATAGTCCGGCTTGCGGATATCCAAATCATCAAAGAACACTTGATTAAGTTCGTAGTCGTAGTTTTGCCCTGTGTGTACTAAGATATGCTGTGTATGTAGATCGAATTCAGCAATAACCCTAGACATCTTAATTAGCTCTGGACGTGTCCCTACGATAGTCATTACCTTAAGCACGGAGTTCATCCTGAATATAATCCAGTGTCAACAACAGTTTTTTAACTTGCTCGACGTTCAACCGTTCAGTATTGTGGGAAGTGTAATCTTCCAACTTCGATATTCTTTCTACGCCTTCACTAAAATATTGCGCATAATTAAGATCGCGTTTATCCGCAGGAATTCGGTAATAATTGCCAAGATCGATTGCTTTAGATATTTCTTCGCGTGATATGAGAGATTCGTATAATTTTTCACCGTGGCGCGTTCCAATTACTCGAACTGGTTTGTCTTCTCCGAACAATTCTTTGAGGGCTTGGGCAAGGTCCGCTATCGTCGAGGCCGGAGCTTTTTGAACAAATATGTCGCCTTGTTCCGCGTATTGAAAAGCATACAAAACCAAATCAACCGAGTCCTCCAATGACATCAAAAAGCGAGTCATATTAGGGTCGGTAACGGTAAGTGGTTTGCCTTCTTTGAGTTGCTCTACAAATAACGGAATGACGGAACCGCGTGAAGCCATGACGTTGCCATAGCGTGTCGCACAGAACACGGTTTCCCCGTCATGTTGTCTGCAAGCTTTGGCGACCATGAGTTTTTCTGCCATCGCCTTGGACAAACCCATAGCGTTAATAGGGTACACGGCCTTATCGGTACTCAAAACTATTACTCGCTTCACACCGTTATAATCTGCCGCGTTCATCACGTTTTCCGTCCCGAGGATGTTGGTGCGAACTGCCTCCATTGGATAGAACTCGCACGAGGGAACCTGTTTAAGTGCCGCGGCATGAAAAACGAAATCGACACCCTTCATTGCTTGGCGGATGCTGTCGTATTCCCGAACATCCCCTATGTAAAATTTCAATTTGTGTTCATTAAATGCAATCCGCATTTCTTCTTGCTTCTTTTCGTCGCGACTGAAGATACGAATTTCACCAACATCTGTGGAAAGAAAACGCTTGAGCACAGTGTTTCCAAATGAGCCTGTACCACCCGTTATCATCAAAACCTTTTCTCTGAACATGTGCTATCTGTATTTTGACTTATGTAACAATTTAATCAAGGTTGTCCAATCAGGCGCAACATAGCCTGTTGCAAGCCTAAAGCGATCTGCATTAAGAGAACGATCAACCACCAGTTGGTCGCTTGGAATGATTTCAATCTGTTTGCGATAGACCTTGGCGATCAATTTTAGCAGTTCGTATTTTGAGATGGGATGCGAAGCGACATGATAAACCCCGAACAAATTGGGTCTTGGTATTACTATATCACGGACTATCTGTGCCAATTCCACGGTAGGTAGCCCGGAAAATATAGCTCTTGTGTAACCATAACAACTTTCCTTTTGAGAGAGAAACCATTCAAGCAACCCATGTGCGCTTTGTAATTCGTGGCCTATGATTGATGTGCGCAAGGTGATTGTATGTCCGTCCGACACCTCTCCTAAAAACTTAGTTTTTCCATAAATATCCTTGGCATCGGACAAATCATCTTCCCGATAATTGCCGCGATCACCCGAGAAAACACAATCTGTGCTGATATGAATTAGCCCAGCACCAGTCAGTTTGCAAAGTGCTGAAAGACGGTGAGGCAACAGCGAATTGATCGGGATGGCAGTTAACGGAAAATCCGCGCCTGTAATTTGTTTGATTAGGCCAACACAGTTTACCACCACGTCTGGTTTGATTTTAGTGAAAATACTTAGCAATGCATCGTGATTTTCAACATCAATACCCGCAATCAGACGCTTAGACAAATCTTTGTTAAAAAAGCTTGCCACGATACCTGATCGAATCGTACCAAAAACTTCCAATTTCGGGTTTTCATAAAGTACACGAATCATTACGCTTCCAAGCATGCCACTAGCACCTAAGATAATTATTCGCATTATAGTATTCAGTTACTCAGATAGTTGATTTTTTTATCTATTCTCTCATCATATTCTACGGTTATAGTCTTTCATTACCTGTTCATACAAACGAATATGCCTTTCAATGTAGAGGGGAAGTCCATATTGTTGTTCGGCTAGGTAACGCGCTTGTTTGCCCAGCTTGTTACATAGGTCGTTATTTTCCAATAAAAGTTTAATTGCTGCTGCCAGTGCCGAACTGTCTTTTGCCGGCACTACAATCCCACCTTGATTTATACCAATAACATCCGGTAAGGCAGTCCCCTCAAATACAATTACGGGAGTGCCTGTTGCCATTGCTTCAACAGCCATTAGACCAAATGCTTCTTGAATTGAAGGCATGACAAAAATATCGGCTGCTGACAAGGTAAGAGCTAATTGCTCTCCATCAATCCAACCGGGCGTTAAAACTGTGTATTTTGACCGTAGTGATTGAAATGAACGCCCATCTTGCAGAGCAATCAGGCAAGTTGGGGTTTTTGGTTCCAATAATTCTAGGCTTTCCTTGAGCCATTTCATCCCTTTAAATTGATCCCCTTCCAAACCCACATCACGGAATGCAATGATCTTATGATTAGGATCAATGCCCAACTTTCTACGAGATTCTACCTTAGAGTAAGGTTTAAAAATATCCAAATCTACCCCAAATGGGATTAAGTGGCATGGTAAGCCAGCCAAAAGAGGGCTTTTTTCTACCCTTTTTTTCATCCAATTTGAAGCTACAATAAGATTAATATTTGATTTTTGATAAATATACTTTTTAATTTTCCAATGAAACGCAGGTATCTTCTGCTGGAATACAGAAGAATGCCTAGGATGTGGACATGGAGCAGCGCATCCGTTTTGCCAACGTTCACAGTCGAAAGAGTATACACATCCACCAGTCATGGCCCAAGGGTCGTGAATAGTCCACACTATAGGCTTCAATCGGGAAAGCATGGGTAAAGATAATACACTAAAAAATGCATCATTATGAATTAGATGCAGATGCAATATATCAGATCGTTTGAAAAAATCCTGCTCAGGTAAAATCCATCCAGATATACCCATGAGACCTTCAAACCCAAGATTATGATCCAGCTTTCTTATTAAGTTTATTAAAATTCGGAATAACCTATTTGGTTTTAAAGAATGAATCCATGGATTACTTGTTGTCCGATTCCATACAGCCATTTCCACCTTATGTTTAGGCGATAATGCTTCTTGCATTGAGTAGCCAGTGAAACGACCACCAATGTTGTCCGTACTACTTAAATGAAGAATATTCATTTATTCTAAAATTGAGATTTTTCAAATTAATTAGTAAGCTAAATGTCTTCAATCCAACTCTCAACAGCACAGTTTATTGTTACGCCAATAGCTTTTACTTCTACTTTATCGTTAATCATATTGCAAAGAACAAGTTCTATTGGTTCATTAGCATAGCGACGATCCGATTTAAAAAGGTAGTAAGAATTAATAATTGCAGATTTAAACTGGTCATAATTACGTCTGGATATTTTATAAAAACTCGTAAAAAAGCAGACCATAGAATCATATAAAGCTTTCTGGTTTATTTCTCTTTGTTTGAAATCGGTTAATGCGTGATTTCTTCTAAATATATTTTTGTCATTATTAAAATATTGATAATTAAAACTAGGATTTAATATATACCTACCACAAATCTTGTATAAATTACCCCATTCAAAATCTAAATTATCTATATATTCTAAAGCACATTTAATATGTGCAAGCTCGCCTACAGCTTTAGTTGGGTTGATGTTAGTATCATGATTCAAAACCAAATCATCAATAGGGTTAATAAATAAATCAACTTCATTTTCAAAATAACAATGCATATATTTTTCTAAAACTGAATTATCAATCAGAATAATATGGCAATTTGGTATATATTTCTTTATGGATAATATGGTGTTTTTTGTTTGCTCAAAACGTTCTTCAGATGAATATATGCTTCGCTTTTGGGCATAAGTAAAACGGCTTGGTGATGTTTCAATTTTTGAATTAATTAGTACGATATTTTTCATTTAAGTGTTTACTCACTTATGAATTCAAGAAAAGACAAATGAAAAAAGAGATTTTATTCAGTGATTCATATAGTTACAAGCATTTTTAGTTGGGCATTTTTAGAGTGAACGAAGAAGTAAATATGCTAGATATTTAATTACTATTCCTAGCTTAAACTTTGTTCATGCCATGACAACTGTTTTTGCCTTTTTCTGCACAAAGTCAGCCCTGGGTGCAGAGGTAAAGTCATAAGCTCTAGTTGATCTGAAGCTTTAGCAAACTCTTCAATAGCTTTATATGCATCATTGCAAAATATTGGTGACATAGCCGCATCATCCTTAGGGTGCGTATCATGTAAAAGTATTATTCCATGAGGAGTAATCATTTGGAAATAAGCCCAAAAGTCTTTAATAAGAGCATCATGTGCATGATCTGCATCAATAAATAACATGTCAATGCTTATCGGTTTGGTCTGAAGCAGTTTTATATATTCTTGTGTGCTAGAGCAGATAAACTCAGCTTTGGGGGACTTTATCATGAACTCCCCAGCTTTGCGGTCAATATCTACCCCGATTATTTTATCAGCATGAGGTATTATACGATTTAAAACGCTGCAATCTCTTATTCCTAGTTCCAAATAAACTTTTGGTTTCAATAAAATTGCTAAGTGCTCAATAAATGCACGATGCCACCTGTCTGCACCAATATCAGGGTATAAATTAAAAGGATAAGGGGATATTGAGTTGTAAAATATTTTATATAAATTCACTATGGCAGAAAATGAAATGCTCATAAAATATATTCATTAAGTTTATTTAATAGTTATCTGTTCTTTTGTATAAATGTTCGATTAAACCATGATTTATACTGAACAACTCCACTTACCTTTAACAAGAAGATAAGATATTCCAGTAAAGCCTCTGCTACCGGTCCCATAGAAATCACCAGGTATAACGTCAACGTAAGCTATACCATCTATAGGCCAATCAGCCTCTTCTCCAAGCACAGTTATTCTTGCACCTACACAATATCGACCAGGGGCGATAGCTAAATCATATACAATACAACTAAAGTATCCCTTAACTGGAATATTCGTGAATGTTTTCCCCATATATGAAGCATATAAACCAAAAACACTTTCTTTGTTATCTGTGTCAAAGCTAAATCCGATATCCACATTAGTTAATAAGTCATTTGTTGTGGACTCATACTCGAATATAAATACTACATTTTGGCCTGTTTGTAAAGTATTAATCTTATGGCCATCTGTATCTTCCATCCAAAAATTTGTCAAACGTATTTTTCCGTTTCCTGATCTATCTGATCGATAAATTAATTTAGTTTCAGTGACATTACATGATTCGATACCCTTAAGAAATATACTTATGGCGTTATTTGTTTCACCATTATAATAAAGATTGCCGTTGTTTAGTAAAATTGTTGTTAAACATAAGTTCTTTATTGCCCCCATGTTGTGACTTACAAAAACAATTGTTTTTCCATCTCTAGCAACATCATTCATTTTTCCAATGCATTTATTTTGGAAGCTAAAATCCCCCACCGCCAATACCTCATCCACAATCAATATTTCCGGTTCCAAATGCGCCGCCACGGCAAAAGCCAATCTGACATACATTCCCGAAGAATAATGCTTGACTGGGGTGTCCAGAAATTTCTCGACCTCGGCAAAATCGACGATTTCGTCAAACTTGCGCTTGATCTCGGCTTTGCGCATTCCAAGAATCGCACCATTCAGGAAAATATTCTCCCGCCCGGTCAATTCGGGGTGAAATCCTGTGCCGACTTCCAACAAGCTCGCCACCCGGCCTTTAATGTGGACTTTGCCGGTGGTGGGTTTTGTGATACGGCTTAATATTTTTAACAGTGTGGATTTGCCTGCCCCATTGCGGCCAATGATACCCACCCGGTCGCCTTGCTGGATTTCAAAGTCGATGTCCTTCAACGCCCAAAATTCCTCCTTGCCGTTCATTTTGGGCCTAGCCGAGAAAGGATGCAATAGCCGATTGCAGAATGCCTTGCCGACGTTGGCAAGCGACTCGCTTAAGCTGTCGTAACGAAACCGCTGCCCCTGTTGCTCGTGGCGGATCAGGTATTTCTTCCCTAGGTTTTCAGCGCGGATGACGGCGGTCATGGGCTATGCAAAAATCAAAAAGAGGGGGAATCTTTAATCGGGGCATATTACCCCATCCTTTCCAGCCATGCACTTAATTCAACCACACTGGGCAAATCAAGCATAATATCGCTTAGGGCTTCGATTCGTGGACGTTCGAGTTGGCCTAGCCGCTCCCGCAAGGTTTCAGGCAGTGGGCCGAGGCGGCGTTGCAGCACTCTAAGCACTATGGCCAACTCGCCTTGCTCCAGGCCTTTTACCAAGCCTTTCTCCAAGCCTTCCTGCTCTCCTTCGCTAAACACATCGCGGTAAAAGCGGGTTTGTTTGAGTTCGATGTCTTGCAAGCCGATCATCTGTTTGATCTCCTCTCTGCTCAGTTGGGGAAATTTGTAGACCAATATGGTTTCGATAAAATCCAGCCATTCGTCCCTGGCAACGGGTAATGGGTCTGTCCGCGCTAGCGTTTGTCGGACTAGTTCAGGTGCCTGTATGGGTGGGCAAATCGCCAGCATGATTAGGTTTAAGGAGGGTGAGCATCGGTCAACCCCTGCCAAGTCTTCCAAATAAACCCGGTGAACTCCCGGCAATTGCAGGAGGTCAGCGAAATGCCCTGCGGGTTTTTCCGCCGTGCGATCCGGGTAGATGACCACCGCTTGCCACGGGTGCGGAGGGTTGTACTGCCGCAAGTACAGAAATATCTCGCTGAAGAACCGTGAATAAAACCCTTCGTCGGGTTGTATCTGAGCTTCAATGAATACATAGGGGCGATCATTGCTCTTCTTTGGAGGAATCAGAACGCCATCCAACCGGAAGGCGGTCTGCTTGATTTCTTCTGAACGAAACACATAGCCTTCCGCCGCATAGTCCAAACCAGCCAATTCTAGGGGCAAACCGGGTATGCGCTGAAACAAGCGGTAAAATAGACTGTCGGTTTTCATGCTGGCGTGATGCCAAGGGTTTTGAGCCAATCATTCATCACCGCTCGCCTTGCTGGATTTCATGGTGATGTCCTTCAAAGCCAAAATTCCTCCTTGGCATCCATTGTGGACTTAGCCGAGAAAGGATGCAATAGCCGTTTGCAAAATGCCTTGCCGCTGTTAGCAAGCGATTCGCTTAAGCTGTTATAACGAAACCGCTGACCTTGTTGCTCGTGCCGGATCAGGTATTTCTTGCCTAGGTTTTCAGCGCGGATAACGGTGGTCATTGCTTATGTTTATGGTGCGAGGCTGATAAGCCATGTTTCAGCACGTCAACTATTTCGGACATTTCGGTAACCATGCCAAAAGCAAATTCAAGCGTCTCGATTAATTCGTCGGGTTCAAGGCAGTATTCGTGGGTTATCTGATTGCGGACTTCCCTTATTTCCTGCCAACGCAAGGCAGACGGTAGGTAGCGGTATTTCTCCAGTAGATTCAGAATGTCAATGACGGGGAGCGACTCAACGGGTTCATGCAGTACATCAAGCGCAAATCGACGAAACAACTTAACACTCATGGTGTCCTGAAGCTTGGCGAAGCGGTAGGCGAATTGATCTAGTGCTCCAATCAAATCAGGGTTTCTCGTGGCAAAGTGGCCTACCGTCATAGGATGAGGGCAGCGCTGCATGGCTTCTCGAAGAGCCAATAGATGCAGGTCGCATTCCTTAAATAGGTCATCCAAGGGTCTCACACAGGCACTCCGTTCTGCCTTGCCCAAACATGGATAGAGGAAGGCGTTTTATGTTCAACCACTACATCAATTTTTTGGTCTCCCAAGCGACGACGCAGTTCCAAGCAAAAGAGCAAACGTCTAGGAACAGCTTCTTTAGCAGACCAAGCCCCCGGAATGAAAAGGTCAATATCGCCGCCTCGCTCTGCGTCGTTCAAACGCGAACCAAAAAGATACGGCACTACACCAAAGTGGTAAAGTCCCGCCTCGCGAATAATGTTTCTTTGCTGTTCGGTTAAACGCATCTTAATGATCTCAGAAAAAATTCTCCAGCCCGGTCAATTCGGGGTGAAATCCTGTGCCAACTTCCAACAAGCTCGCCACCTGGCCATTTAGTGGACTTTGCCAGTGGTAGGTTTGGTGATACGGCTTAATATTTTCAGTAGCGTTGATTTACCAGCACCATTGCGGCCTATGATCCCAACTCGGTCGCCTTGCTGGATTTCAAAGTCGATGTCCTTCAACGCCCAAAACCCCTTTTGGCGTTCATTTTGGGCCTAGCCGAGAAAGGATGCAATAGCCGATTGCAGAATGCCTTACCGCCGTTGGCAAGCGACTCGCTTAAGCTGTCAAAACGAAATCGATGCCCCTGCTGTTCGTGCCGGATCAGGTATTTCTTGCCTAGGTTTTCAACGCGGATGACGGTGGTCATTGTTTAGTCGTAATGTCCTCTAAAAGAGGAAATATCAATTTCTTGTAATGATTCATATATCGTGTAAATTAGCCGATCTTTATGGTTCACTCTTCTGGAATAAACTTCTTTCTCAAAGTAACGCAACCGCTCCGGTTTTCCCGTTCCGCTCCGGGGATTATTCATGATTTCCCTAACAAGATCGAAGCATTTTAAATAACTGGTCTTGTCATTTTTGCGTAACCAATCCAAATCCTCCTGAGCATTTTCAAGAATGCGTATCTTGTAAATCATAAAATATCTGTTCTACGGTTGGATAATCGGATACCCCTCCCGCATCACGCTGGCTATGCCCTTCTAACAGGGCATTGAAAGAACGCCGATCACTCATTAACCGCAGTGACTCACGCATAGAGTCAAATTCCTCTTGCGGAACTAGGAAAACAGTTCCTATATCCGATACAATCGCGGCTTCTTCTTGGTCATATACCGCACGGGCAATTACTCGATCTAAGTCAGCGGAAGCCTGTTTCGATGTGTAAAATTGCATTGTCACATACCTTTTAATATCGGATAAGTAATATATCAGACCATTTTCGAATGAAAACCAGTGACCACTTCCAGCAAACTCGCCACCTAGCCTTTTAGTGGACTTTGCCAGTGGTGGATTTGATGATACGGCTTAAGATTTTCAGCAGCGTTGATTTACCAGCACCATTGCGGCCTATGATCCCAACTCGGTCGCCTTGCTGGATTTCAAAGTCGATGTCCTTCAACGCCCAAAATTCCTCCTTGGTGTTCATTTTGAGCCTAGCCGAGAAAGGATGCAATAGCCGATTGCAGAATGCCTTAATCTCCTCTCTGGTCAGTCTAGGCAGCTTGTATACTAAAATCGTTTCGATACAGAAATATCTCGCTGAAGAACCGCGAATAAAACCCTTCGTCGGGTTGTATCTGCGCTTCGATGAATACATAGGGGCGCTCATTGCTCTTCTTTGGAGGAATCTGAACGCCATCCAAACGAAGGGCGGTCTGCTTAATCTCTTCGGAGCGGAAGACATAGCCTTCAGCCGAATAATTTAATCCCGCCAACTCCAGAGGCAAGCCGGGTATGCGCTGAAACAAGCGATAAAACAGGCTGTCGGTTTTCATGGTTGCTTGGTGTGAGGGGCATTGAGCCAATCATTCATCAAGAAGTTTGAAAAAACGACGTGCGGACACTTTTGCCGGTTCCGGTTGAACCCCTTTATATAAGGTATTTGGTTCAGTATCATGAACAATGGTAACCCCTAAACCAATCCAGTTATCTTCACCGATTCTCACGTTGTTGGACACGGTAGAGTTTACGCCCAAGAACGTGTTGTGTCCAATATTACAGAAGCCGGAAATGACCACATGGGATGAGATAAAGCAATTGTCAGCGATGATACTGTGGTGTCCGATATGATTTCCACTCCAAAGCACGACATTGTTTCCAATAGCAACGAAGGGTTGGACTGTATTGTCTTCAAAAATAAAGCAATGTTCCCCCAGCATGACATTTTTCCAAACAAAAGCGCGACTGCTGATATAGCTGGCGGGGCGATAGCCCTTAGCTTTAGCAGCAAGATAAAGACGGGTGCGTAAGCCATTCAGTTGGGTGTAAACCAGTGCCGCGTAGAAATCCACTTCGGAGGGGGGGAAATGGTGTTCTATTGTTTCAAAAGCAACGACTGGAAGATTGAACAAAGACTCTTTCTTGAGATAAGCCGATTCTACGCTAAAACCCACCACAGTGTATTCTGAATCATAGGTGAAATATTCATAGGCAATTTCCGCAAAAGCGCTATCACCAATGATGACTAATTTTTTACTCATAAATTCAACTTTCTTGAAGGAAACCTTTTGGAGCAAGCCAAAAGGGAAGACGATAATATACTAATTTCCATTTTCAAAGTCGTAGACCCTGTCTCGCAATGGCATAAATTGATTTCTCAGGTTGTTGCCATGCTTTGATAATCATATCTACTTTAGTCTCGCATAGATGGCTGATTTTATATTGCAGCAATAATTGTGACTTCAAATCCATGGGTACTGAGGTTTCAAAAAATATATCGATGTCACCCCCTTTTCTTGTGTCGTCGGTGCGTGAGCCAAATAAAAAAATTTTCCCGTTAGAGTCGGCTTCTCTGAGTTCCTTGCGGATGGTTGTTAGTTCCTGATCGGAAAGTCTCATGGGGTATCTCACTTATTGAGTAATGACCGGAATGAATCGGGGATTTTAGATGCCTTAAATTACGTCGGCAAAGCGTTGCTCCACCTTTTGAAAATACCACAAGCCGCTGACAAAAAACAAGAAGGTGACTGCCAAAGAAATCCTGAAACTAGGCCAGTGGATTATCACGGTATCGTCCAATAAGCTCCAACGGAAGCCATCAATGACTCCTACCATCGGGTTCAATGCATAGGCAAGACGCCACTCTTCGGGGACTAAGTTGCTGCTAAAACCCACTGGGGAAATGTATAGGCCAAGTTGAAGAATAAACGGAACGACATAGCGAAAATCCCGGTAACTGACATTCAATGCGGACAACCATAGCCCTGTGCCAATCGAAATTAAAGTGGCTTGGAAAAAAAATAATGGCAGCCATATCAATTTGGAGGTTGGAGTAAATTTCAAGAATGCCATTAATAAAAATAAAATAAGCAAGGAAATTAGAAAATCCACCGCATTCACAAAAACTGTACTCACTGGAATAATAACCCGGGGGAAATACACTTTGCTAATCATGCTGGCACTGTTGATTAATGACTGGCTACTTTCTTGGAGTGTGGACGAGAAAAAATACCAAGGCAGCATAGCCGCAAAGACGAGTATTGGGTAGGGCGCGCCGCCTTCTGTGGGAAGCTTGGCTATGCGGCTGAACAGAATTGTAAATACAATCATAGTGATAAGAGGGCGTATGACAGCCCAGGCCACCCCAATGACGGTTTGTTTGTAGCGTACCTTGAAGTCGCGCCAAGCTAAAAAATAGAAGAGGTCGCGGTATTCCCAAAGCTCGCCCCAGAAGACACGGGCCGATTTTTCACTGGTGATTATGATTTCGTGTTGGGTGTTCACGTTTTGTCGATTCTCTCATTCGCTTCAATTTGTATGTAAAAGCATTCGTCGGGTTCCACCGCTTGTGAAACGAGGTCATTCTTGAGCGTAGTGGAACCTAAGGCTCTAAATTCCAAATTTAGCTCTTCAAGTAGAATCTCTATGATGTTTCGAATAATTGATTTGTAATCTTCGTGTGCGGCGAGCGGCGACATGATTTCCAAATTTCCAACGTGGTAGGCAAACCGGGTTGTGCGGTGTTCGCCAGACTCTTCCAGCAGCGATTCAAAATGCTGCCAATCAATGCCTCGCAGGATGACTTGGTGTCCCGGTGGGACGCTGATTTGGCTGAACTGTTTTTGCATGGCCTTGAGCTTTAATGTTGCTGGCTGACTAGCCATTTTTCCTAATCTTCAACACAGGTGAAATCCAACAAAGCTTCTGCCAAAATTTCGACCTGTTCCAAGTTGAGGGCGTGGAGACGAAGGGCTTGGTCTGCGGATAGTGGCCCGAAGCGCCGAGTCAATTGGCGCGTAACCAAAGCACGAGCTTCCTCCAGTTTGCCTTCGCCAAAAACGTCTTGATAGAATCGTGTTTGTTTGAGATCGCCATAGGTAAAGTTCAACATTTTCTGCATCTCCTCCCGACTCAAACGGGGATATTTATAAACTAAAATAGTTTCATTGGTGAAGAATATCACAGAGCTAAAACTATTTGCCTAACACGAAGAATGAAAAGCTCAAAACGGCTTCAGCTTTGAGCAAATTGACGGCATGTCTCAGCGATAATTTGAGAGGGGGAATTTTGCCAGGCTTGGGGGGAGCGGTTATAGCTGCTAATGTTTGCCAAAAATTGGTCAAATAATTCATAATTGTAAGAACTTAACAAACAGTTCTCCCCAAGTCCTTCTCGTCGTTCTGTGGCCTTTCTCAGTAAAATGACCGGTTTTCCTAAGTAATAACATTCTTCTTGATTGCTGCCGCCATCGCTGACGATAAAAGCAGCCGATCCAATCAAGCGAATGAAGCGAAAGAAATCATAACGCTGACGCAACTCGACATTTTCGAGTTGGGCTAAACGTTGGTAAAGTCCAAACTCCCGTAATTTATTTTCAGTGGGTTTGTGCAGTATAAATAAAAGATAATGGTTTTGACTGATGCGCTCAACAATGTCAACGACTTTTTCCAGGGTTGAGTGGGAAAATATGTTTTCGAATCGGTGGAGGGTGACAACACCAAATGGCCTATCAGGGAAAGCCACTGGCTCAATCCCATTAGCGTCCAATGCGTACTTTATCGCATCGGCTAAAGTATTGCCACCTGTGTCGATTTTGATGCCGGGGTAGGTGACTAGATTGGAGAGCGCCCATGGCCCTGGGCAAAAAAAATAATGGGCGAGACGAAAAGTCAGTAACCGAATGATTTCTTCAGGGAAAGGATGGCATAAATTGAATGAACGCAGTCCCGATTCCACATGCCCCAGCTTAAGCCCTGCAAACCTAGCCATCAAAGCGCCCAATAGTGTTGAAAAAGTATCACCGTGAACCAGTACAATCCCATTATGGTCGTCGCCAAATATTTCATGGCGACGGGTTAGCGTTTTCCAAAGGATGCGAATTGACCATACTGCCATAGCCATTATGGAGGTTATGTCTCTACCGGAATAAAGTCGGTAATCTGGCCCATCTAGTTTGAAATTGTCGAGTATGTCGTCCATGGTTTCCCTGTGCTGTCCGGTAGAGACAAATCGATAGGGTAATCCATTATTTTGTAACGCCTTCAATACCGGGGCCATTTTGATAAGTTGGGCTTTGGTTCCGATCACGACATGGATCATGAATGGTCTTCCCCGCTGCCTTCAATGCCCCTATAATGCAAAGATGAAATTTGCTCGGACAACAACCCGATGAGCAGCGTAAACAGGGCTGACATCAACAAAAACAGGCTCATATTGGTAAACCGGCCTTGCGTATAATAGTTGTAGGCATACAGCCCCATGCCCGAACTAAACAGAAAAAAACTTAGCGGAATAAACAAGCGCATAGGCGAAAACAAAGCGCCAATTTTTAGGATTATCATAAAAAACCTCGCCCCGTCCCGCATTAATTTGATTTTACTTTTGCCTTTTCTTTTGCCGGCTTGTATGGGGACATAGGTGACCGGGAAGCCGGCACGGAAGAAAGCCATGGTGCTAGTGGTTGGATAAGAAAAACCATTCGGCAATAAATAAATAAACTTGCGGAAACGTTGTGCGCGTACCGCCCTGAATCCTGAGGTCAAGTCCTTTATTCGATAGCCAGTCATCAAACTGGCAAATCGGTTGTAGAAGCCGTTGGCAAGTCGGCGGGCCCAAGAGGCATGGGAGGATGGTGTCCTTGCACCCACAACAAGGTAATAGCCTTCGTCAATTTTCGCCAACAACCGGGGTATGTCAGCGGGGTCATGTTGTCCGTCGGCATCCATGAAAACTATGATATCGCCAGTTGCTTTTCTTGCCCCAGTCTTGATTGCCGCTCCGTTTCCCATGCTGAATGGATGGCGGATTGCCCTCACCCGATTGGTTTTGCAAATTTCTTGAGTGTTGTCGGTCGAACCATCGTCTATGACCAGAATCTCAGCTTTTTCGTAAGTCTGGCGTAATTTGGGCAGCAATATGCTTAAGTTTTCCGCTTCATTCCGGGCGGGTAGGACGATAGACAGTTTTCGTAGCGGGGATTGGGTCTTCAATCGGTTTGTACTGGGTGGTTGATTAGTGATGCATTGGGTGAGCTAGAACCCAATATCTTACATCAAATGGTGAGCCCCTAACATAATTTCAGTGAATTTACAAATGTGGAAGAAAAATATGACCTAATTTTATTTTGGAATGTTTTTTCCTGTACTCTTTGGTTTTGCTGGCAAAGATGATTGTTTAATATCTTGTTCGATTTGCTGTCTTAAACGTTTTATTTCCATAGGGTAGTCATGCTTGTACAACACACTGCTGTAATCAAGTTTGTGCTCAGCGAGCAATCTTTCAGTAGTCTCTAGCTGGGTTAGTGCCTCGTAGTAATATCCACGGCTCGCCAATAAAGAAGTTTGTAAAAGACCCATTTCAGGGTCTTTACTGAGTTCCAATGAATGGGCAAAGTAGCCTAATCCAGCAGCCTTATCATGCTGATTTAGGGCAATCAAACCTTTGACATGGATAATGGAGGATTCAACGGTCTTGTCATTTTTTACCGAACTATTGGCGAGTATCTTATCAGCCATTTCATTAAAGCGCTCAAACGTCAACCATTGGCATTGGTTGTTTCCTGTCAGTCTGACGAGTAAGTTCAGGTTTTCCAAGATTTGACCATCAACATAGATGGGGCTATGCTCAATTAGGCTGAGTGTGTGGTTCCAGTAACCCATGTCAGGTTTGTCAATTGTGCAAGCAAACGTCATTCTATGAAGCCTAAGCTTGATGTTTTCGGGGTGTTTGGTGGTTGCCTCGTCTAAGATCTGTAAAGCCTTACCTATCTCGCCGCGTTCAAAATAAATATTGGAAGCGTCTCGCTGCGCTCTTGGTGAGTTGGGATGTTGCTTACCCCAAAAAAGTAATAAATCAGCTTCATTGCTCCAGAGTTTGGCTTTGGCGGCTGTAAAAAATGAAAAAATCAATAATGCAATAAGGACTGCGAAGCCGGTTTGCTTAACGCGAAATTCTGCACTATAGGCTAAAGGGAGAAATAGAAAAATGGAAGGGAGATAATTGCGGTGTTCGTAATACAAATCCAAGGGTGCCACCGTGGATTCTAAAATATGACCGACAAGAAAGAACAGAATGGACAAACTTACCAAGTTATAAGATTGGCGAACCAGAACAGCGACTGACAGCAAAGACACTATCAATGCGAAGCTCAAAGCAGTCGTTGGCGGTGACAATAATCCAGATGAAACCGGAAAATCATCATTGAACAACGAGCCTTCGTATAATTTGGGTATAAGCAAATCATATAGATAATGCATAATTACCCTGCTCTCAGTCAGTCCGCGCTGAAAAGCCGTGTAATTCCGTGCCGCAAAAATATTAGCATACTGTGGCATTAAATAGCGGGACAGGTAAATGACGATAGCAAGGGCTGGAAGCCCAAAAAATATTAGATTCCAAATGTTGTTAGGATGCCTGATTATTCGGTTTTGCTGACGCAAGACAGTAAATTCCACCACCGCCAGAAGCAAGGGCAAGACAGCACCACTTTCCTTGCTCAACACTGCCAACACGGTAAATACAGTAACCGCAAGGGTTATCAGGCCATAGCCTAATCTTAAGTTGCTCTGCATTTTTTCACGTCCTTGAAGGTAGAGCAGCAAGCCTAGCAATGAAAAAAAGGTCGCCAACAGGGTCATTCGTTGGATTACATAAAGTGTGGTTGACACTAGCATTGGATGCAATAGCCACAGGCTAGCCGAAGCCAAAGCCAGCCATTCCGCTTGGTGGTGAATAAAGTGTCGGCCATTCAGTCGTAAAACTCTCAATGAAACCCAGTAAACCAAAACCCCATTCAGCAGATGAATCAATAGATTGGTATATTTGAATGACCAAGGTTCCGAAGGCCAAGTGACATCGTTAAGCAGAAAACTAAGAAGAGAGATCGGCCTGCCGGTTGGTCCGGCAATGCCACTGGTCACAAATTGGAAAAAACTTCGCAGGTCATTGACTCGGTAGTGATACCCCAGCGGTTCCAAATTGACAAAGTCGTCAAACAAGAATGGCCCTGAAAGCCCTGGCCAATAGATATAAACACATAGACCAAGCACTAGGTAAAGGCATAGTCCAGCAAGTAATGATGACGATGGTAATCGAAATGGGTTCATATTAGCGTATTACGAACAACTAAGGGGGAAGAACAAGAAGGGGTTTTTCGGCCTATATGCTTACCTCGAAAAACCTCGCACTTCGACAAGCTCTGTGTGAACGGTTCTAATGAAATCAATATGTTCCGTTCGTACTGATCCTGTCGAAGCCTGAACGGAAGAGGTTTTTCGAGGTGACCATATAGATGATAGGATTGGATTGAGATGTTGCGTCCGTATTGGGGAAAATCAAAGAGGGAATGGACGAGCAGTGCCTTTCTCAGAGTGACCGTTGGTATACCAAACGAATTAAATTGACATAAAAACCGGGCGGTAGGTTGTTTCCAACCTACCGCCCGGCCTAGCTTCACGAGAGAAGCGTATTAAGCTTTATTGACAAGCTTTGGGTAAATACTTTGCTGGAACGCTTGTAGTCGTATCAGCTAGACTGCATTTCCAATTAAAAACAGTAACGGCACCCAACGAAAGTGCATTTGGGCCTTTAAATACGACTTTTGTACCTGCGATGCCAGCAGCCACAGAACCAGCACCCTTAAAGGTGAATGTTATTGTGCCATCAGTTACGGCCGCTGTGCCATATTTACCAGTGACACCCATGTCATTAATCGATGGGCTGGTTGTAGCACTAGGATAGGCGCCATTGTTCTGAGCGTATTCAGCCATCGTGGTCTTAGCGCCTTCCACCGAAGTGAATGCCTCAGACACTTGCGAACGGGCGATGTAGTCTTGGTATGCGGGAATGGCCACTGCGGCCAAAATGCCGATGATCGCGATGACGATCATCAGTTCGATTAATGTAAAGCCTTGTTGTAACTTGGTGTTCATTTTAGTGCTCCTGTGTAGGATTGTATTATCCGAACACTCATTTTGTGGAGTCAACGCTTTCGGCGGTATCGGATAAAGTCATAATGCAACTTGATTGAGCGCGGAGGAGAAAGGAACGAAACCCAGCAGACTAGGTCGAAACCTTTAGCCTAATTGCGCATCAGATATATAGCACTATTCGAGCCTGATGTAAAGAATAAATGCCCTTAACGTTTCTAATTCAGGCTTCTTCTTCTATTGTAGTCCTTGGGTTCAACAATCTAATCATTTGAACGGGTAAATTGCAAAATAATTACTGAAATAGTCCGTTATGTTCCTTACCAGAGAGAAAAAGTTGGGCTTATTATCTTGTATTGCGATGGTGAGGTTTGATTCTTTGGCTCCTCGCGTACATGAGAAGTGGTAACATCAAGCAAATGCGTCGTTTTATCACGACGGTAGTTTCCCTAGGATAAAACTAAGAATAGACCTTTTGCATATTAATTGAAGAATTTAAATCTTAAGTAATGCTGTCGCTAAATAGCGACAGTGGTGGTTGATTTTTCCCTAAATCCTTTCTGTTGAACTATATAAAATCATGTAGGGGCCACTGTTCGCCGAAAAACTCCTCATTTGGCGAATGAATTCGCCCCTACAATGGTTCTTGCTGATTTATCTTTCCTCAATGGGTGTGTAGGCTTGGAGGGTTTCCCCCGTGTAAATTTGGCGGGGTCTGGCTATTTTCATGCCGGGGTCTTCGATCATTTCCTTCCAATGCGCAATCCAGCCGGGCAAGCGCCCGAGCGCGAACATGACGGTAAACATGTTGGTCGGTATGTTCAACGCCCGATAGATAATGCCCGAATAAAAATCGACATTGGGATAGAGCTTTTTTTCGACGAAATAGTTGTCACTCAGCGCGGCTTCTTCCAATGCCTTGGCAATGTCTAAAATGGGATCGCTGACACCCAAATGAGTCAACACTTTATCACAGTAGGTTTTTAATAATTGGGCGCGTGGGTCGTAATTCCGGTACACCCGGTGACCGAAGCCCATCAGGCGGAAGGGGCTGCTCTTGTCTTTAGCCAATTCAATGTACTTCTTGTGATTGCCGCCGTCGGCTTGGATGGCCTCTAGCATTTCTATCACCGCTTGGTTGGCACCGCCATGCAAGGGGCCCCACAAGGCGCAGATGCCAGCGGACAAAGAAGCAAATAGGTTGGCTTTGGAGGAACCCACCATCCGCACCGTGGACGTGGAACAGTTTTGTTCGTGGTCGGCGTGTACGATGAATAAGACATCCAGGGTTTTGCGAATCAGTTCATCCGGGAAATATTCGTTCATCGGTGTGGTGAACATCATGTGCAAGAAGTTGGACAAATAGTCCAATTCCGGCTTGGTATAGACAAACGCTTCCCCCACCGAGCGCTTATAGGCGAAAGCGGCCAACACTCTCAATTTGGAAAGAAGCCGGGTCACAGTCTCGTCACGGTCTTCAGGGGTCTGGTCGGGTTCCAACAATTTTGGATGGTATACCGATAAGGAGCAGACCATGGCTGACAATATTGCCATAGGGTGGGCATGGCCGGGATAGGAAGTGAAGAAGCTTTTCATATCCTCATGAATCAAGGAGTGGTGATGCACCCTCTCTTTGAAATGGAGAAATTCTTCGGCGGTTGGCAGATGGCCGTAAATAAGTAGGTAAGAGACTTCCATGAACGTGGACTTTTCACACAGCTCGGCAATGTCGATGCCCCGGTAGCGCAAAATGCCAGCGTCTCCATCAATGTAGGTAATTGAAGACAGGCAGGCTCCGGTATTGCCATAGCCAGAGTCAAGTGTGATGTAACCGGTCTGCTGCCGCAGACGGGTGATGTCCAAGGCTTTTTCGCCTTCGGAACCCACGATGACCGGTATCTCAATAGATTTGTCGTCGAGTTGCAGCGTGGCAGTTTTCGACATGTTATGGCTCCGCTTAGTCAGTTTTGTCAAAATATCTGAGGTAGTCCGCACCGGTTGCAGACGGCGGGTGTGGGGCGGCCTTCAGCTTGGCTGCTTCAGAATGTCCAGGCCACCCAAGGGCCACATGGCTGAAAGTCGCTACGTAACCTCAGGGGATAAGTGAAAGATACGGTAATCGGAGACAAGAATCCATCAATAGGAGCATCATGACCGTTGTTAGCTGGTAAATTAGTTGTTGCTTTTTTTGATGTAGATGAGAATCGAGCGGATTTTTGTAATATCATTGGAGCTTACAAATTTTAACTAGGCTATCTTTAAGGATTCGTTATGACGCGCCTCTTTGCATTCGTTTTGCTGGTATTGGCTTTTCCGACCTGGGCGGCGGATGATGAACCGCAGCCCACTTTGATTCCGATCCCCGAACAGCCCGACATTCCCCCTCCCGTGGAGAGTGGTCAGCCCATGGAGCCGGATGTGACTATCATTCGCAGGGAAAAGGACACGATTGAAGAATATCGAATCAACAATAGGCTCTATATGGTCAAGATCACGCCCGTCATTGGACCCGCCTATTATTTGGTGGACACTGATGGAGATGGTGAAATGGATGCCCGCAGCAGTGGCATTCAAAGAGGCGACAACACGATGAAAATTCCCCAGTGGGTTTTGCTGAGTTGGTGAATCAGCTTGAAGCCGTCTTGGATTGCTTCAACGAGATGCTGCTGCTTCTCCACCATCTGCTATAATTCCGGCGCAGTGGGTGGCTGGGAATAAGCTACCGAGAATTCCAAGATTAAGCGCAAAGGCCCCCCTTGAAAACCAGAATCGAGTCACGACTTAACTTGCTTGTTAAAGCCGGACGGCAAAACCTATTAAAAGGCGGACTGAAGGGCTTAGAGAAAGAGAGCCTGAGAATCACGCCGCGCGGACGCATCGCACAGACCCCCCACCCCAAAGGCTTGGGTTCGGCGCTTAAGCACCCTTATATCACCACCGATTATTCGGAAGCCTTGATAGAACTGATCACGCCACCTTTCCCGGAATCTACGGACACCTTGGATTTTCTCGACTCCATTCATCGTTTTGTGTACCAACATATTGATGATGAAGCATTGTGGGCGGCATCGATGCCTTGTGAGATAGAAGGGGAAGAAAGCATCCCCATCGCCTATTTTGGGGAATCCAATAGCGGCAAGATGAAGCATGTTTACCGGCGAGGGTTGGCTTGGCGCTACGGTCGACCCATGCAATCCATCGCAGGCATACATTTCAACTATTCAGTCAACGAGGCGTTGTGGCCGTGCTTGCAAGAATTGCTGGGTAGCCACGTGGCTATCGGCAACTTCATCGCCGACCAATATTTTGGATTGATACGCAATGTGCAGCGCAATGGTTGGTTGGTGCTCTATTTGTTTGGAGCCTCCCCCGCGTTTTCCAAGTCTTTTTTGACTGGCCGGGAAAGTTTGGCCTCACAATTCGTAGAATTTGACGAGACGACTTTGTTCAATCCTTATGCGACCTCTCTAAGAATGAGCGACATTGGCTACCGTAATGACAGCCAGTCAGGTTTGGATATTTCTCTAAACAACCTTGATGATTATGTCTCCAGCTTAGTGTCGGCGATCAACACCCCCTATCCCGACTATGAAGCCATCGGGGTCAAGGTAGACGGCGAATATCGCCAACTGACCGCCAACATCTTGCAGATATCGAATGAATATTACAGTCCGATCCGACCCAAGCAAATTGCCAGGTCCTGCGAGAGCCCCACGATTGCTCTTAAGAGGCGTGGCATCCGCTACATTGAATTGCGGTCGATGGATTTGGGCATCGCCCATCCCCTTGGGCTGGGTCTAAGTGAAATGCGGTTGCTTGAGCTGTTTCTGCTTTGCTGCCTGTTGCGGGAAAGCCCCCCACTGAATGCAGCCGAAAAGGCAGAGATTGGAAGAAACTCCCTAGAAGTCGCCTGCCGGGGCCGCACTCCCGGCCTTCAGTTGCTCAGGGGTGGAAAAGCCGTGGATTTGCGGGAATGGGCCAAGGAATTGGCTGATGACATGAGTGAGTTGGCCCATATTCTTGATGATGGTGAAGACGGAACCCCTTATGCGGATTGCTTGCAACCGATGTTGTACTCAATTAAAGATTCGGACAACACACCATCGGCTAAAGTTCTTCGACAAATGATTGAAAATCAAGAATCTTTTCATACGTATGCCTTGAGGGTTTCCCAACAACATGCTAAATATTTTCGTTCGCGCCGCATGGAAGAAGAAAAGGCTATTGAATTCCAATTGGAAGCCAGTGAGTCGCTGATTGCGCAAAAACGGACAGAGACAAACGATAACCTGAGTTTTGAAGAATTTCTGACACAATATTTCTCACAAGTGCAGTAGGCTGGCAGTCGTGGCAAGCTGGCGAAGTTTATGGAATCCGGCAGTTTATTCATCTTATATCAAGCATTTTGTGGACAAATCACGGCTATTTCGTCAAAATAGGCGCACAATCTACAGTAACTTCTGAAACTGGATATTTGTCGACAAGAAACAATGCCAAACATTTTAGTGCTTAACGGCCCAAACCTCAATTTATTGGGAGTACGGGAGCCGAGAATTTATGGAAGCCAAACGCTGTGGGATATTGAGCAGACCTTGGCTGCCCGTGCTAGCGAAATAGGCTATACCATCGCCTTCTCGCAGAGCAATGCTGAACATGTCCTCATTGACCGAATTCACCTCGGGTATTCGGAAGGCGTGGAGTTCATCTTGATCAACCCCGGTGCATTTACTCATACTAGTGTCGCCTTGCGAGACGCTTTGCTTGCCACCAATATCCCATTTATTGAGGTGCATTTGTCGAATGTACATGCTAGGGAACCGTTCCGCAAACAGTCATATTTTTCCGACATCGCAAAAGGTGTCATCTGTGGGCTCGGCGCCATAGGCTACGAACTCGCTTTGCAAGCTGCCATCCACGAACTTCAAAATAATAAGGGGTCGCTAAACTATGGACATTAGAAAAATAAAGAAACTCATCGAATTGATCGAGGAGTCAGATATCGCAGAGATCGAAATCCATGAGGGTGAGGAGTCTGTGCGGCTTAGCCGATATTCTGCCCCTCAGCCGACGGCTATGCAAATGCACGTTCAGCCAGCCACGCAGCCGGCTGCACATGCACCCGCCGGTGTTAGTCATCAAGCTCCCGAGGAACAGTCAGGCCATTTGCTCCGTTCGCCCATGGTAGGCACTTTCTACCGCTCGCCAACCCCGGGCGCGAAGTCTTTTGTCGAACTCGGCTCGCATGTCAAGGTAGGCGATACTTTATGTATCATTGAGGCCATGAAAATCCTCAACCAGATCGAAGCCGACAAAGAAGGTGTCATCTCCAAGATTTTGGTGGAAAACACCCAACCTGTGGAGTACAACCAGCCGCTGTTCGTGATCGAATAGGCTTCGCACATCAAGCGCGATTAATTCGGTTGTCCATAGTCTTCCTGTCCACTCAATCAGGTAACCATCCATGCTCGGTAAAATCGTAATTGCCAACCGGGGCGAAATCGCCCTGCGCATTTTGCGCGCCTGCCGTGAACTCGGCATCAAGGCGGTGGCTGTCCATTCGGAAGCTGACCGCGACCTCATGCATGTGCGCCTTGCCGACGAGCACGTCTGCATTGGCCCGGCTTCTTCCAAGGAAAGCTATCTCAATGTCCCCGCTATTATCAGTGCGGCGGAAGTCACCGATGCGGTGGCCATCCACCCCGGATATGGCTTCCTGTCTGAAAATGCTGATTTTGCAGAAAGGGTAAATAAAAGCGGTTTCATCTTTATTGGCCCCAGGCCCGAAACCATCCGGTTGATGGGGGACAAAGTGTCGGCCATAGAAGCCATGAAAAAGGCCGGCATACCCTGCCTGCCGGGTTCTGATGGGCCGCTAGGAGATGATTACGACGAAAATCTTCGCATTGCCAAGCGCATTGGTTTTCCGATTATCATCAAAGCGGCCGGCGGCGGAGGTGGAAGGGGTATGAGGGTGGTGCATAGCGAAGCCGCTTTGCATAGTTCCATCACCCTGACACGGGGCGAGGCGGCGGCTGCCTTTAACAACGATATGATCTACATGGAAAAGTTTTTAGAGAATCCGCGCCATATTGAATTCCAACTGATGGCCGACTCTTACGGCAATTGCGTTCACTTGGTTGAGCGCGACTGCTCCACCCAGCGTAGACACCAAAAAGTGATCGAAGAGGCCCCGGCCCCTGGCATTTCGGAGGAGAAGCGCCAGCGGATGGGCAAACGCTGTGTCCAAGCTTGTAAGGAATTGGGTTATCTGGGGGCGGGGACTTTCGAATTTCTCTATCAGGACGGTGAATTTTACTTCATCGAAATGAACACCCGAGTCCAAGTCGAGCACCCGGTCACGGAAATGATCACCGGATTTGACATCGTCAAGGAGCAATTGCGCATTGCCGGCGGGGAGGCACTTTCCATACGCCAAGAAAACGTCAAAATTACCGGCCATGCCATTGAATGCCGTATCAATGCCGAGGACCCGACCAATTTCATGCCTTCGCCGGGTTTGATTGAGCAGTTCCACATGCCGGGCGGGCCAGGCATCCGGGTGGAGACGCACATTTATAATGGGTATCGTGTGCCGCCCTACTATGATTCGATGATTGGCAAGCTGATCGCGCATGGGGATACGCGCGAAAGCGCCATCGCTAGGATGCGCACCGCACTGAATGAAATGGTCATCGGTGGCATCAAATGCAACATTCCTTTACTGTTGGATATAATCAATGACAAGGCATTCCAGGAAGGCAGTCAGAACATCCATTACTTGGAGAAGAAACTAGGAACCAAGCACTGATGTGGCGGCAGTTATCGGCAGCAACTGGAGAAACCGAAGCGGAGTTGCTTTCTGATTTGTTCTTTGAGTTGGGTGCCACGTCAGTTAGCTTTGAAGACGAAGGCGACCAGCCCTTGTTTGAACCAAAGCCGGGGGAAATACCCCTATGGTGCAACACCCGGGTCATTGCCCTGTTTGAGGCGGATTCCGACCTTTCCTTGGTCCGTTCTGCCGTAGTCGATGCTTTAGGGGAAGAAGGGATTGCCGACTGGCGTGAGGAAGATATTCAGGATCAAGCATGGGAGCGCGCTTGGCTGGCTCATTTTCGACCCATGCAATTCGGTGGTCGCCTTTGGATTGTACCGACAGGCTTTGATCCGCCGACACAAGGGGATGCGGTGTGTGTCAACCTCGACCCCGGTTTGGCTTTTGGGACGGGCACTCACCCCACCACAGCGCTGTGCCTGCAATGGCTGGACGGACAATCGCCACAGGCCAAGACGGTTGTTGACTATGGTTGCGGTTCTGGAATTTTGGCAATAGCTGCTTTGCTGCTGGGGGCGGAAAAAGCCGTTGCCACCGACATTGATCCACAAGCGCTCACTGCCACTTTGGACAATGCGCGCAAGAACGGTGTCGCAGCGAAGGTGGAATGTTGTTTGCCTGCGCGAATGCCCCCGGTCCAAGCCGACATCCTGCTCGCCAACATTCTTGCCAATCCCCTGATCGACTTGGTTGGCGAATTGGTTAAGTTTGTCCGTCCTGGCGGGGTTGTTGTGCTTTCAGGCATTCTGCGCGAGCAGTCCAATGATGTAAGGCTTGCCTATGAACCTTATTGCGAAATGGAAGCCCCGGTTTTTCTGGAAGAATGGACACGTCTAGTCGGCATCCGTCGCAGTGCTTGAGTTAGTTAAGAAAGTCTCACTCATGTTTGTCGCTAATGTGTGACAAACCTGAAACGGTCAGCATAGTCGTGGTTTAATCCAATCTTGCCCATCACCCCAAAAGGTTTGCAATGCGAGTTTTTTATATTTGCCAGCGCGTCCCCTATCCACCAGACCGAGGGGATAAAATCACGACATTTAATGAAATCCGCCATTTGTCTAAAAACCATGAAGTGCATGTGTTTTGTTTGGGGGATGGCGAGCAGGATTTAGCCAACACGGTCAAATTAAAAGAGTACAACGTCGCAAGCGTTACCGCCGTTCCATTCACGGGCATTGGAACCAAATATCGTGCTTTGTTGGCACTATTCTTTGGTGGGGCATTGTCAGTGGCGGCATTCAACAAAAAAAAGCTTCATGATGCGATCAAACTCCGATTCGCGGAATCGAAGCCAGATGTTATGATTGTTTATAGCTGCAATGTGGCGCAATATGCGGCCCATTTTGCGGAAGTGCCTAGGATTATGCAGTTTGCCGATTTGGATTCATTAAAATTTGGGCAATATGCAGAGCGGTCGGGTTTCATCTTACGTTGGGTTTATAAGCTGGAGCAACAGCGGTTGCTGGCTTATGAGCGCCATATTGCCGATACCTTCACCCATTCCTTGGTCTGCACCGATGTGGAACGGCGAGACTTTGAGCGGCTAATTCCCGGACGCCCCGTCACGCTGGTTGCCAATGGTGTCGACCTTGAATTCTTCCATCCCTTGGGTTTGGAGAAGAAACCCGGTTCCATCGTTTTTACTGGGGTCATGGATTATCTGCCCAACATTGATGCAGTGCAATGGTTTTGCAGTGAAATATTTCCATTGGTGAAACAACAGGTTCCCGATGCCAGTTTTGTCATTTGCGGGAGCCGACCCGTACCAGCGGTGTTGCAACTTACCCAAATTCCCGGCGTGGCCGTGACGGGTCGCGTCCCGGACACAAGACCCTACATGGATGAAGCGCAAGTGTTTGTCGCTCCTTTGCGCATGGCGCGAGGGATTCAAAACAAAGTGTTGGAAGCGCTTGCCATGGGCTTGCCCTGCGTGTCTTCGACTGCGGCTTGGAGTGGCACGGTGATTCCATCTGGCGATGGCATTGTCGCGGCTGACGAGCCCAGTGAGTTTGCGAATAGGGTCATCCGATTGCTTGCCGATCGCGACTATCGCGAGCAAATGGCATCGAAGGCTCGCCAATCGGCTGAAACCTATTACACTTGGGAGGCACAAATGCAACGCCTTGACCAAGTGATCGAAGCAGTGGTCCATCCTCACGGCAAGCCTAATCAGTAGCCGACCCATTTTTCACTAACTTATTAACGAAAAAAAATTTAGCGATGCGTATCTGGATATCCGGCTGTGGCGGCATGATGGGCTCTCACCTGTGCGAAATGCTCTTGGCACAAGGTCACGAAGTGGCGGCAACTTATTACAAACCCACTGTCGATCTTACTGAACTGGCCGGGTTGCCGCTTCAGGAGGTTGATATCCGGGACTGGTGTTCGGTCTATGATTCCATCAACGCTTTCCAACCCGATGCCGTGTTTCATCTTGCCGCGCAAAGTTACCCGGCGGTGTCGTGGCAACGCCCGGTGGAAACCCTGGAGACCAATGTCATCGGAACAGCCACCGTATTCGAAGCCATACGGCGGATTAATCCCCTAATCAAGGTGATTGTGGCGGGTTCCTCGGCGGAGTACGGTTTAGTCAATTCTGACAAAATCCCAGTCACTGAGGAATGCCCGCTACTCCCTTTGCATCCCTACGGCGTGTCCAAAGTTGCCACTGAACTTTTGGCACTGCAATACTGGGCAAACTATGGTATGAAGTCCATTCCGGTGCGGATTTTCAACTGCACAGGTTCGCGTAAAGTGGGTGACGCCCCGTCCGATTTTGTGCGCCGCACGGTTTGGTTGGAACGTCATCCCAATGAAAACGGCATTCGTGTTGGCAACTTGGATACCCGGCGCACCATCGTCGATGTGCGTGATCTGAATCGTGGCATGATGATGCTGCTAGAGCATGGCGTAGCGGGGGAAGTTTACAACTTGGGTGGGTCCACAGCCTATCCCATGGAAGACATTCTCAGGCGTGTCCTTGCGCGTTCAACCCGGAAGGACATTAACCCTAGGGTCGACCCGAAACTCATTCGACCGACAGACGAGGCCGTGATATGGGGCGATAGCACCAAATTGTCCAGGGTTACTGGGTGGCAGCCCCGCATATCTTTGGATGATACTATCGAAAACATGCTGGAGTATTGGCGAAGCAAACCCGATGGTGCGTTGATTGTGTAGCTTACTTTTTCCCTACCGCATTGAGGAATGGCAACATCACCCCAAATGCCAGTACCAAGGCGCAACCAGCCAGAGCTTTGTGGTCGGGAGTGCGGGAAAACAACACAACACCCCAGAACAGGCTTAAGACCGGGCTAAGATAGCCGGCCGCGCTGACCAAGGCCGCCGGGGCAATCTGGTAGGATAGCGTCATGTAGAATTGCGCGATGCTGGCGGATATGCCTCCCGCGAAAATCAACCCCCAAACATAAGCACTGTTAGTTAGGCGATAGCCGAAATACCCGAAATATGCCAAGTGTACGGCCACTCCGATGAAACAAAAATAAAATATGATGGATTTCGTGGAGTTGCTTCTCCCGGCCTTCGCCACCATCAAATAAGCCAAGGCGGCTAGGAACCCTGTCCCCAAGGCAAATGCCCTCCCCAGAAAATCGTGACCGCCAAAGCGTGGCTCGAACAGCAAGGCAAGCCCCGCCATTGCCCCCAAGATGGCCAGCCAGACTAAGCCTGAGTTTTTCTGATGCAACACCAAGGGTCCGAGCAAGGCCACAAAAAAAACGCTACTGGATGCCAGAAATGCGCTTTCGCCGGGTCCTATCATTTGGATGGAAGCGAATGATAGCATCAGTGCCAAGCTGCCAAACAGACCACGCAGCCATAGCGACAAACGAAAATCACCCAATAAACTAAGACTATTGCCTGCTAGTAAGGCGGGGACGAGTAATATAATGAGGTTGATCAGCAAGCGAACAAAGCTGACGAAGATAGGTGACAACTCTGGCTCATAAAGACCAATGGCGTAGACGCAAACATTCATCATCGAAAACATTAGACTGGCGAAAATCATGCAGACTAGCCCCCGCAACTTTGTTGAGCGGGAAAAAGTGTTGATAGGGGTGTGGGATTCAGCTTGCATGTGCTGCGGATTTCCTGGATCGGGCATGGAATTTACAACAGCGGAAACATTCCGCACTGATTTTTTTATCGAACAAGAGAATATGCCATGGATACTGTAGTTCTTCCCCCGCCGTTGCTGCCAAGCTTGCTGAGCGCATTTTTACTGACACTCGCCATGAGTTTTCTACTCGGTTTGGGTTTACGCGAATATTACCTAGTCGCGAAGAAAACCTATTATTTTGGTTCAACACGCACCTGCACCTTGATTGGCATCTTGGGTTTCGTGTTGTACCAACTCCAGCCTAATGGTTGGTACTTTCTGGGCGGCCTTCTCCCTTTGACAGTATTAATGGGGGTCTATTATCACGCGAGGGAAGCCAAGCAGCAGCCAGGCATGATCGGAATATTGATTGCTTTTTTATGCTACATGATAGGTCCAATCGCCTTGGTGTTGCCGGGATGGTTTCTGATCCTGTTCACTATTTCCACGCTTTTCGTACTCAATGCCAAAGAGAAAATACATCGCTTGACCGAAAAACTGGTCAACGAGGAAATCATCAGCTTGGGCAAGTTTTTGGTGTTATCCGGGGTCATTCTACCACTCACACCGCAAACGCCCATTGCCGACTTCATTCCGGTCTCATTTCACCAGACATGGTTGGCAGTGGTGGTTATCAGCGGCATCTCCTATTTGGGGTATTTGGTGCAGACGTATCTGCTAAAAGGGCAAGGGATATTATTGACGGGGGCCATCGGCGGAGTCTATTCCAGTACGGCAACCACGGTTGTGCTGGCACGGCAATCCAGGATTTATCCCTTAGAATCGAATGCGCCAGCCGCAAGCATCGTCTTGGCAACCGCCATGATGTATCCTCGCTTATTAGTCGTTGTGGGGATTTTCAAGCTTTCCCTTGCCTTGGCACTTCTGCCCGCTTTCATGGGGCTTGCCCTGCTGAGCGGCGCATTGGCATTTTGGCTGAATCGCGGCAGCGCCCCTTCCAACGATGCCATCGGCGTAACGACCAGCCCAAGGAACCCTCTGGAATTGACATCCGCATTGTTGTTTGCCTTTCTTTTCGTCGTCATTACGGCCGTGACCAAATACAGTATTGGCCTCTATGCAGACAAGGGGTTAATTTGGATGTCATTTTTTGCCGGTTTTGCCGACATCGACCCGTTCGTGCTTTCTTTGGTGCAAGGCAAGTTCGTCGCAGGTAAGACAATATTGCTCCAAGCGATTGTCACGGCGACGGCCAGCAATAACCTACTTAAAGCCGCCTATGCGGTGGTATTGGGTACTCGCCGCACGGGCTGGCGGGCTGGTGGTGTGCTTATCCTTTTATCGAGCTTGACCTTGGCAGGTAGTTTGTGGATTTGGTGATTTATTCTTCATCTTCAAGGATATTCAGTATTTCCTGTTGCAACGACAAAAACCTTTCAATCTCCTGCTTCAATTCATCACAAAGCAGATTCAATTTGCCAAAGTCAAGCGCATTGATTAATGCGGATTCCAAGCTTGCGGCGCTTGCTTGGATCGCGGGCAAACCGGAAAAACCCGCCGACCCGTTGATTTTGTGGACCGCTTGTCTCGCTGCTTCCCTTGCTTCAGTATCTAAAGCCTTTTGCGCATTTTCAAGGCATTCCGGTAGCTCTAAGAACAATTTGCCCGCTATCATGTCGGCCAAATGTCGATTGCCGTCCGTATGTCTCAAGATGGCATGGGCATATTCATAAGCAGGGGGCACCTCCGTAAAGCCTTGCTCAGTGGATGGAAGCAATTCACCAATGAGGGTAAGGACTTGTTCTTCCGTGACGGGTTTGAGCAGGCAACCAGTAAACCCTTCTTTGATAAGAGATTCCTTTTGTTCCGGCACACAGAAGGCGGTGATGGCGACGACTGGGACATTTTGGCAAGGCCCAGACTTTTCCCTCATCTTCTTGAGTACTTGCAACCCGTCCATCCGTGGCATTTGCAAGTCCAAGAATAGAAGATCAAAACGTCTTTGCCGAATCCGTTCCAGCGCCACTTTGCCATCCTGCGCTTCGGCTACCTCAGCCCCGATTCTTTCCAAGTGGGCTCGTAATAGCAGTCGATTGATTTCATTATCATCAGCCACCAAAAATCGAAGCCGTTTCCCAGCATTCAAAGGATGGATAGCCACCGGCAATTCGGTGAACGGCAATGGTTGGGCCATGGCACCCAAGTCCACGAGGTCAAGCGTTTTAGCCAATCTCACGCTGGCAGTTGGGTGAAATAAGCAATTAATCTTTCGTTGCTGGAAAAAATTGACCAAGCGTCTCGCATTGGCAGAAAAGAGTAGAATCGGTTTAATCTTCTGGTTGTCACACCATTCCAGCCATCGTGGTAAGGACATGCCACCGAATTTGGCCTTTTTCCGGTGAAAGTAGACGATATGACTAGGCCGAGCCGTGCCGTCAAGCTGCCGTGAGGATTCTTCCAAGGTGTCATACATGACCACGCTCGCGCCAATGCCTTCCAGTTGCTGACGCAGGGCTTGTCCAAGCAGACGGTCAGGCTCGACTAATCCGATCAGTCGAATCATTTCTGATTTCAAAGGTAAGACGGCATCCCTAAGCCGACAAGGGGTCTCTCCCCTAAGAAATACGGATTGCGATCTCAAATCATCTGCCGGGATGGGGTTCAAAGGTAGGTCAAACCATATAGTGGTTCCTTTGCCTAGTCGACTTGCCAAATGGATTTCACCGCCCATGCTCTCCACAATATTCTTGGCAATGCTCAGCCCCAAACCCGAACCCTTTTCTGTGGAAAGAAGGGTAGATGCTTCCAATTGCTGAAACGGGGAAAATAATTTGGCAAAGTCGGTGTGGGAAATGCCGCTGCCGGAATCCGAAACGAACACTAACAAACGTTCACCCTCCTTGCGCATCAGGGTACGAACGCGGATGACAATCCTGCCACTTTGGGCAAATTTCAGGGCATTGCTAAGAAAATTGGCGATGATTTGCTGGATTCTGACAGGATCGGACTCGATCATGCATGGAACCTCAGGGTCCACCCAGAGGATGACGGATGCCCGTTTGAACGGGACGCACAACAAAGCGATAACATCCTCCAAAATAGGCCGTAGCGAGAATATTTTATTGTCCAAGCTAATTTTCCCCGCTTCCAATTTGGACAGGTCTAGGATTTCATTGCTGATAGCTAACAGGTTCCTTGACGAGCGGCTTATCATCCCCAATTTTTCAGATTGATCGGCATTTAAAGGGGTTTTTTCCAGCAGTTCGGCGAAACCGATGATCCCGTTCATCGGAGTGCGGATTTCATGGCTCATCTGCGCCAAAAATTGGGATTTCAATTTGGTTTGCACTTCGGCATAGCCACGTGCCGCTTCCAATTCCAGGTTCCGCCTTTCAAGTGCGGCCAAGGTTTCACGCAAACGCAGGGTAGACTGCTGCACCTGCCGTTCCAAGGACTCCCGGTTTTTCTTTAATTCGGCCGCCATGGCATTGAAACCCGCTTGCAAATAAGCCAATTCCGTCACCGCTTCGGCTTCGGCTCTCGCATCCATGTTCCCATTGGACAACTCATGAACGGCAAACGTCAATGCCATCACTGGATTGCTGATGACTTTGATCATGCTGCGAGCGACCCATATGGCTGAAATCAGACCTGCTGCGAACAAGGACAAGGTGATCCATATCATATTTTCTTGTTGCTTGGCCGTGCGTTGTCGCGATAACACCAAGCTGATATATCCATTTTTTTCATCAGGTTTGGCAGTGTTAGGCTGGGTGTCTGAAGCGATATTATTCAAATGCTGGGGATAGATTGCGGCAGTCAAGACTAGGGGATTTTTCAAGCCGTTTGACTGACGTTTCTGCATGGCTAACACATTCCCTTGCGCATCGGCGATTGTGATTTCGACAACATCAATTTCGTTGATGGTCGAGTTTGCGAGTTCTTGTAGTAAATGAAGGTTGCCAGATGCAATAGGCGCACTCGAGGAAACCGCCAGTTGGCGGACGATCAGTACGCCCCGGTTCGAGAGGGCTTGATACGAACTCGCCATTTGGGTGTGGATGAAATAACTTGTCAGAGCCAAGCCGATAAAACAGGCTGGCAAGACCCCGAGTAGCATGAGGCGAAAGCGAATGCCCTGCGTACTTGTACGCATCACTTTTTCCGCCGCCTTGATCGTTGAATAATGGCAAAACCCCTTTGGGAACCTCAAAAAGCCTCGCATTTCGTCAAGCCCAATGCGAACAGTGTTAATAAAATCAATCGGTTACGTTCATGGAAAGCCTACTGAGCCTGTCAAAGGGCGAACCATGAACGTAACCGGTTTTTCGAGGTTCCCCTTTGCTCTTAGATGGGTATTTTAGGCTAACACACTATTCGAAGCCAGTCCGGTTTGCCATGATCCTCTTATTGAGGTGTAATGCAGGCGTGCAAGGCTTGCCTTGCGAGGTCATGAAAGCCGAATCTTGCACTCCCAATGTCATTTCGGATATCTCCAGAGTTCCCGTTCTTCACTTATGACGCAATGAGTGCGGGGCGAAGCCTGAATCTCAGGATGAGATGGTCAATCCAGATTGCATGGAAGCCCAGTCTCTTCCCGTCCATGGGGCTTGGGTTCTGGCGGTTCATGCCGGGCGACGGGGTTTTTCTCAACTAAATGGCTGCGGAGGGGGCTTAGGGATGCCAAGTATCGGGGCTTGCTGCTGTTGGGGTGCGAGGCTTGCCTTGCCGGGGTTCGTGGGCGGTTGGGTGCGGACGCAAGGCAGGACTTGCACTCCGGCCTCGCCGCTGACCGCACACCACCTCGTTTTCGATTACGCCTCCGTTTCGTTGAGCCGTGGACTGCCGCGGACTTTTTGGATGTTTCCGCTTGACAGCCTGTCATTGAACCGTCATAATGCACGGCTCTTGCGGTGGTCGGGCTTTGGTTCGGTTGCGGCGGGGCGGCCCTGGGGAAGCGGGGCAGGAGTCCCCCGGGAGGGGGGGGCGGTCGGGCCGGTTTGGCCTGGCCTGCGAGAAGGGGGGTTGACATTCGGGCGGGATGCTGTAGAATGGTCGGTCTTGGGTGCTTTCGGCTGACGCCGGGCGCCGGATTCTTTAACAGTTTGGTCGGACAATTTGAGGCGGGCGCTTGCGCCGCCGGCGGGCTGTGCCCGGCGGCGGTCGCGGCCCTTCGGGGCCGCGCCCGCCGGAAGAATGCAGCAATGCGAAGAGTAAAGTCGCAGGAATGCGAAAAGTAGTTAAGGGGCCGCGAGGCCCTGCCGAAGGGGCTTGCCCTGGAGGCGAAGAGTGTTCAAACATAAGAGTTTGATCATGGCTCAGATTGAACGCTGGCGGCATGCCTAACACATGCAAGTCGGGCGGCAGCGCGGGCTTCGGCCTGGCGGCGAGCGGCGGACG
>CAIOOA010000227.1 GCA_903859815.1 uncultured Methylococcaceae bacterium | reverse complement strand
GGCAATTCACAAAATGGCTTTTTCACCGAATCTTTCATTGACGAACTAGCCCATGCCGCCGGTCAAGATCCGTTAAAATACCGTTTGCAATTACTGGCAAAGCAAGCCCGGTTTCGTGGTGTGCTGGAATTGGCTGCAACAAAAGCAGGTTGGGGCGAACCCTTGCCCAAGGGGACGGGACGCGGCATCGCAGCCGTGTTTTCATTCGCCAGCTATGCGGCTGAAGTGGCCGAGGTCGAAGTCTCGGCAAATGGGGAAATCAATGTCAAACGGGTCGTCTGCGCTATCGATTGCGGGTCTATCGTCAACCCTGACACGATTAAAGCCCAAGTCGAAGGCGCGGTGATCTTCGCACTGACCGCAGCGCTTAAAGGCCCAATCACCATCAAAAATGGACAAGTGGAACAAAGCAATTTTCATGATTACCCTCTGTTAAGCTTGGTGGAAACACCCAAGATTGAGGTTTATATCATCGACAGCCATGAAGCACCCGGCGGCGTGGGTGAACCGGGTGTGCCGCCCTTGGCCCCGGCGGTTGCCAATGCCATTTTTGCAGCCACTGGCAAACGCCTACGGAGAATGCCTTTTGATTTGAGTACCGCCTGAACTATTCAGACAACAACTTTGGATTCAGGGGCCGGAACTGGCCCGCTCTGGCTCGTAATTCTGTTGAAATAAATCCTCATTCCGGCATGGATCGCCGGAATCCAGATTGCATGGATGCCCTAATCCGCACCATCAATTGATTTTTTGTTTACCTAATTCATCATGTCTGCCCAATTTATCCATCTGCGTTTACACACTGAATATTCCCTGGTCGATGGCCTAGTCCGCATTAAACCCTTGGCAAAACAAGTTGCCAAGATGGGAATGCCCGCCGTGGCGGTTACTGACCAGTCTAATTTATTTTCCTTGGTGAAGTTTTATAAGGCCGCCATGGCCGAGGGAATCAAACCCATCGTCGGCTCGGATGTGTGGCTTTACAATGAGGCTGAACCGGTTTCTCCGCATCGTTTGACTTTGTTAGCCCAAAATTTGGAAGGCTATCGAACCCTGACCGAGTTGATTTCCCGCGCTTACCAGGAAAATCAACGGCAAGGCATTCCCATGTTAATGGCAGATTGGTTGGAGACTTCCAATGCCGGTTTAATAGCCCTTTCCGGCGCTCGTGAAGGCCGTATTGGTCGCGCATTGCTGGCTGGCAATGCCGATGATGCCCGTCGTGAATTGGAACGTTGGTTGAAAGTCTTTGCCAACCGCTTTTATTTGGAATTGCAAAGGACAGATCGTCCTCAGGAAGAAGATTATATAGAGGCCGCTTTGGACTTGGCAGTTGAATTCAATGCACCCCCGGTCGCCACCAACGATGTGCGCTTTCTAAAGCCAGACGAATTCTATGCTCATGAGGCTCGCGTCTGCATTAATCAAGGTCGTGTGCTAGATGATCCTCGCCGTCCCAAAGATTACACTGACCGGCAATACTTGCGTAGCCCCGAGGAAATGGCGCAACTATTCAAGGATATACCCGAAGCCTTGGAAAACACCGTTGAAATCGCCAAGCGCTGTTCCCTAGAATTGACCTTGGGAGAAAATTTCCTACCTAATTTCCCCGTGCCATCTGGCATGAGCGTTGAAGAATTCTTTGCCGAGGAGTCACGCAAGGGTTTGCAACAGCGTCTTGCTGTGCTTCTGCCCAATGGCAGCACCGAACAATGCCAGCCCTATTGGGAACGCTTGGAAGTCGAAATCGGGGTCATCAACCAAATGCAGTTCCCCGGCTACTTTTTGATCGTGGCCGACTTTATCCAATGGGCTAAGAATAATGGCATCCCCGTAGGGCCTGGCCGTGGTTCCGGTGCAGGTTCATTGGTCGCTTACGCGCTGCGGATCACCGATCTCGACCCGATGGAATTTGAATTGCTGTTTGAGCGCTTCCTCAACCCGGAGCGGGTGTCCATGCCCGACTTCGACGTGGACTTTTGCATGGAACGCCGGGACGAAGTGATTGATTACGTGGCTGAACATTATGGTCGGGATCGCGTATCGCAGATCATCACCTATGGCAGCATGGCGGCTAAGGCAGTGGTGCGCGACGTTGGCAGGGTTTTGGGCCACCCTTACGGCTTTGTGGATCGCATTGCCAAGCTGATCCCGTTTGAATTGGGCATTACTCTGGAAAAGGCACTCAACGATAGCGAAGAGTTGGGGAACCTTTACAACAACGACGAAGAAGTCAAAGCGCTTATTGATTTGGGCCGTTTATTGGAAGGCATTACCCGAAATGCCGGTAAACATGCCGGCGGCGTAGTCATCGCACCTTCCAGACTGATTGACTTTGCCCCGCTTTACTGTGAACAAGGCGGTGACAATTTAGTCACCCAGTTCGATAAAGACGATGTAGAGGCTGTAGGATTGGTCAAGTTCGATTTTCTGGGTTTACGAACCTTGACGATCATCGACTGGGCTTTGGAAACGATCAATAAAACTCGTGAAACTCAAGGTCAAAGCGCCCTCAACATTGAACTCATTCCTCGCAATGACCCGGAAACCTACAAGCTGCTTAAACGTAAAGCCACGACGGCAGTGTTCCAGCTTGAATCGCGAGGCATGAAAGAATTGATTGGGCGTTTGTTGCCCGATTGTTTCGAAGACATCATCGCGCTCGTTGCCTTGTTCCGCCCCGGACCCTTGCAATCGGGGATGGTCGATGACTTTGTCAATCGCAAACATGGTAAAGCCAGGGTGGATTATCCACATGCTAGCCTTGAGGGCATATTGAAGCCTACCTACGGTGTTATCGTCTACCAAGAGCAAGTCATGCAGATTGCCCAAGTGTTGGCGGGTTACACCCTAGGCGGAGCCGACTTGCTGCGACGGGCCATGGGCAAGAAAAAACCGGCTGAAATGGCAAAACAACGGGAAATCTTTGTCACAGGGGCAACTGGATTGGGCGTAGACGAAAGCGTCGCCACCCATATCTTTGACTTGATGGAAAAATTTGCCGAGTATGGCTTTAACAAGTCCCACTCTGCCGCCTATGCCTTGGTGTCCTACCAAACGGCATGGTTGAAAACGCATTATCCTTCAGAATTCATGGCAGCGGTGCTATCCGCCGACATGGACAACACCGACAAAGTGGTGGTGCTGATTGAGGAATGCCGGGATATGAAACTGGCGATCACCCCACCTGACATCAACCAATCTGAGTTCCGTTTCACCGTGCGCGCAGGGGGTGTCGTTGTGTATGGTTTGGGCGCGATCAAAGGCGTGGGTGAAAACGCCATTGAGGACTTGATTACCGAACGCCGAAGTAATGGCCCGTTCAAAGACTTATTTGACCTCTGCAAACGCATTGATTTGCGCAAAGCCAACCGCCGGGTGTTGGAGGCATTGGTTTATGCCGGGGCATTGGATGCCTTCAACCCCAATCGAGCCCAACACATGGCGGATTTGGCGGATGCCTTGAAAGCGGCTGAACAGCATAACGCGATGACGGCGGTAGGCCAAGATGATTTGTTTGGCTTGCCAGAAGAACCCATCGCCCGAAACGAAGCATCATTCACCCGCGAACCCGTTGAAGCTTGGCCCGAAAGCCAAAGGTTGGTCAATGAAAAAGCCACCTTGGGCCTTTATTTGACGGGCCACCCCATCGCCCAGTATGAACATGAATTGGTGAATTTCATTACGGCACGCTTGGGCAATCTGAGCGTAGAAAACGATAGTTATAACAATGGCGGTTATCGACGGGGCAATGAACAACGCGCCACGGTGGCAGGGCTGGTGGTGGAAATGCGCACCAAACAAAACAAAAATGGTAAGCGCATGGGGTTTGTCACCTTGGATGATCGTACCGGGCGCTTGGAAGTGGCGGTATTCTCGGAAGTCTATGAACAATATCGCGATTGCATTGCCAAAGACACCCTGCTCGTGGTGGAGGGTGGCTTGGGCATGGACGATTTTGCCGGCCAAATGCGGCTAACCGCAGAAAAGCTGCTGACGATAGAACAAGCCCGCGCCCGCTTTGCCAAGCATCTGTTGGTGGAATGGTCACCGATTCCGGCGAATGAAATCCAAACCCATTCCACGATAGCGGATGAATTGGCGGAATTAATCAAGCCCTTTCAGGGTGGAAACTGCCCCATCATGATTGATTATAGGGGGCAGACTGCGAAATCTTTATTGCAACTGGGTGAAAATTGGCGCGTCCATCCAGGAGAAGAGTTACTGAATCGATTGCGGAAACATGTCGGCCCTGAACGGGTCAGTATCCAATATCAGAATGTGATGCTAAACCAGTGAAGGAATAGGTTACAATCATACAAAGAGAACAAAATAGCACACGGCGAAGGGGTAAAGTGAACCTAAGGAAACCAATCGAGGTCGCCCTTCGCCCATAGACGAACAGTACCGTGACGAAATCGCTTAATGAAAAGAGTTGCCTTATCTACCATCCTTGCCATAACGGCGGCTATGCCGATAGTCCATGGACAAGACCTTATAACCACCTATGAACAGGCCGTTCAACGAGACCCGCTCATTCATCAAGCCGAAGCCAATCGCAATGCCTCGCTGGAAAACAAACCGCAAAGCATTGCCCGATTATTGCCCACGGTGTCCATTACGGCGGGTGTGAACCAAAACTGGGTGACGACGAAGACTAGCGATGTCATTCAGCAGAATATCGCCGGCGGCACTGACATCAAATTTTGGAATAGCCTCCCCTCCTTTAACTTGACGCAACCGCTTTATCGTCACGACCTATGGGTGAGATTAAGCCAAGCCGACAACCAAGTGGCTCAAGCAGAGGCCGAATACGAGGCCGCTTTCCAAAACTTGATGTTGCGAACCTCGAAAGCTTATTTTGATATCCTCTATGCCCAAGACAATCTTGAATTTGCGCGTATGGAGCTCCAGTCTATCGAACGCCAATTGGAACAGGCCAAGGCACGGTTTGAAGTGGGGTTGATTGCGATCACCGATGTGGATTCGGCACAAGCCGGTTTTGACCAAGCCAGAGCAGGGGTAATCAAGGCCGAAAATGATCTGGAAAACACCCGCGAAGCCATGCGGGTCATCCTTGGGCAGTTCGACGGGGTAGTCGCTGCATTGCAAGCCGATGTACCCTTGAAAGCACCAGAACCTTCCAACATTGACACATGGAATCAGCGGGGTCAGGAAGACAATCTCTTAATCATTGCAGCAACCAATCAAGCCGAATTGGCTAATAAGGCGATTGATGTGCAGTTCTCCGGTCACCTGCCCACCCTGGACTTGGTGGCATCAGCCGGTTTCAATGAGAACAACCGACCTAGGGGAACCCGCACCGAATCACAAGTCATCGGTTTGCAATTGAATGTACCCATCTTTCAAGGCGGGTTGGTCAATTCCCAAGTGCGCCAAGCTCGCGAACTCGCAAAGGCCGCCCTGGAGAATCTGGATGTGCAACGACGCAACACGACCAATCTGGTCAAGACATCTTATCGTGGAATCCTCACCAGCATCAGCCAAGTGGCGGCATTAAAATCTGCCGTCGTCTCGGCGCAAAGTGCATTGGATGCCACCTCGGCAGGGTTCGACGTGGGTACGCGCACCATGTTGGATGTGTTGATTCAGCAGAGAAACCTTTACCAAGTCAAGCGGGATTATGCCAAAACCCGCTACGATTACATCATGAATAGCCTTACCCTGAAGCAATCGACAGGCAATCTTTCACGGGATGACTTGGAAATGGTGAATCGGTGGCTTTCAAATAACTAATTGATGTTAGCCCGCAAGATGAACACGGAGCTTGCCCGCGAAATCTTCAATGCGTTTGGGGCAGAAATCTTCCCGCCGGGGGAAACCGTTTCAATTGAAACTTATGACGATGAAGGAGCGAATGAGAATTTTCGGGGTACGCACTGACGTGATCATCAGTTCTCTGAACTCGAAAATTCGTGTTGTCATAAAAAATTAGTTAAAATGGAAATACCCTAAATCGTATTTCGGTTCAACGCAAAAATAATTTATTCGCTGCTGTGGAGGCTATCATGGATTTACTGTCTCGCCCGTTCCTTGCACTTGCGCTTCTCATGAATTGTCCGGTGTCATTCGGATTCACTTCGGCCGTTCCCCCAAATGGCATCAACTACGGATGCGGTAAAATTGATTCCAGCCAGATACTGAATCACATTGGGAGAACCGTCTCCGCCTGTGGAAGAGTGGGTTTTTTCAACCTCAAAGACCACACCTTCGTGATCGGAAACAGTCTGCGCGTTTACGCTACCCCTCAAACTGACGTTGCTACACTGTACGGTAGTGTTGCCTGCGCGACTGGCTTGGTCGTGGATGCGTCGGATAATAATGCCAGAGCTGCCAGCATCACCATCCAAGACCCTGCTAAGCAGATCGAGATTCTACAGAAAAGTGGAGCTTATATCCCGCAGAAACACCTATGCGAACCCACAAAAATACCCGGTCGATAGATGATTAGCTCAACCCCAAACATCCGTTAACAATTTTGCAAATGGCTAGTGCTAACCGGGGAGCGAGTAGAATATCGAACTCACCTACCCCACCAACACCAAATTATCCCGGTGGATTAATTCCGGCTCATCCACATACCCAAGCAATTGTTCAATCTTGGCGCTCGGTTGGCGCATGATCAGGCGGGTTTCGTCCGAACCGTAATTGACCAAACCCCGCGCCACTTCCCTACCCTGCGGGTCTAGGCAAGCCACCAAATCGCCGCGCTCGAATTCCCCGGTGAGGCTGACGACACCCACCGGCAATAAACTCCGCCCGGATTGCTGTAACACTCTCACCGCTCCGTCATCTAAAACCAAACTGCCTTTGAGTTTTAGCTGGCCGGCCAGCCAACGTTTGCGGGCAGTCAGTGGGTCGGTGTCGGGTACTAAAAATGTGCCTAGCAACTCGCCGGCAATCACGCGGGTCAACACTTGGCGTTCCTTTCCACCCACGATCACCGTCGCCGCACCAGATCGGGCCGCAAGCCGCGCTGCACGTAATTTGGTGACCATGCCGCCACGCCCTAAACCGCTACGACTTTCGCCGACCATCTCGCTCAAGGCTGGGTCATTGATGCTGGCTTCGTGAATCAATTTAGCAGCGGGGTCAAGGCTGGGATCGCGTTCAAACATACCGGATTGGTCAGTCAATATGACCAAAACATCCGCCTCCAAAGAGTTGGCGACTAATGCACCCAGAGTGTCATTGTCACCGAAACGAATTTCTTCGGTGGCTACTGTATCGTTTTCATTGATGACCGGCACGACACCCAGTTTTAATAAGGTCAATAAAGTGCTGCGGGAATTGAGATAGCGGTCGCGGCGGGACAAGTCGTCATGAGTCAATAATACTTGTGCAGTATGCAAGCCATGGGACCGAAACAAGGTTTCGTAGGTTTGCACCAAGCCCATTTGACCGACCGACGCGGCAGCTTGTAATTCGGGTAGGGTATCAGGCCGGGTTTTCCAACCTAAACGTGACATACCCTCGGCCACCGAACCGGAAGACACTAGCACAACCTCTCTGTCTTGCTTGCATAACTCGGCAATTTGAGCGACCCAACCTGCAATGGCGGCCTTGTCCAAACCCCTGCCCCCGCCCGTCAATAATGCACTACCGATTTTTACGATAATGCGCCGGGCTTTGATGATTTCACTCCGTTTCTGCATAGCCCTCCTCCTCTCCAAACACGGTTTGATCGAACTGCCCATCCTCCTCATCCAACAGGCTGGCTTTAGGATGGGTGCGAGTTAAATCAGACGCATATTCTTCATCGACCCTTTCCAAAAAGTTCATGATTTGATAGGTGAGATCGCGCACCCCATCGCCTTGCAACGCGGAAATCCTGAATACTGGCCCTTCCCATTCCAATGCATCGATGATGGCCTGACAATGGGCTTCGACTTCTTCTTCCAACATACGGTCGATTTTGTTCAAGACTAGCCAGCGCGGTTTTTGGGTCAGTTCGTCACCCCACTTTTCCAATTCGGCAATGATTTTCACCGCCGACTCCACCGGGTCATCATCGCTCTCGTAGGGTTGCACATCCACCAAATGCAACAGTAAGCCTGTACGAGCAAGGTGTTTGAGGAACTGCATGCCCAAGCCAGCCCCTTCGGCAGCCCCTTCGATCAAGCCGGGAATATCGGCCATGACAAAACTGCGGTTTTCGTCCACACGCACCACGCCTAAGTTCGGGCGCAGGGTGGTGAAAGGGTAATCGGCCACTTTAGGCTTGGCAGAAGACACTGCACGAATTAAACTAGATTTCCCCGCATTTGGCATTCCTAGCAAACCCACATCGGCGATTAGCTTTAATTCCAATGACAACAAGCGCTTTTCGCCCAAGGTACCCTGGGTGGCTTTTTCCGGGGCGCGATTAGTGCTGCTTTTAAATCGAGTATTGCCCAACCCATGAAATCCGCCTTGAGCCACTAGCAAGGCGTCCTCGACCTTGACCAAATCGCCCAAGGTTTCACCCGTCTCAGAATCATAGACTATCGTTCCAGTAGGCACGGGTATGTAAAGGTCGTCGCCTTTTTTCCCCTTGCAATTGCCGCTGGAACCTTTTTGACCTTTTTCAGCGCGGTGGGTCGGGTTATAGCGAAAGTCCACCAAGGTATTGAGGTTGTTGGAGGCAATCAAATAAACGCTGCCGCCATCACCGCCATCACCACCGTCTGGACCCCCATAGGGCACATATTTTTCACGCCGGAAGCTGATGCAGCCATTGCCACCATCTCCCGCCTCTACCCGTATTTCCGCTTCGTCTACAAATTTCATGTTTCCACTATGCCATATCAACAAAAAAAGCCCCGTCAAAGACGAGGCTTTCTAGTGTTCCATCTGCAAGGCTGTGCGCCTCGAATCAGGGCGTAAGCTTACGCCGCAACGATGCTGACAGTCCTGCGATTCAGCGGTCCACCGACTTTAAATAACACCTTGCCTTCTGCCTTGGCAAACAAGGTGTGATCCCTACCCATGCCGACGTTTTGGCCCGGATGGAACTGGGTGCCGCGCTGGCGCACGATGATGCTACCTGCGGAAACCAATTCGCCGCCAAAACGCTTGACGCCGAGACGTTTGGATTCTGAGTCGCGACCGTTTCTGGAACTGCCGCCTGCTTTCTTATGAGCCATGAGTTTCTCCCGTGCTTAACCGGAAATGCCGGTGATGACGATTTCAGTGTAATTCTGACGGTGGCCCTGTCTTTTCATATAGTGCTTGCGCCGTCTAAATTTAATGATGTGTACTTTTTTGTGCCGACCGTGTTCCCTGACCGTCGCCGTCACTTTGCCACCCTCAATATAGGGCTTGCCGACAGTGATGCCCGCGTCGGAGTTGATCAGCAACACCTTGTCGAATTCGATTTGCTCGCCAGCCTCGACAGGCAGTGTCTCAACCTTGAGATACTCACCTTCTTTGACTCGATACTGCTTGCCGCCTGTTAAAATAACCGCATACATGATTTGAAAGCCCCGTGCAGGAAATCTTTTGAATAAAACGATGCATTTTTACAGGTTAGGAGTTCTTAGTCAAGAGAAAATCCATGATTCAAACTTTAATTGCCTTGCGAAACGCCTAGTCTGAAGAACTTGGTAAGTCATAGTAAACGTGAACGTGGGACAAATGGCGTGGCATGTTCACGTGGTTCGTTGATTGATTTCAAACTTTCGGCAACGAAATCCAGACAATCCAAGGACACCAAGCCGAAAGTCTCCGATCTACCCTTACGCCGGGTAACTCTTCGCAGCAACTAGGCATCAGGCTGAACCTTAACCCACTCAAATGGTCTACTCTATAAATTGTGAGGCTACTGTATGTTTTTGAACCCAACTACACTAATTGGTTTGACGGAAAAGGGACTGATACCCGACCCGCTACTTCGGCTTGGCATCCGTAGATTGTTGCAGCAGAGGCTTGCCTCTTTGCCATTGGACAACTGTGAGGCTGCGGCAGACTACACCGATAATTACATTAAAGAAATGGACTTAAGCCCTTTGGCTTTAGTCCCTGAACTAGCTAATGAACAACATTATGAAGTTCCTGAATCTTTTTTTGGATGGGTCTTAGGCAAACACCGCAAATATAGCGGTTGTCATTGGGCGGAGGAAATTGGCAATCTTGATGAGGCCGAGGCGGCTGCGCTTAAAGCCACTTGCGCACGGGCTAAACTGGAAAACGGTTTGGAAATTCTGGAACTGGGCTGTGGCTGGGGTTCGTTGAGCTTATGGATGGCGGCGCATTACCCTGAAAGCCAAATTACCGCAGTTTCAAACTCCCACTCTCAACGTGCCTATATACAAGAGCAAGCGAAACAACGCGGTTTGCAGAACTTGGAAATCATCACTTGTGACATGAACCAATTCACCATTGACAGACGATTCGACCGGGTGGTGTCGGTCGAAATGTTTGAACATATGCGCAACTGGCGGGCGTTGCTTGACAAAATTAGTGGATGGCTCAATCCCGGTGGATTGTTTTTCATGCATATTTTTGTACACCGATCCCTGCCCTATTTGTTTACTATTGAAGATGACAGTGACTGGATGAGCCAGCACTTTTTCTCAGGCGGTATGATGCCTAGCGACGAATTGCCTGCCAACTTCCAAGGTTCTCTAAATCTGGTGAGAAAGTGGCGTTGGGACGGACGGCATTATGAAAAAACTGCCAATGCTTGGTTAAGCAACATGGACCAACATAAAGACAAGGTCTGGCCTATTTTGGCAGAAACCTATGGCTCGGAAAACACCCTCACCTGGTGGGTACGCTGGCGCTTATTTTTTATGGCTTGCGCCGAACTTTGGGGCTACAACAGGGGTCAAGAATGGTGGGTCAGCCATTATTTGTTTGAGCGACCGATTGCCCACAATGATCCACTAAATTAATATTTATCCGAATCCAAAGATGTCTATAAACGTCTCGACCCATGCATTGGCCCGAAACCCGTTAGCCAATATCCTCGCTTATCAATTTGCATGGTTTGCCTGCCTATTCAGCGCAGCCAAAGGTGAACCTTGGATAGGAAGTTTCATTGCCTTGCTAGTTGTCGCCTGGCATGTCAGCAATGCCAATACTCCCAAAACCGAGCTAGGCTTGATCGTCGTTTCTGGTGTCATTGGTTTATTATGGGAAACTGCCATTGTACAGGCGGGATGGGTGGCTTACCCTTCTGGTAATATCATCCCCGGTTTCGCACCGCATTGGATAGTGGCATTATGGTTAGTATTTGCAACCACCTTCAATGTATCGCTAAGGTGGTTTAAAAGCCATTTGACTATTGTAGCGGTTTTTGGCTTTCTCGGTGGGCCTATAGCCTTTTATGCTGGCAGTGCGCTAGGTGCATTGACACTCATGCCGACAATTGGGTTGACGGCAATCGCGATTGGCTGGGCCGTTTTGATGCCGATTTTGATGCTCATCGCCCGTCAACTGGATGGTTACGATTTGGGCGACAACAATCCAACAATCATTGACTCCAAATAATCATTATTATGTTTAAAATATATCTGATTGGCTTGATACCTATTGTTGCTATAGCCATAGCGACTTGGCTGGTCAGTCTATGGAAACGGGATGTCAGTATTGTCGATAGTGTTTGGTCGCTGTTCTTCCTAGCGATAGCGGTTTATTATTCAATTCAATTACCATTTTTGGGTCCACGAGGCTTTGTACTGCTCGTTCTTATTAGTATATGGGCCATTCGATTGAGCGCACATATCACCCTGCGCAGTTGGGGCCATCCAGAGGATAGTCGCTATCAAGCTATCCGCCGAAACAATGAACCAAATTTCAATTGGAAGAGCCTATATATTGTATTCATTCTACAAGCATTTTTGGCCTGGATTATTTCAGCCCCCCTATTAGTGATTTTGGCGAGTCCCTTGCCTGTAGGTTTAAGTGACTACCTTGGCATTGGATTAGTGGTGTTTGGAATAGTTTACGAGAGCATTGCAGATTGGCAGTTGATGCGATTCAAGTCTAAGCCTGAAAATAGTGGTAAAGTCATGGACTCAGGCTTATGGCACTACTCACGTCATCCTAATTACTTCGGTGAATTTTGCGTGTGGTGGGGTTTCTTCCTGATGGTAATGGCTTCAGGGGCATGGTTGACTCTAATTTCACCCTTATTAATGAGTTTCCTTCTGCTTAAAGTTTCAGGTGTACCCATACTGGAAAAAGATATTATGGATCGCAGACCTAACTATAGAGATTACATCACTCGCACCAATGCCTTTTTCCCTTGGCTACCAAAACATTAATTTAAACACTCACAGAGGTTTCCAATGATTCGCTACTTCTTGTTTTTTATTGCCTTGGCTGCAATGCCGTGGAAAGTTTATCCAGGCAACACGGACAATTGGAACTTCAAAGTATATCTTGACGACAAGCCTGTTGGGTTCCACAACTTTACGGTAGTGGACGGGGATTCGAACGAAAAGAAATTGAAAAGTGTGGCACAATTCGACGTGGATGTATTTATTTTCAATGCGTATTCCTACCAGCATGAATCCAACGAGCGATGGCAAGGAGATTGCCTCACCGAAATAAATGCTTCGACTAATGATAATGGTGAAAAACTCTCTGTACAGGGGAAGACAACCCAAAGCAATTTCGATTTGGTAAAGCCTAAAGGCCAATCTGGGCTACCCAGTTGCGTGATGACATTTGCCTATTGGAATCCCAATATGTTGACTCAGAAGCGCTTACTAAATCCGCAAAATGGTGAATATGTGGACGTTGAAATCAAGCCGATTGGACAGGAGACAGTCAAAGTTAACGGCAAAAGCCAACCTGCCTCGCATTACCGTTTAAAGTCTGATAAGTTTCTAATAGACCTTTGGTATTCTCCCGACAACCGTTGGTTGGCGTTGGACTCGACTTTGGAAAATGGTCGCATACTCCACTATCGTATGGAATGATAAAATCGTGAAACCCAGCAACAGACTTCTGATAATGGTAATTGCGATGTTATTTTCGTTATTTGGTTGCAAAAATACGGTCAAACCCCCGATAGACATCGTACCTCAGGTAAACTTGGAACGCTTCATGGGTTCATGGTATGTCATCGCCAGTATTCCAACCTTTATCGAAAAGGGCGCACATAATGCGGTTGAATCTTACCAACTAGCACCAGACGGTTCGATTGCAACAACCTTTACTTTCCGCCAAGATAGCTTTAATGGCCCTGAAAAAAGCTTTCATCCCACTGGGCAGGTGGTGGACAATTTATCCAACGCAGTATGGAAAATGCAATTTATCTGGCCGTTCAAATCGGATTATCGCATTGTTTTTCTCAATGCTGATTATTCTGAAACTGTCATAGGACGAAACCAGCGGGATTATGTATGGATCATGGCACGAAAACCAGAAATATCTGACGAGAATTACCGAAAAATACTGGAATTGCTTGACCGCCAAGGCTATGATGTGCAACAAATTGTCAAAGTCCCTCAGCGTTGGTGACTGCTAAACTGTACTTCCTCTATTACTGATAAAGTAAAGCACAATGAACGAACAACTACCCCTGTATAAACGCTGGCTAATAGCCCTAATCCGCTGGTTTGATGCGGAGGCTGCCACCGAACATCTAGCGACTGGTGATTCCGCCAGAAAAATCGATACCTTGCGCACCCTTCCCTTCGTCCTCATGCATTTAGGCTGTCTTGGTGTGATCTGGGTTGGCTGGAGCGCAACCGCAGTGACGGTTGCAGTCGTTCTCTATGTATTGCGCATGTTTGCCATCACAGGTTTTTATCACCGCTATTTTTCCCATCGCACGTTTAAAACATCCCGGGTAGTGCAGTTTGTGTTCGCCCTGATCGGGGCATCGGCAGTACAGCGTGGACCCATTTGGTGGTCAGCCCATCATCGCCATCATCATGCCCATTCTGAAAAGGATGATGATGTGCATTCTCCCGTCAGGCATGGCTTTCTATGGAGTCATATGGGTTGGTTTCTGTCCCAAGCCAATTTTGCAACCCGTACAGGCTTAGTCAAGGATTGGATGAAATTTCCAGAACTGAGGTTTTTAGACCGTTTTGATATTGTAGTCCCCTTATCATTGGCCGGATTACTTTATTCCTTTGGCTATATCCTTGAACAAATTGCCCCAGAACTTGGTACTAATGGTTCCCAACTGCTAGTTTGGGGCTTCGTCATCTCAACCATTGTTTTATATCATGCCACATTCACAATTAATTCCTTGTGCCATGTTTGGGGTTGGCGTCGTTATAATACTCGTGACGAAAGCCGAAACAATTTTTGGCTGGCATTATTGACTTTTGGTGAAGGTTGGCATAATAACCATCATCATTACCCACGCACGGCTCGTCAGGGATTTTATTGGTGGGAAATCGATTTAACCTATTACGTGCTTCAATTATTCTCTTGGTTAGGCATTATTTGGGAATTGCAGCCGATTCCGGCAAAGATCAAAGATTTGCGTCGTTTGGATGAAGCTGCTTAACGCTTTCCATTAAGAGATTTTATATTATGAAAATTGCCATCATCGGCAGTGGAATTTCCGGGCTTGTATCCGCCTATTATTTGTGCAAAAGCCATGAAATCACTATTTTTGAAGCCAATAGCCACCTTGGTGGTCATACTCACACCCATGATATAACACTGGGTCAAAAAGATTATTCGGTTGACAGTGGATTTATCGTATTCAACGACTGGACCTACCCTAATTTCATAGCCCTGCTAAATGAACTAGGAGTCGAATCTCAACCCAGTGCCATGAGTTTTAGCGTCAAATGTCAACGTACTGGTTTGGAATATAATGGAACCACTTTAAACAGCTTGTTTGCCCAACGACGCAATATATTCAAGCCGTCATTTATTCGCATGATTCTTGACATCATGCGATTTAACAAGCAAGCCCCCGCTCTAATTGCCACTGAAAATGATCAAATCACACTCGGTGAATACCTGTCCATTAATCGCTATTCCAGTGCTTTCATCGACTATTATATTTTGCCAATGGGCGCGGCGATCTGGTCAACGAACCCTGAGCAAATGCTGAATTTCCCCGCTCGTTATTTTGTACGCTTCTTTTATAATCATGGTTTTTTAAATATTGATAACCGACCCGTATGGAGAGTTGTCAAGGGCGGATCAAAACGCTACGTTGAAGCTTTGACGAATCGTTTCATCGGCCAAATACATAATAACATGCCGATTCAGCAGGTCACCCGTCTACCCGGAGGGGTATGCGTTAAACCGTTCAATGATGAAAACTTGATGTTTGATGCCGTCATATTTGCCTGTCATAGTGACCAAGCCCTAAGTATGCTGACCGATGCCAGTTCAGCCGAAAGAGACATTTTGGGTGTCATTCCTTATCAGGAAAACGAAGCAATACTGCATACTGATTCTAGCTTATTACCCCGTAAACGATTGGCTTGGGCGGCTTGGAATTATCTTATTCCACAAGCGAAAAAGGACAGTGTGGCATTGACCTATAATATGAATATACTGCAAAGCCTAGACGCACCGGAAACCGTGTGCGTGAGCCTGAACCAAACCGGTAACATTGATGAAAATCTCATCATCAAACGGATTACCTATCACCACCCCCTCTATACTCCAGCCGGCATTGCTGCCCAACTTCGACATGGAGAAATCAGTGGGGTCAACAATACCTATTATTGTGGGGCTTACTGGGGTTTTGGTTTTCACGAAGATGGTGTCAACAGTGGTTTGCGGGTCGTGAAGCAAATAGAAGGCGGCATTTCCCATGCATAGCTGCCTTTATCTGGGCAAAATCAGGCATCGCCGATTTGCACCAAAGCCCCACCAGTTGAACCATTCCCTGTTTATGGTGTTTCTGGACCTCGCTGAGTTGGACTCGGTGTTCAATGACCGATGGTTCTGGTCAGCCTATAAACCCAATCTCGCCATGTTTAAGCGATCAGACTATTTTGGCGACCCCAATATTCCTATCGATCAGGCCATTCGAGATTTTGTTGCTGAAAAATCTGGCACGAAACCCAAAGGACCGATCCGTTTATTGACTCATCTGCGATATTTTGGGTTTTGTTTCAATCCCGTCAGTTTTTATTACTGTTACGATTCCGCAGGTGAACATGTTGAAACCATCGTGGCGGAAATCACCAATACCCCTTGGCAAGAACGCCATAGCTATGTACTCACCCCAACGGCAGACATCGGCAGTCCAAGCCATCACCGTTTCCGCTTTGATAAAGCTTTTCATGTTTCGCCCTTTTTCCCCATGGATTTGAGCTATGACTGGCGCTTTGGGGAACCCGAAGAAAGACTGAATATCCATATGGAACTGTTAAAAGACGGGGATAAAGTGTTTGATGCGACCCTAAACCTTGAGCGCAGCCCAATGAATGCCAAAAGCATGGCTTGGGCGTTGTTAAGGTTTCCTTTTTTGACTGCCCAAGTGTCGGCCGCCATTTATATCCATGCCGGATTGCTTAAATTGAAAGGCATTCCATTTTATGACCACCCCAAAGCATCCCAACCTTGAGGAAGTTCCGTGAAGAGTTCAATTGCAGATTCAGCCCCAAGTCAGGCAAATCAGACTCGCCGCATCGATGGCATTGCCCGTAGATTGCTGCATAAACAACTTGCTCAACTAAACTGTGGTGAGTTGATATTAGTGGATGGTGAAACCCAAGGATTCGGCTCGGTGACTTCTGATTTCCCACTATCGGTCACCATTCAGGTATGTGATCAAGGTTTTTATAGTGATGTGGTATTTGGCGGCAGTGTGGGTGCAGGAGAGGCTTACATGGCGGGGCTATGGACATGCTCCGACTTGACCGCGCTAGTCCGCATTTTACTCCGTAACCGTCATGTTTTGGATGGTATGGATAGTGGCTTTTCTTGGATTGCCACTCCTTTGCGCAATCTGATCCATGCCCTGAACCGCAACACCAAAACAGGCAGTCGTCGCAATATTGCGGCCCATTATGACCTAGGCAATGAGTTTTTCCGCTTGTTTCTCGACGAAACCATGATGTATTCCGCCGCCATCTTTGAAACCCCGGAAACTAGCTTGAAGGATGCCTCGATTGCCAAACTGGATCTAATTTGCCGAAAGCTGCAACTTCAAGCGCATGACCATGTGCTTGAAATTGGGACGGGTTGGGGCGGTTTTGCCATTCATGCAGCAACCCATTATGGTTGTAAGATCACCACGACCACTATATCTCAAAATCAGTTTGACTTGGCCCAAGAACGCATACGCCAAGCCGGTTTGGAAGGCCAAATCACCCTATTATTGGAGGATTACCGGGAACTGAAGGGGCAATACGACAAATTGGTCTCCATCGAAATGATAGAAGCGGTAGGCCATCATTATTACAAACAGTTTTTTCAGCAATGTGCGTCCCTGCTAAAACCAGACGGATTGATGCTGTTACAGGCCATCACCATAGCCGACCAGCAATTTGCCAGTGCTAGAGACGAGGTGGATTTTATCAAACGTTACATTTTTCCGGGCTCATGCATACCCGCGATCACGCCATTGTTGCAAGCCGCCACCCGCTCTTCAGACCTTAAACTCGTCCATCTCGAAGACATTGGCCCACATTATGCCACCACACTAAACCGTTGGCGGCATAATTTTTTCAACCATATTGATGAAGTCCGCAAGCTAGGTTATCCCGACTCGTTTATCCGTATGTGGGAGTTCTATTTAACCTATTGCGAAGGCGGTTTTATCGAGCGTGTGCTGGGGGATGTTCACATGTTATTGATGAAACCTTTAAATCGTAATGTTTGATCAAAGCAAACTCTGCAACTTTTCCCATACCAATTGCATCAATATGGGTTGGGCATCGGCATTGGGGTGTAGTCCGTCAGGCTGCATCAATTTCGCATTGCCGCCTACCCCTTCCAATAAAAATGGCACATAGGCAGCTTCATGCTGTTTGGCGAGAGTTGGGAAAACCGCTTCAAACATGTCGTTGAATCGCTTGCCATAATTGGGCGGAATGCGCATCCCAAGCAATACAATCTTGGCCCCGGATTTTTTTGCCTTCATGATGATCTCATTCAAGTTGGCTTGCATCAGCGAAGGTTGCAACCCTCGCAGGCCGTCATTGGCTCCCAGTTCGAGGATGACGATGCCAGGCTTGTGTTGGGCTAACAATCCATCAATGCGGGACAGCCCCCCGGCGGTGACTTCACCGGATATACTGGCATTGACGATCTCAGTTGCTTTGCCAGTTGCTTTTATCTTTTCAGCCAGCAAAGTCACCCAGCCCTGTGCCGGATTGTCCAAACCATAACCGGCACTGATACTGTCCCCAAGCACCAGTATCGTTGCGGCATGGCTGAATACCGGGGCTGAAAACAACAGGACACACAACAGGAAACGAAGAATGTACGAAGAAGAACCTATCATAACGGCTAAGAATCTCGGTAAACGGGTTGAAACAGTGGACGGAAGTCTGGATATATTGACATCTGTGGAGCTATCAATCAAACCCGGTGAAACGCTGGCCGTGGTCGGCAGTTCAGGTTCGGGTAAATCCACACTGCTTGGACTCTTGGCGGGCTTGGATGTGCCCACTGAAGGAAAAATTATACTGGTAGGCTCTGCCATAACCGAACTTGACGAAGACGGACGTGCCTTGATCCGGGCCAAACATGTAGGATTCGTCTTTCAATCGTTTCAATTGCTGGGCAATCTCACCAGCTTGGAAAATGTCATGCTCCCATTGGAATTGCTAGGAAATCGCAATGCCAAAAATGCCGCGCAAACAATGCTGGAACGGGTGGAATTGGGTCATCGCCTCAAACATTATCCCAACCAATTATCCGGCGGCGAGCAGCAACGGGTCGCGTTGGCCCGTGCATTTGTCACCAAACCCAGCATCTTATTTGCTGACGAACCAACCGGCAATCTGGACAGCCGAACTGGCGCACATATCATCGACTTGTTATTCGAGTTGAATCGGGAACTGAACACCACGCTGGTGCTGGTGACTCACGACCCGGCCCTTGCCAAACGCTGCGGACGCAGCATCAAACTGGAAGCAGGCCGGGTGGTAGAATCAAGCTATACTGGGTACGATTAAACTGCTGCAAAGAGACTTTATCGGAAACCTCCCGCTATGCAGTAAGGGCAGAATCACTCAGTGAGTTTCCAATGTGGAAGTCCACAATTTTGATTCCTAGACTTTTCTGGGTAGCGTAGTTTTCAAATAATCCTCGGTCGCCTCGAAAATCGGCTCGGCGTGGTTGAGGTTTCTCATGAGGGGAATCACCTTGGTGCGAATACCCATGCCTCGGAAATCCACATAACCATAGTCTCTCAGCACCTCCATGATAATGGTATTGCGAGGTGAGCGCTGACCCGCAATCATTTTTTGGATGGTCATCGAATTTTGCAAGGCACCGGGACTAATGACTTCCAGCCGATCCGAGTATATACCTATCTCTATATCTACGGAGCGAGTCCAGTCGCGGTGGGCCAAGGCATTGACCACCACTTCTCGAACGGCGGCGGGAGGATAAAGCCAAGATTTTTCCCGTCGAAAACCCTGGTCAATCGTGGCGGCTTCTTGCGAGATAAATGGGGTAGCCTGTTCGACAAAGCGCTCAATCAAGCCTTGGTCTATCAGGCTTTTCCCAGCGTCGGTGACATCCCAACGGCCCACCAACGGGGCATCCAGCGAGGTATCCAATAAGGCTTGATATTCCTTATCCTTGCCTGTAAAGGCGAATAACCGCAGACCAGCTTGTTTCAAATACCGGCGTGGATGCTTGCCGAATAACAGCAAGCCAGCAATGGAACAATAAACCTTGCCACCGGATTCGGCGAGGAATCCCATTCCCAACAGGCGGTTCTCCCATTCCTCTGTGGTTTGTGGCACTTCGGGGTCTTTAATAATATCCCGAAAATAATTATCTAGCCGCGCGGTATCTAGGCTATTTCTATCGGTTCTGGCTACCGGCATCAATTCGGTATGCAACATACCGCCCAACTCAAACAAACGCATTTGTTGTTCACGAGTCGCTAGGCGAGAGGTGGAACCAATGCGGATATAGATTCTTTCCTCTCCCTTATTACGCACCACATAAGGCTTGGAAATCCCTTGCGGCAAGGTCAGCACGGCAACAAGCTTGCCAACCTCAAGTTTGATTTCTTCATAAAATGGCAAAATCTGCGGATGGACATTATGGTCGATGACATTCATCACCCATTCTTCCAAGTCGGTGCGCTGAATGCCCGTCACGGTTCCATCATCCTCAACGCCCAAGATAATCTGGCCTCCCTGAAAATTGGCAAGCGCAACAATTTCCCGCGCCAGTTGCTCGGGGCGAATATCATCGCGTTTGAATTCCACGCCTGAGCTTTCTCCATTGGCAAGTATTTCTAGTAATTCGGATTTTAGCATCGGGTTCTTGGATTCCTGAAACTAGGTTGCATAATCATCAATAGAGCATGGCTAGGTTGTCGCGGTTTAGGTGTTGAAGATGCGGAAGTCCATGAATACGCTTTATTAAGGAATGTCGAAAAGGGCTTTCAAGAAAGTCTGAACCGCTTGGATTCGGGGAAGTGAAAGGGCTTTATCACGAAGCCATCGATTATCTTGAATCGATGTTTGAACGGCTTTTCCTGGTCTAAGGACATTTGCCATTGCACCAATAACGGCTTTATTGCGCCCGGCTGGTTTCTTGAAATCTTCCAGATCTTTGTTGGTGAGGTCATTTCCGTTGCTGGCCTTGTCCACATAAGCAATTGCCGATGTTAATAAATCAGGGTAAACCGAATTTGCGCTATCCAATAGCAAATCCTCTAAAGTTCCATCCGCAAAATTATCCGGCAAAACAAAAGCCCCTAATTTTGGCGAACCTTGGGTGAGTTGGCCCGGCTGGTCATTCAATATAAATTGTTTTTTAGCTAAGTCTTCCTTGATGGTTGCATAGCGGCTTTCTGCGGGAATTTTATTATCGGAATCAAGCAGAACCCCAATTCCAGTTATAGAAGTTAAACCGAGAATCGATGCATTCTCATCAACTGTTTCGACTAACCGGCTATCTCCAATCGCGCTATGGATGGCAATAGCGTGGGTATCGCTTTGCAGAAAAAGAGGAATCGGCATTCGCTTCTGAAGATCACCATCTGGCGGATACTTTCGGGGAATCAATGGAGCGAAAAAATCATCTAATTCTTGTTCTAATCGGATACGTTTCAATCCAAATGGACTCAATAGCCGATAAGCAAATTCAACATCATGCGGCCCCTCAACAACCAAATATCCGTACTTGCGCATAGGTGCTTATCTCACATCCAATCCACGCTCAAACCGCAAGCGTCTTACTAAATCACCGTAAAGCCGTTTGCCTAGTGTCTTTTCTTCAGTTTGGGAAAGATGATAAGTAATGACATCATCATCGTTCGCCAAGACAGAACGAGCAGAAACCAACGCATCCAATGCCTCCAAGCTATGTGTAGTGACAAAGACTTGGACTTGGAGTGTTCTCGCCGCCCTTACTAACCACTCGAAGACTCGGCCTAGTGCACTGACATGGATTCCGGCTTCGACTTCGTCTACCAATAAAATACCACCTCCTTTGAGAGAAAGTAGCGTGGAAGCTAGCAGCACAGCGCGACGCATGGCATCGCCGAATACTGACAGAGGTGCCACACCGAGTTTGCTGTGCTTGATGTAAATCGCCGGGCGGTCACCTCGAAACGAAGCCAAGTCGATGCCTTCCACGTCGGTATCGAAGTCGCGGAGCAGCTCCAGTACGCTTGGTGAATCATGATGGAAAGTATGCTTCGATTGAGCGCGTACTTGATCCCGGTTTATTTGGTAGGAGTATGGTGTCAGGGTTGAAGCTTCCAGCTTTTGGGCAGATCTAAACTTACCAAGCCTGGCGGGGATAAATTCCTCCCAAAGTCTCAACCTTGGCGATTTCCTATTTACAGAAGGTTGACCCGTAAATCTATCGTTTTCAATAGATTCATACCAGTCAGGATAATGAATAAGCTCCGCTCCGCGCATTATTTCTATTTGAGGCAATTCTTTTTCACCCAAGCGCAAACGTGCTCTAAATTCAATTTGACGTAAATCGCGACTTACCTCACCGGGGCTAGGTTCCCCGGTAAATTCAGTATACTCAATACGCAAATTCCTTAGCGGGAAGTTTCCTTGGCAAGTGAAATTGCAAGATGCTTCGATAAGTTGATCGGGGTCTGTTAATCCCATAGCCTGAGTAAAACACCAGCGCAACGACTGAAGTCGTGTTTCATCGAGCTGACCAAAGTCCCGGCGACGAACCACTGCCAACCATTCTTCAGGATTGAATGGCTGGCAAAGTATGGACAAAGCCTCAAGAACGCTGGTCTTGCCAGAATTATTGCTGCCTACAAGAATGTTGATACGGCCTAGCCCGTCGAGTTCGAGGGAGCGCAGGCCTCGAAATCCATCAATGCCAACTTTGGAGAGAGATAGTTCAGTCATGAAATGGCTCTAGGATTGTTGTGATTGAGGGAATCTAAATCGGTTAGAGAGTACATCAGTTCACCCTAAAAACCTTCATAACCTCATCCCCAAATGGTTAATGATATTGACTGCAATCCGCCCCGATTTCGGTTTATCAAATGGTCGTGAGGTATCGCTGTTTAACGTGGCCCAGGCTTCTTCGTTGATTTCGGCTTTCAGGGTGGTTTTCAGCGCTTTGTAGGGACCGTTGGCACCATGGAAATAGGCATGTCTGACGAAGAAGCTTTCTTCGTTGTAGTCGGTGTCGATGAACCAGCAGGCGATGCCTTCGGCTCCGTCGCTGCTGACTTCGCCGGTGTTGGGGTGGAACACGTCCACGCCATGGACAGTGACTTGTGCCATGTGGCTTGTGGTCAGCGAAAGCGGAAAATCTCTATCGCTCAGGTTCTTGAGCGCAACGAGCGCTTGAGTCCGTTGAGCATCCGCCCAACGTCCCCGGCTTGGGCTTGTATCGGGAGGATGTGTTCTTTGGTCACCATGCGAAGCCTTTCCGCTTCTAGTCACTAACCACTGCCCACTAAACACAGTTATGTCCGGTTCGCCGAAGATGACGAACAGGTTGCCTTTGCCAGTGTTCTTGAGATCGTCGGCCATGTGCAGGTCGGCATTCATGCGGGCTTTAAGCACTGGGATGCGGCCTAGCTTGTCGAATTCGCAGGGATGGGCGTCATTGTTGAAGGCGTAGGCGATGAGGACATCGAAACCGGCATCCCCGGCTTCGCGGGCGGCGGCGAGATTGGGGCGGGAGACAGTGCCGAATTCCGGGCTGAAAAAAATCGCCGCTCTCTTTTTAGGATTTTGTTTGACAGGATTAACAGGATTTGAAGAGAAATTTTTTCCCTCTTTGTTTTCATCCTGTAAATCCTGTTCATCCTGCCAATTGTCTATCGGCCAATTTCTTGAACGGGTTTTCAATGGTTAGCCCTTCGATTTGCTGACCGTCTTGCATATCCTCGCTAAACGAAGACCTTGGTGTCGATGAATTCACCGCTCATCCATATGATCCCGGGTGAAGGTGCGGCCACCCGTGCGTACTTCACCTTGCAGATATTCTATCAGAGCCATCGCCGCATCGACACGGTTTTGCTGCCGCACATAGTCCGCCAGCGGCGAAATTGTCCGTTGAGGGTGGTGTTCTCGGCACGGGTGTGTTCGCGGACGGCTTCGATCAGGTTGCCATCGGCGCTCAGGGTGATGTTTTTCATGTTAACAAATATAAAGAAGGTAAGTCCTAAAACGGTATGTCGTCATCAAACCCATCATCCGAACCCCTGCCGTAAGAAGGTTCGGGCGGGCGCGAGTACTCGGGCGATGGCTGGCGATGCGGTTCCTGCGAACCATAACCGGGGCTAGGAGCAGGTTTGGACGATGCCGGGTAGCCACCTGCCGGACGGGCGTTGGGGGAAGCATCGCTGGCGCGATCCAGCATTTGCATTTCATTGGCGATAATGTCGGTGGCGTACTGTTTCACCCCGTCCCGCTCATATTGCCGATAACGCAGACTGCCTTCGATGTAAACCTTCGAGCCTTTCTTGAGATATTCGCCGACAATTTCCGCCAAGCGTCGATAAAAAACGACGTTATGCCATTCGGTGCGCTCTTGTGCCTGCCCCGTGTTCTTATCCTTCCAGGTTTCGCTCGTGGCAACTCTGATCGTTGCCCAAGCCTCACCATTGGTCATGTAACGAACTTCCGGGTCTGCCCCGAGGTTGCCGATCAATATTACTTTATTAACACCGCGACTTGCCATGGTTTATTTTTTCTCCGTTGCCGAGTTGATAGGAGCGGGTTGATGGGTACATGATAGCGAATCATCAGTGCAAAAGGGAAGGATCGCCAGTTTTGCAGCTTGCATTTCAAATCATGTTCAAATGGGTGGCATGTGTCCCAAGGTGAATTTGTCCAGCCAATTATCCAGCGCTTCGCCTTCTAACCGATGGGCCATGGTCTGCCCTTCGTGTTTTTCGAAAACGATGATGCTTTCTGGTGTGGCGATGAATTCTTCAACCAACAAATCTGAATGCGTTGAGACGATTATCTGAGTGCGTTGCGAGGCTTCGCGTAAGGCGTCGGCAATGACCGGCATCATCTCAGGATGCAGCCCTAGCTCAGGTTCCTCTATGCAAATCAAGGGCGGCGGCAGCGGGTGGCAAAGAATGGCTTGCAAGCATAGGAATCGCAAAGTGCCGTCTGACAGGTTCGAAATGGGTATTACAAAATCTCCTTCACTGATTGAGCATTTTGGGCTACCTTCAATCATGTTGAAGTTTATATCCCGCAATTCTGGAATTAAAACGCGAAGTTGATTAATAATTTTCGTCTTGGTTGCGGGTTCGCTGCAAAGTGTGGAGAGGATTGCTTCGAGGTTTTCGAAATTTTCGGAGAGAAAATTATCGGAGGAAGCTTGCTTATTGCCGAGCCTGACGGGGCAATCAGGGCCAAACGTCCAATTGCCATAAATGCGCAAGGCACTGAATGCCTCACCCAACCAAGTAATTTCTGGGTAAGCCTCTGGGTCTTTACGTTGTGCCAATATGGACAAATTCGTATCGATTTCCTCCCGTTTCAATTGTCGGCGAACACTTTTTACGTTGACCACGGGCCAACCCTTCTGGTAAGCAAAATAAAAATAAGACTTGCCGTGACCCACATCAGGGTGTTCGTTCTCTATCCTTTCATCCGTTAGCTTGAAGCTTTCGTTGTCAGGGGTGAATTCCAACCAATAGCGCAAATTTCTGGAACCAATAGGGCAATCGATCACGGCCTCCAGTCGGGCGATGGGTTGGCTTTTCTGCCCTTGCCATAACCAACCCAAGGAAGGGCTAGGTTGGCTGTTAGTTGCCTTCTGTAGCAACTTGACACATTGAATTAAGTTAGACTTTCCACTCCCGTTAGGACCAACAAGGATGGTGAGGGGGGACAACTCGATAGCGGAGTGAGCCTCGCCGAAAGAGAGGATGTTTTTTGGGTTGATACTTGCAATCAGCATAGGATTAATCTTAATAGGGCCTTTTGTTGGCTATTTTTGTGTATTTGAAAACATTTATCGACCAGACAATTTTGTGCAACAGAGCATTATAGCTAAATTGACTGGACTTTTGCTAGTTTGTTTCTACTGTGTATGGATATATGCAAGCGAGTCAATGAAAAGGGGAATTGTTAAAATACCTTGGCGATCACAAAAAGCGCAACTATTGGCAAAATTTGAAGGATGGCGTCCTTCGTCGATTTAGTAAGCTATAGTATTGTTTTCATTGGCTTAAGTGTATATAATTCAAACTTTCTTCCATCTCATGCATTGAAGTGTGCTGCACAATCCTATTGAAGTGAGTGGTCTTAATTTCTATTTTCTAAGAGTTGACGATGTCATGTTTAACAAAGTATCGGTTAAATCAGTTTTTTTCGTGATTTTAGTAAGCTTGTTGGGTGCCTGCTCAAAAATTGATCCAGATCAAAACCTAAAAGCAGGTGAGGCATTTCTCGCTGAAAATCGGGTTAAGGAAGGTGTGACCACAACGCCAAGTGGCTTGCAATATCAGGTGATAAAAGAAGGCAACGGAAAAAATCCATCTGCTACGGATAGTGTCACCGTCAATTATAAAGGCTCACTGATTACTGGAAAGGAATTTGATAGCGGTGAAAATATTACATTCCCTTTAAATGGTGTCATTCAAGGATGGACCGAGGGCTTGCAACTCATGAAGGAAGGGGCTAAATATCGATTCTTCATTCCTTCACCTCTTGCTTACGGCGAAACTGGTGCGGCGCGTGTAATACCCCCCAACTCTGCACTTATTTTTGAAGTGGATTTAGTCAAAGTCAATCGGTAATCCTGTGGTGCTTTTAAGGGAAATTTAGATTATGGTAACAAGCAACGAAGAATTGGCATTAGTGGTAAATAATTTAGGGTTGGCTAATATAAATCGGCATATTTTTCTTTGCTGTGACCAGACCAAGCCAAAATGTTGCGATAAGGAAGCCGGGCTTGTTTCTTGGGAGTATCTTAAGCGACGCATCAAGGAACTTAAGCTTGAGGATGTTACTGGTATTTACCGCACCAAGGCCAACTGTCTCCAGGTTTGTTCGGCTGGACCTGTTGCGGTAGTTTACCCTGAAGGGGTTTGGTATCGTTCATGCACACCGGAAGTCCTTGAACGGATAATATTGGAACACCTAGTGGGAGGTCGACCTGTCGAAGAGTATGTCATTGCTGAGCGGCAGGATTAGCTTAAGACAACTGACAAACTGGAATAGAATTGGGGTTTTACTCCATAGGTTCCGGTTTTTTTAATTGGCACGGGCGATCAGTACGCACTGATTACCCCCTAATTGCACAGCTTGGTTTAAGCTAATGCGTCCACGGTTGATTAGGGTTTTTATTTCATCCTTAGGGTCTGCCGAAACAATGCCAATGCTGGCTCTATAATTTACCTTGCCTGTCTCTATTGACGGACAATCAAAATCCTTGTCCGCGACAGCCTTTCTGATGGCTTCGGCATAGGCTGAGGCTTTTTCTTGCGTGACATGCTGGAGCAGGCAGGCATATTCATTTTCGCCAAAGCGGGCAGTAATGTTGCGGACATCCAAGGAGGATTCAATAATTTCAGCTATCTTAACTTGGAACTGTTGGACTTGTTTTTCCCCGATTAAGGCTTTTAAATTTTCCAAGCTGTGCAATTCAATCAACAACAGAAATTGTTGGGACGTTTTAAACAGACCGAGTCTGACCATCCTTTGATACATGCGTTCAAACCCACGAAAGTTCAATAATCCACTGACTGGGTCGAACAATGCAGAGACTTCCATTTCAAGTCGGGAATTTTGAGTTTCGACGGAGAGGAAGCGGATTTTATAGAGAATTAAAATGGTCACTATTAAAGCAGGTATCAACACACTGGCATAAAGAGTTATTGGAAAATTGAATGCGAAGGGGATGCCAATGGCAAACGGTATGATTGTTAAAACTATACAACCAAAAATATTATAATTAAACGGAAATAATGCACAGCATAGCAAGGTACCGAGATAAAAATAAATGAATTGGCTGACACCTGCCTTAAGTCCCCCATCAAGTCCATTCAATAAAATTGTTAACAAAATTTCACAGAAGACAAGTGATAGATAGGCTACGGCATAATTGAAATATACCGATTTTGAAAGCTTCTTTAAAAGAGCTGAGACTAGCAAGACAGCCAATATTGCACTTCGATAGATGATGGATTTGAATGTGTAGTCTTGATCTAATGCTAAATCCCCTGCCAAAAAGAAAGAACCCAAAATAGCAAATATGATTGTATACAGAACTGAAGCTGTATGATTTTCAGAGAATATCTTAGATCTTGTGCTTTGTCTGGCTTGTTTATTCGAATTGGCAAACATTTCGGAAATGCCTATACTCACTTTTATCCTCCTAACATGATACAGGTGATACAAAATAACATTGGGTTGGTTACATATTAAAACATTATCTGCTTTAGATTAGCAGGGGGCTGAATAAATGAATTTCTCATTTTAGGCAATTCATCAGGGCTGATATTGACTGGCTTTCGCTTGGAAATCTGATTCATTAGCGCAGGGTCTTGTGCCAACAAAGTGAACAATAATAAGAAAAATAAAAAAATCACCCTTGGAACATCATATAAAGTGCCTATCAGTCCAACAGAAAAGAAACCCATTGCAGAAGACACCAAGGTCATGGCAAATATATCACCTCGACGGGCTATGCGTATTCCTATAATGAGTGCATAGAGAGTTAATGCAAGGAATGCAAATAAACCAAACAAACCTTGTTCAAAAAATATATTGACCCAAAGGTTTTTAATGTGTAAAGGCAAGTGGGAATGATCTGAAGTAGGAAACCAATTATCCAAGCCGTGTTCGAACTGTCCGTTAGTCACATGATTCCATCCATAACGATCCATTAACTGGATGTTGTCGATTTCGATAAAATTCAGTGGTAAATTATAATCCCCTTGTGGTTGATAATAGAAGTGGGTGAAACGAAGAGCCAAAGGGCGTCTACCAATCTGAACCCCATCGCCGATTTGGCCCATGTTTAATTCCCATTCAAAATGTTGCCATTTTCCCGGTTTGATTGCCTGAGAAGTCGAAATGCAATCAGAATCCCAAGGGACAATAATATTGCGTCTGCAAATGCTGATATCCAACGTTCCAATGCTGGCATTGGATTTATAATCGAGAGATAGTCTATAAACTTGTTCGGCTTCCAAGTGGACTCTCTGCCCTATGGCTAAATCCATGCTATTGCTGAGCCTCAGCGATGTGTTGCCCCCCTCTTCATTGAGGGTTGCCATGCTGGATTTTTCAGATTCCTTCCCCCATAGGTAAGTGCGTGGGAATACGCCTAATCCCATGCCAAAAAATAAAGTATCCCAACTCGAATCCATTAATGCCATGGCATGTTGCCAATGATTGATTCGACTGCCAAAGTCATCATGGGTTGTGGTGAATCGGCTTTTCATGTAACTACCGGACAAAGCGGGTACGCACAAAACAATCACTGTGATGATAAAAGTCAAGCTGATGCCCACTTCACGTAAACTGAAAAACTTGCGCGTTTGAATACCGATGAATATCCCTGATGCCAGTAAACCAACAGACATGGGGAGGCTAATCGCCAACGATTCGACGAATCCATTATCCACCCACTTTGATGTCAGCAAACCGCGCATCATCAGAGCAAACCCTCCCAAGCAAACCAGAGCCATCAATAATATTCGTACCCCGTGTCGCAGCCCGTTAATAAATCCTAGTAGAATGGTACAGCCAAATATCGCCATGGCGGCTATCAATGAATAATAACCTCCTTTTACATAAAGTATTGAGCAAATCGCAACGGTAGCCAACAATATGATAGGAACATGCCAAGATTGCTTGCTTGAGACTTCACGCCGTGTTTTGCCTACGGCATACAATACTGCGAATGCCACAAGGGAAACCCCTATGGCGGCATAAGTTCCCCTAGAAAATGTGACTAGTGCAGAATAAAGTCCGGCAGATAATGCCATCGCTTCAATACCCATTTCTATTTTCGATACTGCTGTCACTAAGCCAGCCAAAGCAAAAGGCCAAGTCAAAGCAATATAACCATCCACTGCTTCTCCCCCAGTATGCATTTCTGAAAAAAGTGCAGTAATTCGATAATCAGTGCTAAAGTCAGTCAAGTTTCTTAGTTTCTGGTATATGGTATCGCCATAAACCAAGTCGATAAAAACACCACGCTCCCAAAGCACGGCAATCCCAGTGCCAATAAGTCCAATCGAAATTCCAAGGGTCAAGTAATGACGCGCTCGCACTTGGTTTGTAGAAAATGCTCGTAGCATGGCAGGTATGAGTAATGCGGCCCAGAATAATGATTTGCCAACCCTGAGCCCATTATATTGACTATAGTAACTGCTGAATGCGTTAGCATCAATTGCAGCCAATGGAAATAAACCTCGCAGCATGGCAATACTATGAGTGGTCAGAAAAAGACCGATCAACAGGCTAGGGGTAAAGGAAAATCGTGGGCGGTGTGATGCGATGAAGTCACCCTGCCAAAGCGAAGAGGCTAAGGTCACCCAAATGAAGAAATCAAATTCTTCGAGAAAAAACCGCCCACTCCACGGGGCCAAGTTCAGCAGTGGCAAGATGGTTGGAATTGCCAGCAACCAAATCGAGGGCGCAATCAACAAGCATAAGGCATAGGCTATAAGGATCAAACTTAACCAAATGCTTGCATAAGGATAATTAGCAACGCAATAGGTGGTGATTGCGATCACCATGATTGCCAATAGGCGTTGCAAGCCTGCAATAATGAATGTTGCCGATTGCTTAACCATGCCTACTTAATTAATGCTGTAGCTGTTTCCCACAGTGAGCCATCATTCCAATTGTGGGCTATTACCATCATTTACTATTTTTTTGGTTTCATGAAGATAGTTAGATTCTAACCTGTCAATCTTATCATGAAGCCGCCTGATCTCTTCAAGTATTTGGCCCTCATCCCTTGCCATGCCACCCATGTCTCGCCCAATCAATATGGTTGAAAAAATCGCCGTCAATAGCGCAAGCACGGCTAACCCAAACAAAATCAACAGACACGCCAACACACGTCCAAGGAATGATGTTGGCACTACATCACCGTAACCAACATGCGTCATGGTTACCCAAGCGTACCAAACTCCATCAGAAAATGAATGAATGTTTGGATCAATGATAAAAACCACGAACCCAAACGATATGGTGACTACTACGGCAAAAAAGAGGACGTAGCCTAGGCTTTTTTGCTTGAATAAATCAGTTTTCATGCCATTTAGCCAACTCATGGCGCGTTCTGCGAATGGACTATTCATTTTATTCTGCCTTAACATTCAAATGGGTTCATCATAACTCAATCATATTGAATTATAATCGTTTTTTGTAAAGCTAAGCAATCTTTGCGGCATAAAATGCCGTAAGAAGCCTGTTATCAATGCCAATTTAAACCAGCGTGTGGCACAGTTTAGCGAACGATAGCCAGTCCAAATCCTACGCCATGTTTTATTGCCCATGTCAGCACCGGCTAAAGACAATACCTCGTCCATATGTAATTGAATGGCTTCGCAGGCCATGGCGGCGTGACCGCCAGCGAGATTGTCAATGGATAAATGCAGATTCACAATTAATGGATTGATTTTCCAATAACCCAATTCCTCTGCCAGCCTCAGGTAACCAGCTCCCAGTCCGCTCAGTTCGATGGCTAAATTAAGTCCCAGCAACTCTGGAAGGAAGGTTCGTGGGAACTGGGAAATGGCAAGCAGATAGCTAGGGAGGTCGAAGGATGAATTCAGCAGGCTTGGCTCTTCGGCGAAAGCCCTTCTTGCAATGGTCGGCAAGTCTATTGCCAAGTCATTTAGCAAATCACGATATATTTTTGGGTGGTTCCAGTCAGCCCTGCCATCCCCCAGTTCCTCCGCATAAATGCGCTGTAGAAGACGAGATTTGCGCTGGTCTTGCGTCGCAGGATTGCCTATATGTTGCAACCAACATCCATCGACGAGTATGGCCGGCGCGAATTGGCGTATGACCCAAATTAACTCTTCCCTACGCAAAGTGGGCGAAGCTTGCACGGGCTTATACTTGGAGATTTCCATGTGATGAATTTGTACAATGCGCTGAGTGAAAACATTTGGATCATAGCTGAAGAATCGTTGATTGGGATTGCCACCAAACCGACTCAACCGGGTTTGGGCCAACACTCTTTCCACCCGTTGTCGTGCCAAATTTAAAGTAGTCGGTTGGAGGTCTTGGTTGACCAGCAAGTGAAACAGCTTTCGATTGTCTATGCGTCCTAGAAAAGCCGTTGTTAACTTCAGGCCACGGCAATCCTCTTCGTCAAAATCTTGATCGGTCTGTCGCGAATGGGTAAACACCCGCGTTGCAGAGTTTTTTGGTGTGGCTGTGTCCTGATGGTTTGGTTCGCCCGTACCGTATGCATTCAATTGAGGAGTGCCACGGTTTGCAAGGGTTTCGTCCAACCATGCATGGATTAGCTCCATCTCTTCATTATCAAATACCCCAAACATAGGGCCGCCGAAGCGGGTTAATCGATCAAACGGTCGACTAACCCGGTTGCCTTGGGCAAAACTGGAAACAGAGAACGCTTTGAGAAAACCAAGCATGTCAAAGGGAGTGTCAGCGAACCATTCCTCCAAACCCCGCCCCCCAAGCTTCACGTTGGCATGATAGCCTTTTGCAAAGGGCAGTTTTCGGCGAATCATCTGGGCTACCTCTTCTGCCTTTGGCCTAAACCTTTGGTCAAACGCCCTTAGCTTGTTTAGATAGTGAGCTTCAAATGTTCTATGGAGCGCGAACCCTTTACTCACCCTGTTGTGACTCTCGGCATGTTCCGAAAATGCCAGGAGTGCATGATTGACTTGGGCGTCCATATTGGCCAGGACTGCCTCCCTCTGGTCAGAATTCAAGGCTGGTAGTCTCCAAGGCGATGGGCTTTGGACATAGGCTAGGGTGAACCCCAATGTTTCTGGCAATAAGGTAGCCGAATGTAAGCCCAACGCCAGTTGCAGATTGGCAAAAGCCAGTGCAGCTTGGCCTAGGCGAGGGTTGTGTGCAAATTGCCAAGCGGTTACTACGGGCAAACTCATTCGATTTTGGTTCAATAATCCGCGATAGGCAAAGGCTGGCGAACATGATTCATCTTTGCCAAGTAAGGCTAGATAACAGGCGAAAAGACTATTGACGGGTTCCGAGTCAGTGTTGCCGGCCACAGCCACAGATTGCAGCCATGCCCCTTCCAACAGACCCAAAGGCGCATGGAATGCAAGCAAGTCCGCATCGGCTGTTTCGGGGTTGGGCAGAAAGTCCCATTCGGATTTTCCAATGATCGGCGATGGCTCAATGCACCATTCTTCAGACGAAATGGCGGGAGTGGATGCCAATAAACCCACTAACCATTCTTTGGCTTCCGCCAAGATGTGAGGATTTTCACGGGCATTGGCAAACCGATGGAACTGGTCGCGTAATAACGCTTCTTCTCCTTCAATAGGCAAAAATCGTCCGTTCATGCGGCCTCCGGTTTGGCGATAAGCCAATCGCCGATGACCAGAAGGTCAAGCCCACTGGTCATGAACACTGCGATTGCATCTTCCACCGTATGAACCATCGGCTTGCCCATGACATTGAAACTAGTGTTCAACAATAAGGGAATGCCCGTTTCCTTGTGAAAGGCAGTCAGTAGGCGATGAAATGCGGGGTTCCACTCCTGTTTGACCGTTTGCAAGCGCCCACTGCCGTCCACATGCACCACCGCCGGCACCCGCCTAGCCGCTTCAGGGTGGAAACGCAGGGCTTGTTCCATATAAGGCGTCTCCCGATAATCGACAAAATAATCGGGGCCATGTTCATGCAAAATGGAGGGGGCAAAGGGACGGAATTCCTCACGAAATTTAACCCGGTCGTTGATTCTCGCCTTCATGCCGGGGTCGCGGGGGTCGGCGAGGATGGAACGGTTTCCCAAAGCGCGTGGGCCAAATTCGGCCCGTCCCTGAACCCAAGCGACTAGTTTGCCATTGGCAAGCTGACTGGCTGTTTCTTGAAAGATGGTTTCCGGTAAGTGGCGAATGGTCAATCCAGTGGAAAATCGCACCAATCTTGCCAAGGCTTCAGGGGAAATCTCCGAACCCAGATAGGCTGGCAAGGGGAATGAAGCAATGGGAACGGAACCCTGTTCTTTGGCAAAGGCCATCCAGGCCGCGCCCAAGGCCGTGCCATCGTCAGCCGGGGCCGAGGGGACATACAGATTGCAAAACGGCGTGTTGCGGGTGATTTGCCCATTGAATGAAGAGTTGAGTGCGCAACCCCCTGCCAGCGCCAAATTATCGCTAGGCAATGATTGGTGAAAGTTCGATAGGATTTTCGTCATGATTTGGGCGAAAAAAAACTGCCCAGTGTAGGCTAGGTCGGCAGCCCGTTCGCCGGGTTCGCCCAAAGTCCTCCGCTTTTTCTCCAAGTTCAACAAAGCCGGGAACATTCTTCCACGCGGATGCTCCAAATTGAGACCTTTTACCGTCAGTATATCCTGCAATAAGCGATAGACTTCTTCATCCAGACAACCATAAGGGGCAAGCCCCATGACTTTCCATTCTTCCCCTTGCATCCAGTCAAAGCCACACAAGGCAGTGATGTGCATGTAATATAAGCCCAGGCTTCCTAAGCCATGCGATTCGTGGATTCGTTCCAAAGTCCCATTGCGGTAATGGTAGAAACCTAGGGAACCGTTTTCGCCATAGGAATCGATGACGGCACAGGCGGCTTCTTGGAATGGGCTGGCGTGACAGGCTAAAGCGGCATGAGTGTCGTGATGGTCAAAGTCGTAAAAGGCAATGGTGGAAGAACGGTATTCCTCAGCCAGCAGTCGGGCGAGGTTTAAACCAGAACGGGCAATGCTGTGGCGGTTGCACGCCATCATGTGGTGAATATGGCGATTGTGCAATGGGGAGCGCAATGTCTTGATGCCTTGCCGATGAAGTCCTCTTGCGTCCAACAATCCCAATTGGGACACAAGGTTCTCATACCAGGGCCGTTTTCTGCGCCAGTTGGTGGCGATTACGAAACGTCCGGCATCCGGGCAGAATTCACGTAGCAACTTAGGAATTCGGAAAACAATGTCTGCTTCCCCGTTGATGGCACGTTTGGATTGCAAGTGGCGTTCACTGGCTTCGGCAAAGAGTGGCTTACCGGTATCATCGACGATGGCCAAGGCCGGGTCGTGGTAAGTCACCCCCAAGCCGATGTAATAGGTTTTCGTGGCCATTGGGATCTTGTGTCTAATTAGTGGAATGAATAATCGTTTAATGCCATGTCCATTTCCTTGCTGAATATTGGAAAAGTTTCTGCCTTCAAAACTCTAGGCTGTGTCCACAACATTAGACAGTGGGCTGAGGGTTTATTGTGTTTCATTTTGCCACTTTCCACGTTCTTTTGTTTGTCCGCCGCCCCCCATGTTTGGTATGCCGCATTGATTTGGACGGTTCCGGTTTGGTTGTGTATTGTTGCCGATTATTTTAGCCCGTCCGATCAAAGCCTTCCAAAACTGGATGGCAAAGAATGGTTATTGGATATGCGCCTTTATGGTTTGTTCGCCTTGCAGATCGTCAACATCATGTTGTTGTTGTCAGCCACCAGTCGACTCGCTTGGGCCACACCGTTCGATGTAGGCACGAGTGTGGTCAACATCATAGCCTTTCGCATTCTAATGGGCACAACCTCCTGTTGTTCTGGCATTGCTGTCGCCCATGAACTGCTCCACCGACGTTCTAGGCACATGCGTATGATGGCTAGGATACTGCTTTGGACGGTTTGTTACGACCATTTTGCCTTGGAACATGCCCATGGGCATCATCGCAGGGTGGGTAGTTCAGCCGATCCTGCAACGGCTCGCCTTGGTGAAAACTTTCCCAACTTTTTCAGACGCTCGGTTGTCGGACAGTGGAACAATGCATGGCGCTTGGAGGGGCAAAGACTTCAGCATCACAAGGGTTTGCAATGGCTGTTGCACCATAGGATGATGCATGGAATGGCGATTGAACTGGCTTTGCTAGGGTTGATAATCCATCAATATGGCTTCATTGCCTTGTTGATGTTTATTTATCAGTCCTTCGTTGCGTTGCGCATGTTGGAGGCTGTCAATTATATCCAACATTGGGGACTTACCCGCGACGGTTCCAAATTGTCTTCCAACTGTGCTTGGGCCACTGACTCTTGGTTCACCTTGCATACCTTCATTGGGCTATCTCGTCATGCCGACCACCATATCCATGCCGGCAAACCCTTTTATCGTCTACGTCATCAAGAAGAATGCCCCAAGCTTCCACATGGCTACTTTGTCATGTCTTTGATGGTTCGGTTGGACAATGCGCGGTATATCGAGATGGCCTGCCAAGAACTGAAAGCAAAAAACTAAGCATGGTCTATTGCGGAAAAGCCTAAAATTGGCTTATTGTGATGTCCATAAAAAACGATCTTATAGATATTTTTTTGATTTCACTTTGCAACTTCGTTTTCTATCGTAACAGTAGATGTGATTTGGCTCAGTGTTCCGTTTACCCCTTAGGAGAAGCAATCAATGGCCTTACTTTTAAAGGATGGAGTCAAGGTAGTCGTAATAGGCATATTAATGTTTGCTATTACCAGCCCTGCCATGGCTGCCTTGTATAAATGCTTGGACAAGCAAAATCGGACTATTTATCAAGACAAACCCTGCACAGACATGACAGTGGCAAGGTTGCCTAGCAGTTTGTCAAAAATGGGTGCCAAACAAGAGAATCGAACATTTTTTTGGAAAGCGACGGCCGGCAAGGGGATGCTTTATTTACTGGGTTCTTTGCAATACGGGGAAAAGACGGCTTATTCCCTGCCACAAATCGTTGCCGATGCGTTTAATCGCGCCGAGGTATTGGTAGTGGAGGCTGATATTCAAAAAGTCAGTGCCAAAGAAATGTTCGATGTCATGCAAGGCAAAGGTCGCTATGCGGATAAAAGTAAATTGGAAGATCATATCAAGCCGGGGACATGGAAAAAAACGACTGAATTAGCCAAGCAGCTAGGTGTGGACGAAGAATCCTTGCAACTGGTCAAACCATGGCTTGCCGCCCTAATGTTGAATGCCCAATACTTGAGTCAGCAGGGATATAAATCGGAATTTAGCGTCGATACCTTATTGATCCAGCAGGCGCAGGGGAAAAAAACGATCATCGAAATGGAGAATCTTGAAGCAGAAATTGATTTGATAGACCAATTTCCCGAACCAGAGCAAGAACAAATGTTGCTGCACACTTTGAAGCAGCTTTCCAAAGGCAATGAGTATTATAGAAACAATACTAATGCTTGGGAGGAGGGCGACGCGGAAGCCATGGATTTGATTGTCCGGCAAAGCTTCGACCCTGGGCAAATTGGTTCAAAGTTATACAAGACGTTCCTGATCGACCGCAATGAACGGATGGCTAACCGGTTGGTGGATCTGGCCAATGATGGAAGGACTTATTTCGTCGTTATAGGAGCAGACCATTTAGGCGGAGAAAAGGGCATCTTGAAATTGCTTGGGCAAAAGGGCTTTACCGTCACTCAACCTTGATGAGTGGGAGTGATGTTCAGCAAAGGATGATGATTGCCGGTTGCTTCAAAGCTTGCTTTGACGAGAGGAATTGGAAATGCAAAGCCTGCCTCGCCTGTCAAAGCAAGCTCTTCGGCTTCGCTCAGGACAAGCTTTGACGCTCCAAGGCTAGGCTACTGCGTAACATCAGTTAATCATACCTAGCTGCATTATCCACCAGTCGCACTCATGTGACGGAAAATGATGGGCTGTTCGGTCAAATCAAATTCATGTTTTTCAGGCTTGATTTGCATGGACTCGACGATAGCTTTTTTCAACGCGGCAAAATCCCCAAGATTTGAGCGCAACACCTGCTTCAAATCGACCGAATGCTCATTGCCTAGGCATAACAGCAAGCGGCCTTCGGCGGTCAAACGGACCCGGTTGCAGTCGCCGCAAAAATTATGACTGTGAGGCGATATGAATCCCACTTTAGTATTAGAACCTGACACCCGGAAATAGCGTGAGGGTCCGCCGGTGTTGGTCGTATCGGGCAAAAGGCTGAACTGATTCTCCAAGTCTGCCCTGATCCGGTCACTGGAATAATATTCTTCGCCACGGTCATGAGATTGAATCACCCCCAATGGCATTTCTTCAATGAAGCTGATGTCTATTCCTTTGGCAATGGCAAAACGAACTAGCTTGCAGACTTCTTGATGGTTGCGGTTTTTTAAAATCACCGCATTGAGCTTGATGCGCTTAAAGCCGGTGGCAATCGCCGCGTCGATTCCTCTTAACACGGTATTCAAGTCGCCCACCCGCGTCATCTGCTTGAATAGGGCTTCTTCAAGAGTGTCCAAACTAATATTGATGCGCTTCACGCCAGCGGATTTTAAATCTCCGGCCATGGTTTCCAATTGTGAACCATTGGTGGTCAACACTAATTCGCGCAAACCCTCCAAGCGGCCGATCTTACGCAGCAAATCCATCGCCCCCTTGCGCACCATCGGCTCGCCGCCGGTGATGCGAATTTTGTCAACGCCCAATTCCACAAACGCACGGCAGACGGTCTCGATCTCCTCCAAGCTCAATATTTGCGACCTAGGCAGAAACTCCATGGTCTCGCTCATGCAATAAATGCAACGAAAATCACAACGATCCGTGATGGACACGCGCAGATAGTTCACAATCCGTCCAAAGCGGTCGATAAGCAGGGTAGGTGGGTTGGTGGTCATGCGATGGTCGATCCTACAAGTACAAGTTGTCTTATTCTTACATGTTTAGACGATTCGTCCAAGGTGGAGTTGCAAGGCACATGGAATTGCAAAGCAAACCGTTGAATGACAGTTGCATTTCCAAGCGATTGGCACTGAGAAGATTGAGGTTTATGCGAGATAGGTGCTTGAAGTGGGATGAATAGACTTGCCGCCCATCGGGTAAATCAAATTTTAGCAGATTCCCAAACTCCGTTTTGGGAATCTGCGAACGTGCTTTGGCTTACTTGATGGCATCATCTGTAAAGCAGCCAAGCCACACAACCAATTGTTTAGATTAACGGAGGTTACTAATCTCCTACGGTTTTCAGGACTGCGCTAAACGCTCTTTTTTCGTCCAAAAAGGCGAGTGGAACCGAAGCTCACGGCGAAGCCTGATAGTAATAACAGGCTAGTATCGGGCTCAGGAACACTGTTATTTCCAATCGTCAGTGTTGCGAAGTCCGCATTAGAACCACTGCCCCAAGTCCATGTATAGGTTCCAGCGATTAGACCCAAACTATTGAGTGTACTGTTATTCCAAATTCCTGTCCCAGAAAGAGCAGAACCAGACACATAGCCTTGAGGCACGATGACATCATTCGCACCACGATTAATACCAAATCTATCACCAGTGCCGGACGATGAATAAAACGCCCCCCCACTTCCGAAAGTTAAAGGTCCAGCTATACCGCTATAATAATTAATAGGCATCCACGTATCTGGACCATTCACAAAAGAGCCAAGACTTGCGAATACAGCTCCATTACCACCGCCACTACCGTCAGGGGTCAACCCATTAAGATTGACTGTGCCGCTTCCCGTTGCAACAACATTCGCACCGTTCTGGTACACATTAAAGATCAAACTTGCTTCACACATCGATACCGAAGCATTGAAGAGAACTATACTCACGATTAGACGAAAAATATTCATAACTAAACCTTCTATATAAAATTTAGGGGTTAATGGTCCTTTTGGACCACATGTATTTTACGCCTATAATTTTTTTACGGAAGGTTTACTTGCAAAGGTACAAATTTTATTGCACCCAGTATTCGGGTTCCCAAACTAAGCCATGAAAACCTGAGAATTATTCTCATCTATTCAATATTCAATACCACCAAGCTGACATCATCTTCAAATGTTTGTTTGCCGCAAAATTCGCTTAAACCCTTCAATATATTGCTGATACTCACTTCCGGCGATTCCAAACGATTAGCCGTGAACAGATCGCTCAACCTAGCAACGCCAAAGAACTCCCCTGCCCTGTTTTGCGCTTCGGTGATGCCATCCGTGTAAAGAATTATCTTGTCCCCGGCTTGGAAAGTCAGGCATTTTTCCTCGAAGGTGACATTTGTCCTTACCCCGATGACCATGCCTTCAGTATCCAATTCACGGCAAGTGTCTTCATTGACCGGCAACCATAACGGGCAATTATGCCCTGCGCTGGAAAAGCAAAGCTGCCTGAGGCTTGGGTTGTAGCGCATGAAAAACATGCTGATGAATAGATCCGAGCCGTTGAGGTCATCGTACAGCAGTTCGTTGAGGGAATGCAAAATTTCTGCGGCCCCTTGGTTGGGCTTCATCGGGTCGGATTTGCGTGCTTCGGCTTTGAGCGTGTTGCGCACCCCCGCCATCAGCAAGGCCGCACCCATGCTATGCCCGGACACATCGGCAATGACAATATTTAAGATATTGTCGGAATTAAAATAATCATAATAATCGCCACCGACATGGGTGGCGGGCAAGCAATAGCCAGCCACCCTCAAACCCGCAATATTCAGTGCAGTCTTGGGTAATAGTGAAATTTGAATTTGCTTGGCAAGTTCCAATTCATGGCGCTCTTCCTCATACTGTTTGCGGGCGGTGATGTCGTGGTCAACACCCCGCCATTTGATGAGTCGCCCGTCTTCCCCTAGTAATGGCTTTCCGGTGGATTCCGTGAACACTTCACGACCATCCTTATGGCGGTAGCGATTGACCAGTCGGTGAAAGGGTTCCCGCACTTGGTTGGTGGCGGGCAATTCGGTGGTCCAATGCAGCTTGTCTTTTTCGGTCAATAAATTCAAATAAGACATGCCAAGGATTTCATCCGGTTGGTAGCCCAATATCTGTTCAACCGCATTGCTGCTGTAGATATAGCAGCCTTCCGGGTCTTGCTCCCAGAGCCACTCACCCGCCATCTCGGCGACTTCGCGAAAGCGCTCCTCACTGGCTTGCAGGGCTTCCTTGTCGCGCTTCTGTTCGGTGATGTCTTGCTGGATGGACAAAAAATGGGTGACTTTGCCGGCACTGTTGCGCACTGGCGAGATTGTTTCCAATGCCCAGTATAATTCCCCGTTTTGTTTCCTGTCTTGTATTTCCCCCTTCCACTCGCCCTCGAAACGCAGGGTTTCCCTAATTTGTTCGTATTGTTCGACCGAGGTTTTGGATGACCTCAAGAACGAAGGGTTTCTGCCGATGACTTCGCTACTGCTATAACCGGTCAGATGGGAGAAACTGGTGTTGATATATTCGATCATGCCGTGAATGTCAGTAATCATCACTGCACTAGGGCTTTGCTCTACCGCCCTTGAAAGCGTGTGGAGTTGCTCCTCTGCCCTTTTTCTGGAGGTTAAATCGTGAATGACGGCGACAAAAAAACGCTCATCCCCCAATAAAGCTTCGCCTATGGATAAATGCAGGGGGAAAAGGCTTCCGTTATTGCGTTTGCCCGTCACTTCCCGGCCAATGCCGATGATGGCTTTGACGCCCGTTCTCAAGTAGTTTGCAATATAGCCGTCATGCGCATCATGATCCGGGTTAGGCATCAGAAGTTTGACATTCTGACCTAACACCTCCTCAAATTGATAGCCGAACAACTTTTCAGCAGCAGGGTTGAAAAGCTGGATGATTCCCTGTTCATCAATGGCAATGACCCCGTCTGTGATAGTGTCCAATACTGTCCTGAGTTTGGCTTCGCTATCACGCAAAGCCAGATTACAGATGGGCGGAGGATCGATCCCTGATTCAGCAGATGGTGCGCTTGCGTCGTTATTCATCTTTTTTACTGGGTATGCAGTCTTGCAAAGACAGATAATGTTGAATGTAATTGTAAAGTTTAGCCATATCGGCATCCGAAATCGCTTCTGGCGGGAAGGCCGGCATGATCGATTGACCTCCTTCAGCGTTGACCGCAGGATTGCGTACATGACGCATGAAGCTTGCCAGACTTTCCAATTGGCGGGACGCACGAATGGGCTTTTCCGGTACGATGCGATTGCCCCCCGACGGGTGGCAGCTACTGCAATTTGCCTCGAACAGGCTTTGCCCCTCGTCTCGCGGATTGTCCGCAGCCGGGGAGCGTCCGGTGAAAGTCAATTCGCCACCGAAGAAACCCAAGGACATCACACAAATCACGCCGATGAAATAAATGGGCAACAGCGCCTTAGCCTCCGGGCCTTTGCGATAGCCGATAAAAATCCCTGCCCACATCAACAACGTATAGGGAAAAGCGATCAATAACTTCATTTTGATCGGCTTGAGCAGGCTTCCATTAAAATAATGTTGCCAATCCAGCAAACCCATGGTCAGCGCCACCAACGAAAACAAGCCGGCCAGCACGAGGGCATGGTAGGCGCTTCGTCTTAATTCTGGCTTGTGAAGCAAGATGGCTAACAAACACAACACCAAAGCGCCTAGATTCATGCCGATTGGCAAATGGACTAGAACAGGGTGCAAAGGGTGCTTGTAGCCGAAGCTCTCCAAAAAGTGGTAGATTAAATTGCCCATATCCTTCAAAAATTCAATCATCATAATGCATGGTCAAAGGTGCAAAGTGCATATTATTTCATGATATTCCGTCAAGTGAACTAAACTGATGAAACTTATGCTGTACTTTTAGAATCTGAACAGACTATACACTCAATGACGGGAAATTAATGTCAAACCGCAGCATTGGCCTTGATGACAGGCTTTATCACTATCTTCTATCCGTTTCGCTACGCGAAGCCGATATTTTGAAGCAATTGCGCGAAGAAACCGCTGTCATACCGCAAGCGGGGATGCAGATTTCCCCTGAACAGGGCCAGTTCATGGCCTTACTTGTCCGATTGACTGGCGCATGTAAGGTATTGGAAATTGGCGTGTTCACCGGATATAGTTCCCTCGCCGTTGCTCTAGCCCTGCCTAAGCAAGGCATGATTACGGCTTTGGATATTAGCGAGGAATGGACCGCCATCGCCAAGCGCTACTGGAAATCGGCAGGGGTCGCAAACAAAATAGACTTGCGGATAGGCCCAGCCATCAATAGCCTAGATGATTTGATTGCAGAGGGTCATGCAGTTGGAACCTACGATTTCGCTTTTATCGACGCAGATAAAGAAAACTACGACCATTACTACGAGCGGGCTTTACAATTGCTAAGGCCCGGCGGTTTATTGCTGATTGACAATGTGCTTTGGGGCGGAAGTGTCGCGGATGAAACCATCGTTGATGCAGACACAACTGCCATTCGTGCTTTGAACCGAAAAACCCTTGCTGACCAGCGTGTGTTTGTAAGCCTATTGCCCGTTGCGGACGGAATCACCCTAGCTTTGAAATTGCATGAACCCTCCCGCGATTAAAGTCCACCAACTCTGCAAACGCTACAAACAAGTGTTGGCTGTCGATCATATTTCGTTTGAAGTGCCGACCGGGGAAACCTATGCCCTACTGGGTGGCAATGGCGCAGGCAAAACCACTACCTTGTCCATGCTGCTGGGGTTGTTGCTTCCGACCGCTGGCAATATCCATGTGTTAGGTATCGACATGGTGAAGGACCGTTTCCAAGCCCTGCCCCGGATGAATTTCACCTCGCCTTATGTAGACTTGCCTCATCGCCTGACTGTGCGGCAAAACCTTGATGTCTATGCCCGTCTTTACGGCATCCCTCGACGCAACGAGCGCATCGAACATCTAGCCGAACATTTCGACCTGACCAGCCTATTGAAGCGCCACTATGGCACCTTGTCCGCCGGACAGCGGACTCGGGTTTCCCTAGCCAAATCTCTGTTAAATGAACCTGAAGTGTTGTTGATGGACGAACCCACCGCTTCTCTGGACCCTTCCACGGCAGACCAAGTTCGCAGTTATCTAAAGGAATACCAGCAACGCACCGGGGCCACGGTCTTATTGGCCTCGCACAATATGCAGGAAGTTGAACGGTTATGCAGTGAAGTGCTGATGATGAAGCAAGGGAAAATTGTTGACCGGGGTTCGCCTGACCTGTTGGTTAAGAAATATGGCAGGGAAACTTTGGAAGAAGTGTTCATTGACATCGCACGGGACACAGGGCTATGAGGAAAGGCTTACATATCGCTGACAGTTGGAATCGCGTCATGGCAATATTGGTGCGTTATTTCTATTTGATGATGTCTTCATGGCCACGTTTCATTGAGTTGGCTTATTGGCCGACGGTGCAGATGGTCTTGTGGGGGCTAATCAACCGCTATTTATCGGTGCAGACTAACGGCATGGCACAGGCCATGGGCTTGCTGATTGCCGCCGCCTTGTTGTGGGATGTGCTGTTCCGCGCCCAACTCGGCGTGACTTTAGTGTTCTTTGAGGAAATGTATTCGCGCAATTTGGGCAATTTGTTCGTCAGTCCGTTGCGACCTTACGAATACGCACTGGCTTTGCTCACGGTCAGCTTTCTGCGCACAGCCTTTGGCGTAGGCGTTGCCTCGGGCTTGGCGATTTTATTCTATCAATACTCCATCTTTGACATGGGCTTGCCCTTGCTGGCCTTCTTCACCAATCTGCTGGTCATGGGTTGGGCTATCGGTTTGTTGGTGGTCGCGCTGGTGTTGCGCTTTGGCTTGGGGATGGAAGGCTTGGCGTGGGCGATCATTTTCGCCTTTGCACCGCTAAGTGGCATTTATTACCCGGTGTCCGTGTTGCCCGAATGGATCAGGCCAATCTCCTTGGCCTTGCCGTCTAGCCATGTGTTCGAAGGCATGAGGGCAATTGTAAACGACCATGTATTTTTAACCGATCATTTTTTCGCCGCCGTCTGGCTAAACCTCGCCTATCTGGCAATCGGACTGGTGGTTTATTTATATACCTTCAAAATTGCCAGAAAACGCGGATTATTATTGCAGATGGGGGAGTGAATTTATAGCTTCTAGGCTTGAGCAAGCTTTGCCACTCCCTAAGCGCTTATGCAAAACCACTGATCCAAAAACTCCAATGAATCGGTCAGTGAATCCAACACCCGCAATGCCCGACGTTCGATAAGGCTTCGTCAAAGTCAAAACCTACCCCGAAATGCTCGCGGAACAGGGTTCGGGTATCAGTCATATTCAATCAAACGGCGGTCAGATAGAATGCATGATCGAATACTAACTCCTGATCCGTTATGATCTTTTTCCATACCTCCCGAGTGGGGCGTTCGGAATCGAGCAGTAAGCCGTCCATGTCGAATATGGCTGTGGTGAACATAAGCAATTTATCCTTTCGGTAGCTTGCACTTTTTTTTAAGCGCTGATCAAATGGTATTATGTGATGAATTTTATAGAAATCTAACGCTTATACCAGTTCAACATCATCGGCGACTGAAATATGACAAATTGGCTTATGCCGCTAGTAGGCGGACTTATAATCGGCTGCGCAGCCACTTTCTTCCTATTGTTCAACGGCAGAATTGCCGGCATCAGCAATATTATCGGCGGGCTTTGGTCACCTTCGGTTGGCGATGTGTCTTGGCGCTGGTTCTTCCTGTCAGGATTATGGGCAGGAGGCTTGACGCTGTTGTTTTTCAAGCCTGATGCGTTCGGCCAATCTGACTTTTCCTTGGTCAAATTGGGCGCAGCGGGTTTACTGGTTGGCTTGGGCACTCGTATTGGCAATGGCTGCACCAGCGGGCATGGCGTGTGCGGATTGTCGCGCCGATCATTTCGTTCCCTCGTGGCGACTTTAGTATTCATGATGACCGCCATGATTACAGTCTATCTCGGCAAACAATGAGGAGTGTGGCAATGAATCAGTTCAGTGCATTTGTGTGTGGTTGGGTTTTTGCCATCGGGCTAGGCGTTTCCGGCATGACCAAACCCAGCAAGGTGATAGGCTTTCTTGATGTGACTGGCCATTGGGACCCCAGCCTAATGTTCGTCATGGGAGGTGCGGTTTTGCTTGGATTGATTAGTTTCCCCTTAGTGCTAAGGCGTAAGATGCCTATTTTGGGAGAAAAATTCATTCTGCCGGAAAAAGCCGGTTTGGATGCCAAATTACTAGGCGGGGCTGCCTTGTTTGGCTTGGGCTGGGGGATGTCGGGTTACTGCCCGGGACCCGCCTTGGTGTCTATCGTCACCGGCAATTTGGCGGTGATTGTTTTTGTCATGGCGATGATCGCCGGGCTTGGCATCGGACAATGGTTATTGACCCGAAAATAACCCTATCTGATTTCCCCAAGCCTTAGCACAAATATTGCTAGTCAGTTGAAAACTCATTTTAATTTCAAGGTCCAGCGAATGAACCCTAAAACCGGAAACTTACCTTCTGATCATACAGCCGAGTCATCCACTTCCCTACCTGTGGAATTCAAACTCGATAAACCTAGACTCGTGATAGATAAAGAAGAGTTGAAGCGGGAATTTTTAGACAATTTGTTTTATGTGCAGGGCAAATTTCCGGCTTTGGCGACTAAGCATGATTATTACATGGCTCTGGCCTTCACCATCCGCGACCATATCTTGCATCGTTGGGTCAGCACCGCCTCCATTTACACCGCCAACAAATCCAGGACAGTCTGTTATCTTTCCGCCGAGTTCCTGTTAGGTCCGCACCTAGGCAACAATCTCATCAACTTAGGCATCATGGATTCAGTGAAGCAAGCCATCGCTGAACTTGGGATGAACTTGGATGAGCTACTGCGCGAGGAAAGCGAACCTGGCTTAGGTAACGGGGGCTTGGGTCGACTGGCGGCCTGTTATCTCGAATCTCTAGCCACTTTGCGCATTCCCACGCTAGGCTATGGCATCCGTTACGAATTTGGAATTTTCGAACAAGCCATCGTCGATGGCTGGCAGGTGGAACGCACAGACAAATGGCTGAGATTTGGCAACCCATGGGATATTGCTAGGCCGGAATGGGCGGTGGAAGTGAAGTTCGGGGGGCATCTCGAACATTTCAAAGACCCACAAGGCCGGTCGCGGGTGCGTTGGATACCCATTCGGACGGTCATGGGCATTCCTTACGACACCCCCATTTGCGGATACCGGAACAATACCGCCAATACTTTGCGCTTGTGGCAGGCCGATGCGCCTGAATCCTTCGATGTCAATATGTTCAACCGGGGTGACTATTATGGTGCTGTGGAACGCAAGGTCAACTCCGAAAACCTGACCAAAGTGCTGTATCCGAATGATGAGCAAATTGAGGGCAAGCGACTTCGCTTGGAACAGCAATATTTCTTTGTGTCGTGTTCATTACAGGACATGATGCGCATCATTAGGGTGCAACAAATCCCATTGGAGAAATTTCATGAAAAATTTTCCATCCAACTCAACGACACTCATCCAGCCATTGCCGTCGCCGAGTTGATGCGCATCTTGGTGGATGAAAACCAGTTGGATTGGGATCAAGCCTGGTCCATCACCCGCCGAACCTTCGCTTACACCAACCACACCTTGATGCCGGAAGCCCTGGAACGTTGGCCATTGGGCATGTTTGCCAGTTTGCTGCCTAGGCACATGGAAATCATTTATGAAATCAATGCCAGCTTTTTGGAAGAAGTCCGTATGCGCTTCATCGGCGACGAGGAACGGGTGGCTAGGCTTTCATTAATTGACGAATGTGGCGAACGCTATGTACGCATGGCCCATCTGGCTTGTGTAGGCAGTTTCGCCATCAATGGAGTTGCCCGCTTACACTCGGAATTGCTGAAAAGCGATGTATTGAAGGACTTTTACGAATTGTGGCCGGAAAAGTTCCAGAACAAGACCAACGGTGTCACCCCCCGCCGTTGGGTGGCATTGAGCAACCCGCGCTTGTCCAGCTTCATCACTAGCACGATTGGACCCGAATGGATCACCGACCTGACTCGTTTAAAGGAATTGGAACCTTTGGTGGAAGATGCCCATTTCCGCAAACAATGGCGCGATGTGAAGCGCATCAATAAACATCAGTTTGCCAGTTTTGTCAGGGAAACGACCGGTGTTGGCATCGACCCTGATGCCCTGCTGGATGTCCAGGTCAAGCGTATTCACGAATACAAACGCCAACACTTGAACATCCTCAGCGTGATCAACCTTTACCTCAAGCTGAAAGCGAATCCCAATGGTCCGAGTGTTCCCCGCACCGTCATCTTTGGAGGCAAGGCCGCGCCGGGTTATCACATGGCGAAGCTGATTATCAAGCTGATCAATTCGGTGGGTGCGGTGATTAACCGCGACAAATCGCTGAACGACCAACTCAAGGTCGTTTTTTTGCCCAATTATAATGTCAGCAACGGTCAACGGGTTTATCCGGCAGCCGAGCTTTCCGAACAGATTTCGACAGCCGGCAAAGAAGCCTCTGGCACGGGCAACATGAAATTCCAAATGAATGGCGCACTGACTATCGGCACCCTGGACGGGGCAAACGTTGAAATGCGCGAGGCCGTCGGCCCGGAAAACTTTTTTCTGTTTGGCATGACCGATGTGGAAGTCGCCGATACCGTGCGGCAAGGCTACCGCCCAATCGACTTGTATGAAACCAATGATGCTTTGCGGGAAGTCATGGATTTGATCTTGTGTGGCTTTTTCTCCCGTGGCGATGGCGACATTTTCCGCCCGTTGGTGGACAATCTGCTTTATCACGACCCGTTCTTAGTTTTGGCAGATTTTCAATCCTACATCGATTGCCAAAATTCGGTGGAAATTGCTTATATGAACCCGGATCACTGGACCCGCATGTCCATCCTCAACACCGCCCGCTCCGGCTTGTTTTCGTCCGACCGGGCGATTCAAGAGTACGCGGATGATATTTGGAAAATCGATCCCGTCGATATTGACCTACTGCAACAACATCGATTGACCACCAAGCCAGTGCAGGTGCAATAGCTGCCTATCATGTATTGCTGGTTCCCAAACTCCAGTTTGGGAACCCTTGCAATTGAAGGTGAATAACCCAAGCCAGAACCCCATTGGTTTGATACTAGCCTAATTTGCCTCAATGCTAGTTTATGCAAGGCAAGTTATGCATGAATTGCCTCGATTAAAGTTTCATTCATCCAAAATCAAGCGCATTTTGTGCGGCTCATGCTTGAATTGCCAGCCATTTCGCTTGATTGATTCAAACTCAAATTAATTTTTTGATTTTAAAAGCTCGATTTATGGTAAAAGTGGCTGCTGATACCATAGATTATGCTTGATTTAAGGCAACCAAAATTTGGTTTGCCACAAATAACGCTTGATTTGAAGTAAATATCTTTTGCTTTGCCACAAAATGAACTTGATTTATGGCAAATGGAACTTGCTTTGCCGAAAATAACGCTTGATTTGATGCAACAAAAATTAGCATTGCCACAAAATAAGCTCGTAACCAAGTAATGTGAGCATCAATTGTGATGCAAGTGGCTTAATCTTACCCTGCACAAGCGTCAGTTAGGACAATGTAAGCGCCAGTCAGGACTATGCAAGCGTCAGCCGGGACTATGCAAGCGTCAGCCGGGACAATGCAAGCGTCAGCCGGGACAATGCAAGCGTCAGACAGGACTATGCAAGCGTCAGACAGGACAATGAATGTTGAAGACATGCTTTTCATTCCATCTGGAATGTAAAAGAATAGGCTGTTTAGTGTTTTTTATATTTCAACCACCACATTCGATGTTTGAATGACTGCGCCAAGGCGACAATCCTATTCAACTGGATTGAAAAGCGCCTTAAAGAGAGTGGCAAAGTAGCCATTGACCACACGGCCCATCATGCCCGATGGTCCATGGATGTTGGTGAAGACTTCATTTGAACCCGAGATCATCTTAACCGACCAACCCCGAGTCCAGACCTTGGAATTCGGTGTCATCGCTTCCAACAAAGCAGGTCATAGTGTCGTCAGTAATAGCGTTGCGGTGATGATTTAGCTTGGTTTTATAGCCCAAGTCCGGCGCAATGGCTTGCACCGGATAGAATACATTGCATAGGGGGCGGTATGCCGGATTATCGCCTATTCAGATTTATCATCCTTAACTGGAGCGTCAAAGCTTGCTTTGACAGGCAAAGCGAGCTTTGCCACTCCAGCCCTAATGTCAAAGCAAGCTTTGACGCTCCAACCCGAATGTCAAAGCAAGCTTTGACGCTCCAACCCGAATGTCAAAGCAAGCTTT
>CAIOOA010000226.1 GCA_903859815.1 uncultured Methylococcaceae bacterium | reverse complement strand
GACGCCAGCGAATGTCGAAGCCATGTTGGCGTTGCGGCTTGCCCGTGCGAACCGGGAATATGACGACTATTGGCGTGGCATCGAAAAACAAGCGGCATAATAGGAATTTTGCAAGGGGCGCATCACTTTTAATCACACCCAAACCGCAGCTATTTATCAGCCATGCATCTTCTGACGGTGATTTCGCAAACGCCGTCAAGCAAGGGCTTGAGAAGGTGTTTGCAAATGGCCTAGAGGTCTTTTGTACGAGTTCGCCTGGTGCCATTGCGGCCGGTAGTGACTGGCTGAACGAGATCGAAACACGACTTGCTACAACACAGGCAGTCATTCCGATAATTACGCCGGTATCGATTGAGCGCCCTTGGCTCTGGTTTGAGGTTGGTGCAACGTGGAATAATGGTCGGGCGGGCAATTGTCGGATTTACCCACTGTGCGCTCCCGAAATCGAATTGGCGAATCTCCCTTCGCCACTCGACCGGCTACAGGCACTTTCGATGGGGCGTGCCCAAGATCTTAAGATGCTCTTCGAAGCATTAATCAACCAATTTGGTTTCGGCAAGATTGGCTCGTTTAGAGCCAGCAACATCACAAACCGTATCCCGAAATACAAAGATGTCGAAATCAAGCAAGTCGACCTCAATGAACGAGCCCTCTATTCCGGGCGATTTTCTGGGTACACGGCAGAAGAACTTATGGAAGTTATTGACGATCAATTTTTCCGTCCCATCGCTTACCAGTTTGCAGGACGTCATTATACCGCTAAGGAAGCGTTTCTTCACACCGGTGAGTTGGTCCACTTTCGTCAGGTTGACAAGAAGCTCGATCTTCCCGCTGGGACAGCGAAGAAACTGCTTAATACTGTTGCCAAGCGATACGGCCTTAAACCAGTGATGGAAACAGACAACTTAGTTCGTTACCAGGTCGAGGATGAAGACAATGGCTAACCTATCATTTCACCCGACCTGCACGACATGCCGCGCAGAATGGTGAATCGAAGCGCGGCGGGGTTTGTAACTACGCTGCTCACGTTTTTTGCGAATCATGATACTGGGGAAGGCGCAAACTGTTTCGAACGGAATGGCATATCCTGTCCGGTTCTGAAATGCCGAACTCTAAATTTAGACACTGATTGATTAATATGGATGAGATTCAACGTATCGCTATTGAATACTACCGAAACACTGTTCGATTTAGTTATTATGGAATGCTTGGTAAATCATATTTGATGCTATCGCTTCCTTTTTTGATGGCTTCAATATATCTCGGCGTTGTACTTCGGTACATCAACTTTGGAATACTACCAATGATTGCAGTAGCAATATTTTGGAATATCGCCAGAGAACAATACAATAAGAACCTTATCCGACATCTTTCATTTTTTACTCACTCTGATAGTAAAATTCCAGAAGATCATAAGGCGTTATATCTTCAGGTACTTACCGGCCATATATCTGATAATTTGCATGAGACAGTTGTGAAGTTCGATAAAATAGTCAAACTAAGCCGCACCCAAAGTGGATTTGTGACAGATAATGGTTGGGCTCAATTTAGGAAATTTCTATACGACCCAGAAAGCAAAAGTCGAATTGTTAGTCTTATTATTTATCTTATTAGTTTGGTTGCCTTAATTGTCGTAGTAAAGGGAAATAATGAGATAAATTGGTTTGATTTTATCGAAAAAATAAATTGGCATGACCTTAAAAATTTTCTATTGTCGGCTGCGATAATTACCCTGTTAGCTTATGTGATAATTGTAGTTCCAATTATTTTTTTGATGACATATGCGATAAATCCACTTCTGTTAAAGCTATCTATAAATGGGGCTTTGGTTAACTACTTGATGGCTGAACTTACGCGGCTCTCATTTCGAGATACCGCAATGCAAATAACGTGTGCATCCAGCTTACCCCCCGCCGCCGTGCGGCTGCTTCCTCCCTGAGCTGGTAAGACACAATAGCGGCTTATGTGTATTGTGCCGAATGTATGACCTCGCCGATTTTCGTCATGGGGCGCAATACGGCTTACGCCTATTGCGCCCTTCTATGAGCTTACATTTTCTGCGAGTTGCTGACGCAGAGGAAACACAAAACGTTTCGGACGGGATGGCTATCCCGTCCGGCTTTTGTACACCGCGTATTGTGCACCCATACTCCTACTTAGAAGGACATTATGAACTATAAAGACATCATCACCATCGAACCGGATAAGCGCGGCGGCAAGCCCTGCGTCCGTGGGTTGCGCATCACGGTATACGATGTGCTGGAATATCTGGCCTCCGGCATGACAGCGGAGGAAATACTTGAAGAATTCGACTATTTGAACGCGGAGGATATTCAGGCTTGCCTGAGCTATGCCGCCGACCGTGAGCGGCATCAACTCATCGTCAACGCATGAAGCTGTTGTTTGACGAAAACTTGTCGCCCCGCTTGGTTGCTGCACTGGCCGACCTGTTTCCTGAGTCGGCCCATGTGGATCGCTTAAGTCTGGGCGGCGAACCCGATCCGGTAATTTGGGAGTATGCCAAACGACACGGCTATGTCTTGGTTAGCAAAGACTCCGATTTTCATGAGCGCAGCCTTTTGTATGGACATCCGCCCAAGGTGGTTTGGATTAGGCGAGGGAATTGTTCGGTTCGGCATATTGAGATGATTTTGCGCAACAGAGCCGCAGACATTGAGCGGCTGAAGGTCGATGACGAATTGACTTACTTGATTTTGTTGTAAGGCTTGTTCCTACCGTTTATCTGCACACCCGAAGAACTCATGGGAGGCGACAATGACTGAGAGCATTATTGAAGAAGTTCGCGCTATCCGCGAACAACACGCAGCCAGCTTGGATTATAATTTGGATAGGATTTATGCCGACTTGAAAGCAAGGCAGGAAAAACATGCGGCAGAAGGATGGGTGGTTGTCCCGCCCCCTGACTATCCGCCCTCAGAGCCTAACTTGGCTTTGCAACGGGTTCGCTTCGCGCAACGCTGAGAGCTTGCAGAGTCAGAAACAGATTCTGCTCTAGCGCGGGATGTGCTGAGATATGAACCGCATCATTCGCATTACTCGAATGATGCGCTTCCATCGTCGGCACATACTTCTAGACATAACGGAAAATATGCAATCCTATCTGATTGAAACCTTTTGGAGCGAGGAAGATAATGCCTACCTTTGCATTGCACCGGATTTGCCCGGATGCTGCGCGGCTGGCGATACCCCTTTGGAGGCAATACAGGAAATGCAGGATGCCATGGCTTCTTGGCTCCAAGCCTGCTCAAATATGGGTCGAGAATTACCTGTTCCCTTGGCGAAACCTCGCAAAGCAGCTTAATAACACAATCTTGCTCCTGCTAAGTCATAAAGGATAAACTCAAACCATCCTCCCCAACACATCCGCCTTGTCAAAATAGCGGTGCTTGACGACGGCGGCGACATGCACGGCGACGAGTCCGAGCAGGGTGTAAGCCAGCATCGTATTCCACAGGATGATGATGTTGACCACCAGCCCCAGCGCACCCAACTGATCCTCTTGGCCCTCGCGGTAACGCTGGCGCAGTTCGCCGCGCTTGCCATGGAAGACGGCCCTGGCCACGGTTGAGTTGAGTGAGGATTGCCCGCCGCCGACTTTCGTCATCAATGTAGTTCAGCATGTGCAAAGTCTTTTCGACCCACCCAAACTCGGCCAGGGCTTGCGCCAGACGGGTCGGGCGGTCGCCCACCTGAAGCATTCGCATGATGCCAATGTCGGCCAGCCGCGGGCTGAAACGGTAGCCAAGCAGCCGGAACAACCGGGTGTGATTAAAAGTGATGCGGGTATAGAATTCCCTATCAATTTCTGCCATCCGAATCCTATGAAGCCCACCATGCCCACCCTTGATGAAAAAGACATCGTTTTATTGCAACGCATCAAACGCCATCCGCTGTTGCGCGCCCGCGTGGAAAGCCTGCTGGGCGTGGTGGAGGACGCGGGG
>CAIOOA010000225.1 GCA_903859815.1 uncultured Methylococcaceae bacterium | reverse complement strand
TTGTAGTTTCTCATGCGCTTCTCGTCTTTGGTCGGATTGAAAAAAGCTGAGAACTATAGCAGCTAGCCTTCTTTCAATCCGAGTATTTTCGATTGCACTTCGGAGTTGAATCCACGATTTATTAGTTGTAATGGTTTGAGGAAAGATGAATCAACAGCAAGATGATGAGCCAAGTTTATGAATTCTAATAAGCTCCGAGCATGTGCGTGGGTATTTTGATACAGTAAGTTATCCAGCACAATTAATTTCTGTAAGTCAACTTAACTTTAATGCGTTTATTGCTTCCGCTATTAACCACTCAATCTAGTAGTCTCATAAAGTATAGTTTTATTCACACAGTCATAACCTACCTGCAATCCCGCATTCCACCGTGTAAATAATAGACAATAACACACTTAATTTACATTTAGGGGTCATCATGGTCATCACACCCAATCGCTTCAGAGGCTGTAAAAGAGGTGTATTCGGAAGCAAAATCATGGTTTTTGACTCCAGCAGAGTCTACTAATCAAGCCATTGTTCCCGTCATAATGAGCGTAACTACTAATGAATGGAGTGCATGCTCCGTCTAAAGTCCTACTGTTGGTGCAGGGCAATCGCGCTATGTAGCCGTAGCACTAAAAAGCAATTTGAACCGGTAGTCATCATTTAAACAAGCCCTGAACTTACGGCGTTTTAGGCTATCTTTGGTTGGAGCATTATTTCTAAGTAAATTAAGTGCCATCCGGCGCATCAATGCCAGATTTTCAGCGGAATGGTCGACTCGGGTACGGTTGGCGTCTTCGCCAAACTGAACATCCAACACCCAATGCTGTGAGTTTTCGATCGCCCAATGCTGCCGCACACCGTCGGCAAAGCGCGATAAATCCGTAAACGAACACAAATAATACCGATGCTCGACCGATGTCTTGTTGCCGATGATGCGTGTCGATTCTACGCGCCCGATGGCTTTAAGTCCGGCCCATTCGGGCTTTTGCGTCAACCACTCGATGTCGGCAGTCAAACTGTAGCGGCGTATTTCCAGTCGACCGTGATTTTTATCGATCGTTTCGTGAACCGGCAAGCGGCCTTGGGCGTTTTCCGTGTCCAGCCACAATCTCACGTCTTCGCATAAGGTGGGGTGGTTATCCTTCAGTGCCAGCACATAATCGGCTTGTCCCGAGATGATGGTCTCGGCAATGGCTTTCTGGCATCCCACTTGTGCCCACCGGAAGGTAAGGGTATAGCGTCGATCGAGATCAATGCACCTTTAATGTCCAACATCGATAACAGATCCGGAATCGCCGTGATTTCGTTGGTCTTGTCGCCGACCGCTTGCTGCGCTAAAACCCAACGGGCCTCAGCGGCAAAGGCACTCATTAAATGGATCGCTTTATCCCCGTCACGGCTGCCGCGCAGGGTTTTGCCGTCCAAGCAAACCTGTTGACCGGAAAGGCTGGGCAGTGCCGCGCTCACCCAACGCTGAAAGACCTCAGCAAAGGCCTTGGGATTCAAGCGTCCGAAGACATTGCTCAAGGTGTCGTGCGAGGGTACACCGTTCGGCAATTCCAAAAACGTCCTGAACCACTCTTCTTTTTCTTCGGCAAAATCTTCCATGCCCACCCAGTCCTCAACCCCGCTCAACACCGCACACAATACGATCAGCACGATATCCGTGAGTTTGTGCAATTTATTTTTCGTTTCTCGGCGCGGGTCTTGAAGCTCGGCAAAATAGGGCATCGGATCGGGTAACATAGTCTCTCCTGAACAAAATCCTTATAATAACCTCATTTTCTCCGCAAGTGCTATATAGCGCGATTGCCCCAGCAATTCTCATTATGACCCCAAGCTATCCTATTTCCGGCTTTCGGGGTCGGACAATTGAGTTTTTCGGATTATGAGACCAGCCCTCCAACATAAAATCGAGCAGATGCTCCCAGCTATCAAAGCACACACAGTTGTCAGCGCCTTCATGTCATCAAACAAACGCTTTCGCGAAGGCAGTGTCTGAAGCAGCAGGCAAAACTTGTCATCCATTAAATCCAGCAGGGTATGCAGCAGATAGGCGAGCAAAATGAGCGTCGCCAGCAATGAGGA
>CAIOOA010000224.1 GCA_903859815.1 uncultured Methylococcaceae bacterium | reverse complement strand
GGGCTTGGTGGACGCCGACGAATGTCGAGGCCATGCTTGCATTGCGGCTTGCCCGTGCGAACCGGGAATATGACGGTTATTGGCGTGGCATCGAAAAACAAGCGGCATAATAGGAATTTTGCAAGGGGCGCATCACTTTTAATCACACCCTACCATGCCAGCCTGACCGGGGACTCGGTAAAGATCGGATTGCGCAAGAATGCCCGCGATCACTTGACCGACTTGCTCAAACGCCTGACCGCTTATTTAGAATTCGTGGCACAGCAAGACCCCGCCAAGCTGGCATCCACAGGCTATGATCAACGCAAAGAAACTGTGCGACCCAGCCATGCCACGACCCTACCCGCCCCCGCCGATTTAAGGGTTGCGCATGGGACTGGCAGCGGCACCTTAGTCATTCATGTCGCCCGCTTGGAAGGCGCCAAAAGTTATGAAGTGGACATCGCCCACGGCGACCCTTCGGTGGAAGTTAATTGGAAACATGCCACCACCTCGGCCACCAGTTCGCACATTCCGCTGGAAGGGCTAACCCCCGGATCATCCGTGTGGATACGGGTGCGCGGCATAGGCAGCGGAGGCAAGGGGGCTTGGACTGATCCGGTCAATATGATTGTTACTTGAGGTTAGTGGGTGGTTTATAATTTAGCTGAAGTACCAAAGGGCGGAACCTAAGGACGGGTTCCGCCGAATGTCAACATGAGGAAAACGAAATGAACCGCAAACAAGCCATTCAATTGCTGACTGATAGCAAACCTTTGTTAGCTTCGCGTTATGGCGTGATTGAGCTTGCCCTGTTTGGTTCCACGGCACGCAATGCGGCAATGGATACCAGCGATATTGACATCCTCGTAAATTTCGATGGTCCAGCGACTTCGGATCGCTATTTTGGGGTACAGTTTTATTTGGAAGACCTATTCGGCTGCCCTGTCGATCTGGTGACTGGAAAAGCACTACGCCCGGAATTAAGACCCTATATTGAAGCAGAAGCAATCCATGTCTGAGTCTATTCATCGAGAATGGAGGTTTTACCTGAATGACATGATAGAGTTTGCCGAAAAAGTCATGACCTATACTGAAGGCTTGGATCAAGAAAGTTTCGTGGCAAGTGGGTTGAACTATGATGTAACAGTACGTAATTTGGAATTGATTGGGGAAGCGGCAACCCATTAACCCCAACTCAATTCGTAAAGCTCATCCCCAAATACCATGGCGGCTTATTATTGCAACCCGCAATCGTCTGATACATGGATATCTTGGCATCGACAACGACACGCTTTGGAGCATCATCCAGACTGATGTTCCCGAATTGCTTCCGCGTCTTAGGCAGTTAAAAGCATCTATCATTTAGAAGAAAACGACCATGGGGTTCGCCGAACTGATTGAAAAACTCCAAAACCTACCGGCTGAAAAGCAAGCCGAAGTATTCGATTTTGTAGAGTTTCTTGCCGTCCGCTAGCGGATGCTAGAGAATGATGTGCAATCCATCTAAAATTGCAACCAAGACATGTCTGCCGAGGAACTTCAAGCGATCATTGACAGCAGCATGATAGAAGAACGAAAGGCGATGAATGGTAAACGCCATTCGCCATCTTGCAATGACTTGCGATCCCTTGCCATTGGTTGAGCTTTCGCCAGACCCGGACGGCGATTGGCTGCTTGCCGTCGCGCAAGTGGCTAGGGCCGGCTATTTAGTCAAGGGTGACAAAAGTGATTTGTTGGCCCTGTGTCAACATGGGGTTACGAGAATTCTTACAGCTAGAGAGTTTTTGGAGAAGTTAATTTGATTGAGTTGAGGTCACTTCATATTTGGCGGCAGAGATTGTGCTAACATTTACATTCGGCGCATTATGCTAAATCGCTCGCGCCCTACGGCCCTGTATCCGCCTTACGGGTTGTCTTGTTCCGGTGAGTGTGATTTTAGGCGGCAGAGTCCGGTGAAATTACGAATCTACCTTCACAGAGTAAATGTGATTCATGCCTTACAGTACCGTATGGCTTAATTTTGATTAACTAAAGTAATATATGCCAAAAGACTCTTCAAAACTACGTCAAATAATATGTAATCTATTTCCAGACCTTTTGATTGATGGAGTTGCAAAAGAATCTGGACAAAGAGTTGTTTACTATTGTCACTTCGATGGTATGGGGCTTGCCATGGACTCAGAAATGCCTTGGTCATCTTGGGGATCGGTTGTCATGAAGATATGTACAGGGATTGATACTACGACAATTGCCTATATGCAGATGGAAATTGAGACGCTTAATAGCCTTGATTCTCCATTCTATCCTAGACTATATTGGAATGATGTATTCACCGAAGACCCAACAACCGACGAGAAACTGCCTGAACGTCTCTTTATTAGTATTGAATCTTACATAGAATCGATCCCACTTAGTCAATGTTCGGGACAATTTAATACAGAAGCCACTGTAGCAAGACTGTTGCTAGGCTTGATTGATGCTGCGAGTTTACTTTGGCTGCATAAAAGACGCCTTGTACATAGAGATTTAAAACCTGACAACATACTTATACGTCCATCAGGTGAGCCAGTTATTATCGACTTGGGAATACTTCGTGAAACAGGTTCAAAAGGGGTAACACTTACGAATTTCTGGGGACCAATGACAATTCTTTATGCAAGCCCTGAACAAGTTAATTACGATAAAAGAGCAATTTCATTTAAAACTGACATTTTTTCTCTCGCAACAATTGTTTATGAGTTGCTAACTGGAAATAACCCTTATGTTACTGATCCTTCAAATAATGTTCATGAGATTTGTCAAAATATTGCTACAATTGAACCAATTGCTCTTGACCAAATCGGTGTGGCTTCAATTGAATTTGCACAAATTATAAAGAAAATGATGGAAAAACAACCTTATAAAAGATACCGCGACATTGATGTTTTACGCAACGACTTACTAGCAGTTTTAATGAGGCATAAATGAAAATCCCCCTTTATCATCAAGTAGGACACAATTCAAATTGGAATCTTGAAAGTTATCAAGATGATGGTTGTGGGGATGGGCTGATATTTAGTCCAGTTCACCAGAATTATGAAAGTATAAAGCGATTGCCAGCGCATATAAAAAGCTGCTCACTCTTTGATCCACAATATTATCTACCAAATTCACAAAAGGCTAAACTAAATTCTTATGATTTTTTTCCTGAAACACTTTCGGGAGGATTCTCAACAATTGAATTCGGTGGGTTGGCTCGCGAATCAGCCAAAAGATGTTTAGCATTTCAGCTTGAACAAGGATTCTCCGGGATTGTTATTCCTGCCAGACATTTTAATGAGATGAATCCAGATTATACTACAGATCAAACAAAATACACTGTAGAGCCATTCCTTCAGGAGCTTTCAACCGCTAGTTACAACAAGCCAATATGGCTTACATTGCCTTTAACTAGTGCGATGATTATCCATGAAGGATATAGGACACAAATTCTTAATTGGGTAACTAGCTACCCAGAGATTAATGGAGTTTATGTTATTATCGAGGATGACCGTGATACGAAACAAATCAAAAATGATCGTTATTTAAATGCACAGTTAGAATTTTTAACAGAATTGCGTTTAGCTGATCTCAATGTAATCTTAGGACATTGCAATACTGAAGCATTACTTCTATCTTTGATTGATGGATGCTCGATTACCTTCGGAAGTTTTGAAAATACCAGAATGTTTTCTATAGACAAATTCGTTTCTTCTTTAGAGGAAAGACGTGGGCCACGTGCAAGAATCTATCTTTCTGGATTGCTTAATTGGTTACAATTTGCTCAGGCGGGTGGGATTAAAAATGAATTACCTGAACTTTGGAAAAAGATTTATACACCAAATGATTATGGGGACAAAGCTCTGGCCTCCCCTACTGAGCCGACATTTAACCAGCCAACACTATATAAACATTTTTTCTTATGTTTTCAACATCAGATAAAACAACTTGAGATTCTAACTACAATAGACCGCTACAATTTGCTTCGTAAATGGTTGAATGAAGCTATACAAATTGATGAGGAATTACAGAAGAAACATTTCGATATTGAGCGACATGGTAAAGGCGATCATTTGCAACCATGGCTTGATGTTATCAACAGGTACTACCGGAAATATCTTGGCTAACAGCACGTGCAATTAAAACATTTGCGAACCAAAATCGCCAAGCATCAGGCGGTGTCCGTTTTTCCGGCATATAGTAATGATGGATTATGCCATCAGTTGAGAGTGAAACAAGACCAACATTTAAATCCTTAAAACGATCAAGCCTAGCAATAGCTGGCTTTATTGTTGCTTCATCAAGTAGCACCCAAGATCTATGAGCAAATGCACGATATCGTGCGGCTTGTATTAGCGCACGTTGCCAATCGCGTAATTTAGCTTCTATTGCATTAATTTCACTTACAATTCGTTGAGGTTGTCTGACCTTGATCCAGCGACCTTTAATCTTCATTTGTTCGCAATAACCAGCATTTGCATATTCATTCAAAGCTCTAAGAGCGCGACGACGAGTTACAAGATTACATTCGGCAAACCACTCGTCTGTGAAACCACGACGATACGGTAGGGCATATAATGCAGCAGCCCAACGAGGTGACAGATACTGTAGACCATCCGCAAGTTCCCAACGTGGACGTAGCTTATAAAGTACCAGATCAGCAATACCATGATTACAATCGAATTCTGCAATTCCAGTCACATCACAAATTGACTTTGGAATTATCATTTTCATGGCTGTGCTAACTAGCGCAGCTTCAGATTCAAAACGGACTGTTTTATGGAGAGAAGATAATGACTCTGACTTACACTTCGTTACATGTGTGCAAACATCTTGGCCGAAAGTGGCATCGAATAACATTAAGATGTTCCATAAAAGGTTAAAGCGTTAGAATTCAGGCTAGATGGAAAGCCGAGCAAACCTCTAGTGTCTATGCAGTTAAGTGCGAATCTGTATATTATTTTAAATTGTAATTTCGCAAGTCGCAATAGCTGTTCACATGCATTTTGCGACAAACGGAACAATCACACAGGCGGTGTAATTAAACCTGATTCCAATTTTTCTAGAACAATTCCCTTTTTTGCTCTCTTTCAATTTCCAGCTAGAGCATGTTCCTCGGTTATAATGCCTTTAATTTTATCATACAAACAAACCCATGGAACAGCTTTCCCTACTGGAATTCAACGACATCCGGCGACCCCACAACGGCAAAGAATTAACAATGAATCGGTTACCAAAGGCTTCCGACTCCAATACGAACACCCAACAAGCGAGTCGCTATTTTTCGCGATACCCGAAATGAGTCCTCCGATTTCGGGAGCGAAAAATTAGCGACTACTATGCCTTCGGCTGCCCGCGCCGTCCTGCGTCCGCCAAGGAACGATACTTCGCTGCGCTCGCATCGCCCCATGGCTACCACAAATGACTCGACGCCGTGTCGTTCGCCTTATATTTTGTCCATGCCTGCGATGGAGCCGCAGACATGGACAAAACATCCGGCGCCTACGGCTT